>CAYOMO010000057.1:0-9602 GCA_964405065.1 uncultured Gammaproteobacteria bacterium
AACTCAAATTCAAACTACTAAGATCCAGTCTGATGACAAACTACATATATTATATGTAGGTGAACTTTCACACAGAAAAGGGACGGATCGACTGCTAGAAGTAATTGAAAATGCTCCCCCTCATTTTGTCTTTACTATCGCGGGTGATGGGCCCTACCAATCGTCTGTTCAAGATCTTGCTGAGAGGAACTCTAACTGTATTTATAAAGGTTTTGTAAAACCCTCCGAACTTGCAAAAATTTATACTGCCAATGAAGTTTTATTTCTTCCATCTCGGGCGGAATCAATGCCACTAAGCATTTTAGAAGCACTGTCATTTGGCTTAACTATTGTTGATTCGGAAGAAGTCTCACTCCAGTTAGACAGGCAAATCGAATACTCCCCTGCTCCAAAAGATGCAACGAGTTTTATCCATATTTTCAATCAAATTTATAACAATAAAAAGAATAAACAAATTTTTCCTAATGCTGTAAAAAAGTATTTTGACCAAAATTTTTCATCAAATTATATTGATTTAATAATGAGCAAAAAAATATTTGGAAATTTAATATGAAAAATTTAACTAAGGAAAATTTAGCTTTAAAAGACAGAATATTTAGTTTAATTGAAACTATTATTCAATGTATAAAATACCAAGGATTATTTAATGGGATAATAATTACTTACCATTATATTAAGCTTCGTTTTTTCTCAAAGTTAATTAGAAAGGATATATATAATTTTCTTGGATTTAAATTCGCATATATTGATATAAATCAAGTTGCTCATATATTTTTTGAGGTTTTTGGTCAAAATATATATTTTTTTAATTCAAAAACTGATAAACCCGTAATTATTGATATTGGTGCAAATATTGGAGATTCGGTAATCTACTTTAAATGGATTTTTCCAAAGTGTCAGATTTATGCTTTTGAGCCTCTCCCTAC
Source organism: uncultured Gammaproteobacteria bacterium (assembly GCA_964405065.1). Taxonomy (GTDB): domain Bacteria; phylum Patescibacteriota; class Microgenomatia; order Daviesbacterales; family UBA10151; genus CAZWRN01. The sequence continues at coordinate 927 of CAYOMO010000057.1, forward strand.
AGCCTTTAATCTACTTAAAAAGAATATACAATTAAATAACTTCTCGAATGTACATATCTTTAATGTTGGATTAGGTGATACAGAATCAACCGTCAAATTATACAGCGATAGAATAGGAACTTCTGGCTCTTCGACTATAAATAAAAAGACTTCTGATTACAAATTACAGAGTGACATACAGGAACATACTATTAAAATAAAAAAAATCAGTTCTTTCAAAGAAATCACCAAATTAGCTCAGATTGATTTAATCAAAATTGATATAGAAGGAGCAGAAGGCGGTTTATTGGAGCAGCTGGAAAAAGTACTACCAAAGACTGATAAGATAATTATGGAATTCCATGTTATTCCTGAAATTTCACAGAATTCATTTGATAAATTAATTGAATTGTTAAGAAAATACAATTTCCGACTCAGCTTTTCTGGATTTTATAGAAATTCAAATAATGTTTCGAATCCCTTTGCATTTTTATTGAGAGGAGATAAATATGATTAACCCGAAAGTATCGATAATTATGTCAGTTTTTAATGACGAAAATTTTTTAGAACAATCAATTAAAAGTATCCTTAATCAAAGTTTCAGAAACTGGGAATTAATAATTATTGATGACGCATCATCAGATTCGACCCCACTCATTATAGAAAAATACAGTAAAAGTGAAAAAAGAATAATGACTTTTCGATATCGAGAAAATAAAGGGGCACCGATATGTTTAAATAAAGGTATATCTATGTCTTCAGGAAAATATATTGCCAGAATTGATAGTGATGATTTATGGATTGAACCCCACAAACTTTATCAACAAGTTTTAATCATGGACAAAGACGATGATCTTGCATTTGTTGGTTCATGGGCAAAAGTTATTGATACTAATAATAATGAACTTTTTACTTTAAAGTATCCAACTGATTATTCAAAAATTAAAAAAAGTATGCTTCTTCATAATTGCTTTATAAGTAGTAGTATTCTACTGAGAAGAAAAATGCTCGGTAAGTATATCCGCTACGGAACTCCAGGTAAATATGCTGAAGATTATGGTTTATGGTTTATGGCTTAAGCTAGGAACAAAAGGTAAATTTATAAACATACCAGAGTTGATGGTGGCATATAGAATGAACCCAAATGGTATTAGCCAAACAAAAAATAATGCTCAAATTACAGCTACTATCAGAATGATAAATGAACATCGAAAAGATTACCCAAATTATTATTACGCATTAATCATATGGCATTTGCGAAAGTTTTATCCAAAATGGTTTAAAGATTTAGTTTCGAAAAGTAGAAATATTTCGGTGTAAATTTATGTATACGTTGATAAAAAAAATTGAACACTTACCGTCTTTCCTTAGAGCTATATTATTAAAACCTTTTTTTAAGTCAGCTGGTCATACTATTTTTATACGGGAAAATTTTATATGTAAAAACCCTTCTAACGTTGCTCTTGGACATCATGTTTATATTAATCATCATGTTGAACTAGGATCAAATAAATGTGGCTTAATTATTGGCAATTTTATCCAAATTGCACCTTATGTATGTATTATGAATGAAATGCATGAATACTCAAGAACTGACATTCCTATGTATGAGCAAAAAGGATTGATCACTGGTAGAGTCATTATTGAAGATGATGTTTGGATTGGTTATGGCGCAATTATATTACCTGGTGTAATTATTCATAAAGGCTCAGTTGTTGGAGCAGGAGCAGTTGTAACCAAAAATGTCCCGCCATATACTGTTGTTGGTGGGGTTCCTGCTAAAATAATAAAACATAGAAAATAAAATGCAAAAAATTATAAATAATATTTTAAAATATGAAAATTATCTGCTAATTATTACGTTATGTTTAGTTAGTTTTGTATCTTTTATTTATTTTTATTCGAATAGCCAACTTTTGTTATATGGTGATTCACTTTCTAGAATGAATATTTCTAGAAAGATAATCGATAATTTAACACCTGGTGTGGCTCAGCTCGGAAATGTGTGGCTACCTTTACCTCAACTTCTTCAACTTTTTTTCGTATGGAATGATTTTTTATGGCAAACGGGGATATCGGGAGCTTTAGTCTCTATCCCTGCATTTATAATCGGTGGTTTGTTTCTATTTAAATCTGCCAAGATTTTAACAAACTCTTCATTAGCAGCATTTTTAGGAGTATTAGTTTATTCATTAAATATAAATCTCTGGTATTTACAAACAACAGCTATGTCAGAACCTATTTATCTATGTGTGCTCTCAATTACTATTTATTATTTTATTCTTTGGATCAAACACGAGAAGAATCTTCAGTACCTTATGTTAGCCGCAATTGCGGTCAGCTGTGCTAGCTTAATTCGATATGAAGCACTCGCAATATTATTGGCTTCTATTCCTATGGTATTTATTTATTCTGTAATTAGCCAAAAAAAGTACCACCAAGCTGAAGGTAATACTGTACTGTTTGCATTTTTGGCATGTTTTGGATTTGGCCTCTGGACTATTTATCTGACAGCGATTTTTGGAGACCCTTTATATTGGAAAAATTATTATACGGCTAGTCATACTGTGGGTGATGGAAATACTCAACTCCATGTTTTTAGTAACCATCTAAATTTTATTGAAGCAGTTGTTGAGTATTTTACAGCAATTGTTTGGATGAATGGATTAATCCCCACACTTCTGGCAATTTTAGCTTTACCTGTTCTGGCTTATCGCTCAATCAAAGAAAAAACATTTTATTTCTTACCGGTTCTTTTATCTTTTTCGATGTTTGCTTTTATGATTTCTACTTTAATGAGAAATACTCCTATTGATCAACCAATATTAAATATCGAAAATATTATGAATCCGGAGATATTTAAATTTCCAGAGTTTAATATTCGTTATGGATTACTGATGTTACCCATGATCACATTATTAGTTTCGTATTTATTTGGAATAAGAAATTATTTAGTAAAATTTATCGTACTTGGACTTTTATCTATCCAGATATACACATATATATATCCATCATGGGTACTAATTTTTCAACTACCGCGAAATATTGAAGGAAATATTACTCAAGGGACAAAGAAAGAAAAAGAGATGATGGTATGGATGAAACAAAATTATGATGGTGGCAAAATTATGATTAGCGCATTAAAACATGACCCTCAAATGCTTCAAATGGGTCTAAAGTATAGAACGTATATACATGAGGGAACTGACAAATATTGGAAAGAATCACAAAAAGATCCTCAAAGATATGCAACTTGGATAATTTTTGATTCATATAACAAAGACGACCAGGTCACCAAATATCTTAAGGATTCTCCTGCTTTAGATCTTTATTACAATCGTGTCTATGACAATGATGGTATGTATATCTATAAAATAAAAACAAAACCAGATATCACTTTAAATTAATGACCAAAGCTTATCAGATCACGACACCTATTTTAATTTTTGCCACATTCTTTTTATCCTGCATCGCACTTTATTTTAGCTATACCAACAACTATATCTTGACCTACAACGATGCTGCCTCGCATTTAAATATTGCCCGCCGGGTGATCGACAATCTGACTCCAGGTATTGCCCAGATCGGGACAGTCTGGCTGCCTCTGCCGCATCTTTTGATGATCCCTTTTGCGATAAATGATGATCTCTGGCATACCGGATTTGCCGGCAGTATTGTCTCGATGCTGGCTTTTTTGATAAGTGTTCTTTTTACTTATAAAACTGTTTTTACCATCACTAAAAGTGTGGTTGGCGGGGTGATAGGAGCAGCGGTGATGGCGCTCAATCCCAACTTTTTGTATATCCAGACAACACCAATGACTGAGCCGCTGCTGATTGCGATGTTTTGTGCCGCGGTGTATTTTTTGGCTAGATATGTCGAGCATTGGCAGATCCAACAGCTTTTGATCTCTAGTATGTTTGTGGCGGCGGCGACACTGATCCGTTATGATGGCTGGTTTTTGTTTATGTTTTTATCCGCCCTTTTGCCTCTCTGGATCTGGAAATGGCGGGGACGGCAGGAAGCTGAAAGTAGCCTGGTGCTTTTTTTGTTTATGGGTGGGTTTGGGATCGGGATGTGGGTACTCTGGAACTGGATGATCTTTGGCGATCCGATGTATTTTATCACCGGGCCTTACTCTGCCTATGCTCAGCAGCGGGTACTGAAAAATGTTGGTCAGCTGCCGACTGAAGGCAATGTCTATCTGGCGAGTTTGTATTATTTCTGGTCGATGGTCGACAACAATGGCCTGATACTTTTTTTGAGTGCAGTAGTCGGGGTCTTGATAGTTCCATTTTTACTAAAACATAAAAAATATTTGATTACCCTGCTAGCTGCTTTTTCTCCGATTTTATTTAATGTGATTGCTTTATATGTCGGACAGTCGGCGATGAATGTGCCCCAAGCTCCTAAAGACCCGGGGATGTTTAATGTTCGTTACGGGATGATGGCGCTGCCTTTTATTGCTTTGCTTTTAGGGTTGATCGCTTCGCATAAATATCTGCGCTTTGTGGTGGTCTTATTGCTGGTGGGGCAATGTTATTTATTTATCCAGGCCGGTATTCCGATCTCTCTGGCCGATGGTTTGTATGGTAAACAGCAGACTTTGTACACCGTTGAAGCCAGTAAGTGGTTTCGGGAGCATTATCAGGGCGGGTTGATACTGACCAGTCTGGCTTCTCATGATGCCTTTGTGGCGAGGACTCAGATACCGATGAAAAATTATATTCATGAAGGGACCCGGAAATATTGGGAAGATTCTACAGTTAATCCTCCAGAGTATGTGGAATACATTGCAACACTGTCTTTCCCACCTGATTCCGTATATCGAGCTATTCATCAGCATCCGACTTTTAAAGATAAATATAAGTTGATCTACAACTACGAGAAATTTGGAATTTATCAGAGAATCCGCAATTAGTATTCCCATCTACTTGTGCTTCGCCAATCTAATCTGGGATGGAATGATAAAAACTTTCTTGTACCCAAATTTTTAACTCCTTCATTTCCAAATTTTTCAGCTCTTTTTTCTCCTGGATTCATCCACCTACGCATAATAGAGAGTCCAGCAAATCCATAAGCACCCGCCATTACAAGACTTTTACCCAGATCAATAGGAAAGACCTCAGTATTTGGAACATTTCCAGAGAGCCACCATCCAAAAACAGCTCCTCCCAATAATCCCGAATAAACCCGCAATAAATGGTTTCTAGCAACGGCTGGATCTGTTTTATCATCAATCAAATGCTTTGCTTCGTGCATAAATGTGATATTGAGTTGTTTATTTATCCCCTGAACTAATAATTTATCAGCAAAACTTAGTCGTCTTTTTAGATCGATGTTGTTGTTAGACAAATATCCGCCCAATCTTTCAGTTGTTAAAAGAGGATGGAAAGCCTTTTTATGGGGTTTTTTATCCCCAGATGCTATCTGATCAGCCAAAATTCTGTTTTGATGATATATTTCCCAATATGGTTTGAGATATATATCTAATGAACTATCCGAAGGCGAATAACTCCCAGCTGCTGGTGTACCAAGCGAATTATATGATTGATGCTGTAAATCTATGCTTACGTCTTGGAGAACTTCAGCCGAAACCCCATTTGCTTGAAATAAGCCCTGCATAAGAGATTCATCAGCTACTATTTCATAAAAATCTTTCATATCTTTTAATGAATCACCGTATTTGACTTTTAAAGGATTTTCAGCCATTTGCAGAGTATAAATCATACTGGCTGATTTATCAACTATAGGACATCCTAGGTGACATGAGAGCACAACTAAAAAAACTACGTAGTTGATTTAAACTCGACTGCTCATACAGAGATTTCATATAATAAAGCTACACTTTTCTAATGAAAAAATTCACTATGCTTTTATTTTCTGTCTTGGGTGTTCTTGTTTTGTCTAATGTTTCACCCATTGTGCATTCAGAAGAGCTGGTCAATCCGCAGCCCCGGCGGACTGAGTGTCTGTGGGAGATCTGCTCGATTGATACGATGAAACTGTCGCGGGATAAAGCCCGCCAGGAGCTTAACCATCCAGAATTTGATACCACTATCGCTCAACAGATGAAGCTGATCAAGCAAACTGGAGCAAATTATGTTTCTGTTGGAACCCCCTATGATAAAGAATTTTTGCCTTATTTAAGACGGTGGGTAAAAGCTGCCAGGGAACAGGATCTAAATGTTTATTTTCGAGGTAACTGGTCTGAGTGGGAAGGGTGGTTTGAATATCCTAAAAATCTCTCACCAGAGCAACATATTGCTAAAACAGTCAAATTTATAGAAGAAAATGCCGAGCTTTTTCAAAGTGGAGATATTTTTGATCCCTGTCCGGAGTGTGAAAATGCCGGACACTGGCCTCAGCCGGCGAAAGATCAGGAGTTCCGGGAGTTTGTCATCAAACAACAGAATGCTACTAAAGCGGCTTTTAAGCAAATTAATATCCCAGTTGATGTCCGACAGTCGATCATTGGTGGCAGAGCCAAAGAGGTCTTAGACTCAGAAAGTTTGAAACAATTGGGTAACCGAGTCCAGATCGATCATTATGTCCCCAATCCAAAAGGAATGAGTGAATATCTCGACTATTTTGAATCAGCTCAGACTAAAACGCTGGTCAGCGAATTTGGGGCGCCAATCCCGGATATGAATGGCTCAATGACGGAAAAGCAACAAGCCGACTTTATCCGATCTGTCCTTGAGACCATGTATCGCCACAACGGCAGTGTCGATGGGCTTAATTACTGGGTATTGTCGCATGGGACAACTGAGCTGGTGGATGAGTCTGGAAAGCCGCGACTGGCTTACGAGGTGATTAAAGAATATTTCACTCCGCAGATTGTGTCTGGCCGGATTGTTGATGAGCTAGACAAACCCATATCAGGAGTCAAAGTGAAAACGAGTGATGGCAATCAGGTTTTAACTGATGAAAATGGATTCTATTCCCTAAAATTTCCGATTCGTGAAATGGATCTGATTATTGAAAGCGACAAGTTTGCTACCCAGTCTGCTCATATCGCCAAGGGGGACCTTGGTAGTACCACCAGGCAAAACTTTACCCTCAAACCAACCGATCCCTCCCTACTTTACCGTCTGCAACTCTGGTGGAAAGAGACTTTTTAGTCTTATAGTGTATTTTGCTTCAAAAAGGAGTACAATAGCCTGATGAAAAGTATAGAAGATCAAATAGGCACAGAGATAGTCAAAGCTCAGGCAAGTGTATATCGAGATTTTTATCAAGATCAATCAACAAGAGACAGTTTGTTTAAAGGTCGAATTCCCGCACTTAGAAAATTTGGGCTGATTTCTGCACCATCAACACTCAGTGCATTATCGGTTATTGGAGATTTTTCATTTCCACTCCGGGAAACTGCAGCTAATTTGACAATTTCCAATCTCCCTTTACTTTCTGCTTTTTTGAATCAAGCAGCTGATGGCTCTCAAGCTATAATGGGGACTCTGCAATTTATGAAAATGACCGAGGGAAACTCCGATCCAGATACGGTTCTTAAAACGCTTTTAAACCAAATGGGGGTAGAAAAATCCTCTAACACACTTGCTTTATACCATGATTTTACAAAAGATATCCAATCACAATTGGCTTGTGGCGTAGCTGATGAAGATCTAATAGATCTTTTAGCGTCCCAGGCTAAAATATATAGACAACCAGGTATACCGACAGGTATCAGTGTAGGCGTTGATACAGCTATTGATTTATACCAACATACCTACCCTTATGCCAATCAGTTTGTTTCAAATGATCTGAGACGGTTGTTTTCAACTTAGGCCAAACATTTTATTCCCAAACCAACTGATCCATCTTTTTTTTACCGCCTCAACCTCTGGTGGAAAGAGACTTTTTAGTCTTATAGTGTAATTGCTGTGATATAATAGCTTATGCTTGAATACGCCAGTCGGAATGCTGAGCTAATATTAAATGCCCAGACAAAAGATTTTTCTATAAAGTATTTAAATACTTCGGAGTTACCTCAAAAATCAGGTTTCACCATGGCTATTGGTAGTGGTGACTGTCTCACTAATGGCTTTCCTGTGGCCCCATCAACTATATCAATCTTTGCAATAAAAAGTGTTCTTCCGCGAGAAATTCGCATTTTATTAAATACGACTCCAAATCTGCCTCCTGAAACAACTATCGCTTTAAACAGTGCCTTTGATGCCGGAATGATGATATTAGACCAGCTTGCTTTGATGAAATTTTGTGAGTCTGAATCAGATCCACAGCCTAGAGTCGACCAAATGGTAGAGAACTATATTTTTGATAAATCTACGGTTGAGCAAATCATGCCACTCTGCCGACCGATACTTGGCCGTTTGAGTAGAGGTGTCCCCGATGAAAAACTGATTGATCTTTTAGAAGAATCTCTGCAGTCAAAAGTAAATCAGGAGTATTCCGTAACTGAAATTTCCGGAATTGAGACAATGTGTCGCCTTTATAGACAAACTTATCCCTATGCCAAAAGATATTTGGATGATCAAACCAGCCAACTTTTCGGACTTTAATCAACCCATAGATATATATTTTGCCTTTTTTATAATAACCTCATGCAAAATTATCTGGAGTATTCTTTGGGTAGAGAGATCTGAAAAGAGTAATAAATCGATTAAGCAATTTGGATTTAAATTTTATTTGAACTGATGATGTAAAGAACATGTGACAAAAGTTGCATCGATCTGC
>CAYOMO010000058.1:0-9586 GCA_964405065.1 uncultured Gammaproteobacteria bacterium
CTTGATATCTTACGTTTTCTATCCCAAAGATCTACAATTGATTAAGCCTTCTTTCCAAAGGAGGTTTTTGCATATGGCTAAAACTGCCCCAAAAAATCAGCTTCGGTTGAAGCTAAACCTACTTCATCCGAATGAAATCCCACCTTCACTGCCAACCCGCTTTCTGCGCTGGATAGTCTCATATGGCCGGTACATTGTAATTTTTACCGAAATTATCGTCGTGTCAGCTTTTATTTATCGTTTTAAATTGGATTATGATCTGGACAATATTAAAACCAGTATCAATAAAGACTTACCTTTCATTGAAGGAATGATCGCTGATGAAGCACTGATCAACCAAACTCAAAGCAAATTTCAAACCATAGGAACAGTTTACGCCAATACTCCCAGCTGGAAACGAATTTTTGATAATCTTTCCAGTGAAATACCACCCAGTGTACGCATCAATAGCCTAAATCTGGAATCCAATGACGCCCAAAATGAATTTTTAAACATCAAACTAATCGGCCGCACTACATCTATCAACGATCTAGGACTATTTATAAAAAAACTGCGCACCCTTCAAGACGCTCAGGGAACTAAATTATTCAAAGATATTGCTCTAGATTCATTAAATTATGATAAACAAGAAATATTATTTAGTTTATCTGGAGGAACAAAACGAAAATAATGCAACCTAAATATTCTCGCTATTACACCTATATCAAACCGATCGCTCGAAACAAATTTGTCAGGTCCTATGCAACTACTATTTTTAATCTGATTGCTATATCCATATTTGCAATGTATGCGATCAGGCCAACAGTTGTAACCATCTTAGCTTTACAAAAAAGCGTAGCCGAACAAAAAAGCGTTTTAGACAATGTTATTTCAAAACGAGAAAGTTTAGCCAAAGGTCGAGCCAATTTCGAAGCTCTTGATCCGAGTGTCAAAACAAAGCTTGCTAATCTGGTTCCAAATCAACCGGATTTACCTGTTATATCAGCAGTTTTAGGATCACTAGTTACTCGTTATGAAGCAACTGTTGCTGGAATTCAATTTCAACCTGTCAATCTAGAACCATTAGTACTATCACCCAACAAAGACGCATCCGTCCAGGAAGCAGAGTTCTCTTTTAGTATTCAGGGGACCTACAATCAACTGAGCGGAATACTGGAAAGCCTCAAAAAAATTGAACGTTTGATTAGCATAAAATCAATTAGTATGAGTCGTCTCGATGGAGGTACAATCTTAATGGTGGTTAATGCTAAAGCCTATTATTTAAAAAACTAAATTCTTATGAATAAATTCTTATGAATAATGAATAAATTCTTATGAATAATAAACAATTTTTAATTATTATTGTAGTAACTTTTATTGTGATCATTATCTGGATAATTGCCGATATTGTTCATACTCGTCCTAGTGTAGAAATAAATCCCAAATTGTCTACACTGCTAAGTCCGCTTAATCCTTCGTTTGATCCTAAAATAATCGATCAGATTAAAGAAGTTACACCTGTAACGGATCTGCAGATCGAAAATAAAAAAACTTCTCGTTTTAGCACAGCTAGCAACTCAGCCCAGCCAGCGGTAAATCCAAACGCTACTCCATTTCCATTCCCATCAGACCAAATTCCTAGATTAAATGCCTCAACATCGGCGACATTAGGAGGAAATCTTTAATGGAGTTTGTCGGACATAAAACTACCCGTATACCAACTTTGTTTGGACTGTCACTTTTAATTACAGCTCTTCTGTTGGGACTATTTCTATATTTTTATCAGCAAAATTTATCTAATAAACAACGCGCATTTTACAACCCAACTGAAATAGTGGTTACCAATCTATTGGCTGATCAAGCTACTATCACCTGGTGGACAGAAACACCCAGTATTGGTCAAATAGCCTATGGCACAAACAGTTCCTTAAATGACCAACAAATGGACAATCGTGACATGCATGAAGCAAGAAACAGACAGATCCATTTTGTCACTCTGCGCAATTTAAATCCTGACACAAATTACTATTATCAGATCATGGCAAATGGGATAAAATATCCTCCCAAACCATTATCTTTCAAAACAGCTGTTGCTTTAGAAACAACTACACAAAACAAACCGTTGCGTGGCAGCGTGTTAAATACCAATTTAAATCCGATTGATGAAGCATTAGTAACAATTCATATTGATGGAGCCGCTGAAATGACAACTTTTACCAGTACGGCTGGAAATTTTATCATTCCGCTTAAGGATCTACGCACTTCAGATTTATCAGCTCCTTTTAGTATTCAAAAAAATACCACAGCTTTACTACAGATTAAAAAAGGGCCTCTACAGTCACAAGTTGATTTATATCTACCAATAAATGATTCTGCTTTGCTCCCCCCTCTAACCATCGGACAAAACATCAATTTAAAAGGGGTTCTAAATGAACTAGATGCTCAAACAACTTCAACATCCAATACCAATTATGATCTCAATCAGGATGGTAAAATCAATTCTTTGGATTTAGCAATCATTTCTCAAAATAATGGAAAAAAAGTTACTGAGGATTCTTCTGCTGAGATCAAACAAGCTGACTTAAATAAAGATGGCTTAATCGATAAAAAAGACTCTGATCTACTTTTAACAGCTCTTTAGTCTTTTAGAATTCTCTCAATTATTAGTAGCAACCCAATCTTTTCATCTATCAATCCTGACTTGATTTTAAAATCTATTTCCAGTGTAAATTGGTATAGCTGCTGAATGATCTCTTTTGAAAAATTTTGTTTCTGTCTTTCTAATTTCTGCAGTGCAAATGATGGAGTTTTTTTGGGAATCACCAACATACGGCGATAAAAATAATACAACATGGTCAAAATATACTGACTTCCATATTCAACATAAACTTTTTCCAATTGAACATATGCCAACTGTTTTTTATCTCCTAAAAGATCCAAAAAAGGAAAAATAGATATCTCGTCAGCTTCAGAAAACTCTTGGATCTGGGCTCCAATCGATTTAGCTGATTTCAGTAAAATACTCGCTGCCCCCAAAGCTTTTTGACTTCGAATCAAAACAGTTGTTTTATCATCTGTTTGAATTAAAGACAGATCAGTTTTTTCAGAAAAATTTTCTAAAATCACTAGTCGGGCATTGGAAAAAAGATCTATAGTTCCTAACGCCATGAGAACTTGCTCAAATGACTGATTTTTTCCATTAAAATCACTAATCGCTAATGAATCAAATTTTGAACGAAATTGAGACACCGCTCTAGATATTGCAGTCAATCCATTTCCATGAAATAAAATAATAGGCATACGTAAAAGAATATAGAATATTGAATCTAGAATATAGCAAAAACATCACTCACCAACTACATTCTATATACTATTTTCTGCATTCTAACACGAATTTACTTGGGTTGAGCTGAAGCTGTGGATTCTTTACTATCTTCATCAAGTTTAGTTTTAACATATAGTTGTAAAGGTGCATAATCAGATTGTGGTGGGACCATCACAAAACGACCATATTTAGATACATCTCCTACTACTAATACACTTTTGCCTTCACCCAAATCTCCGAGAACAATCGTATCGACTCCTTTGACATTTTTAGCAATGTTATAAAAATCTAGATAATCACTTTTGGGGATATTAGTATCAACGCTTTGGCCAAAAGTATTTAAAAGACCGCTTATTTTAGAAGGATTAAATAATGTATCCAGTGATAAAGCTTTTTCTCTGAAAGCCTGTATCACCAGTTGTTGACGTCTAGATCTAGCGAAATCAGATCCCTCCCCATTGGTTCCCATTCTAGAGCGAACAAATTTCAAAGCAGTCTCCCCATCCATATGGATAATGCCTTTATTAAAATGTAAATGTTCAAAACGACAAGCAAAATCTGCTGCCTGGCTGGCTATTTTATCGGTACTGTCGACCAAAAGCTTTTGTTTACCCGGCTTGAGTTTAAGAATTTTTGCTTGTTCCTCACTTATCTCAACTTCTTTTTCTATTAATCCACATAGGTCTTCCTCTTTACCAGTTATCGGATAATTAAAATCATCAAATGTTTTGGGGACATCTACATCTACCCCACCGACTAAATCCACTGCTTTTGCAAAACCAGCAAAATCTATCCTCACTGCATAATGAATAGGTATTCCGATGATATCGTCAATTTTATCTGAAGCAAAAGCCAGACCACCCTCAGGTCGCTCCTCACCCTCCTGATATGCTGCATTTACTTTCTCACTTATACCATCAAGCCAAAGATCTCTTGGTACCGATATCATGGTGACTTTATGACTTTTCAAAGAATACGAAGCTACAATTATGGAATCTGTCAGAGTTGCTCCATCGTGTTTTCCTCCAGCCAAACCAAGCAATAAGATATTTACTCTGTCATCGGTAGACTTAATAGACGGCCCACTAGCAGCAGACATCGCAAATTCAAAAACCTGCTTTCCAGTCGAATGAGTCATAAACCAAACAAATAAACCGACTAGAAATACCAATAGTGTCCATATCACCCACCAGCGAATTTTCGCCCGAGATCTTTTTTTATTCTCTACTGGGTGCTTCATGTTGAGTTTTTTAAGTTCAAAATCCATAAATATAAACCGAATAGTTTAACGGGTCTATTAACTGTACTACGAAGAACACGCGTTGACAATCGCTACAAAATGCTCCGCCTCCAAAGAGGCCTTTCCAATAAGCAAACCACTTATATGCTCTTGTTGAATAAAAGCAGCCGCATTGTCTTTATTGACACTCCCCCCATACAAAACTGAAACACTGGGGTGAAGTTCTACCAACTGTTTAGAAACTTTCTCCGAGTTCTCAGGAGTATCAGGAATCCCACTACCGATAGCAAACACCGGTTCATAAGCCACCACATTCACCTTTGAAGGAACAGGTGTCTCGGCATTTTGAACACAGACCAAAGGCATTATCTCCTGCTCATTCACCCGATTCACTTTTTCACCCACCATCTCATCTGTCTCTGCAAAATGCTGACGTCTTTCCGAATGACCGATTAGAGAAAAATCAATCATCTCTTTTAAAAATACCGCCGCTTCTTCTCCTGTATAGGCTCCCTCAGAAAAAGGGGAAATATTTTGAGATCCAACTAGTAAAGGGAAATTATTTACTTTTACTGTTTTAGCAGCTTCACTCAAAGCAGAAAACCGCGGGCAAAATCCAACTACAATATTTTCATTTCTCTCCAACTTTGGGCCCACTGTTTCTATCCATTCAATAGTCTGAGCTAAAGACAGATTTGATTTAAAATTAGCAATAATCCACAGCTTCTTCATAAATTTAAATACGAAGCACAAATATCGAAATCTAAAAACAAATCTTAAATTCAAATTTAGAAAATCCAAAACGGTTTTTAATAATTTAAATTTTAATATTTTAAATTTGTTTCGAATTTAGGGTTTAGGATTTCGAATTTATCCTTATCCCCACCATCCGTATTTCTCTAAGTCTATCACGAAGTCATCCCCAACCTCTATCCCCTCCATTTCTAAAATCGCTTTTTGCTCCTGTCTCCGATGATCTTCACATCTGGTGGAAATAAAACCAACTCTGTTTACCACCCTCTGCCAAGGCAAATTAAATTCATCTGAATTGTAGTGTAAAATCCCCCCAACCATCCGGGCTCCACGAGGCACACCGGCTAAAATGGCGATCGTTCCATAGGTAGTTACTTTACCCTGAGGGATTTGTTGGCTAATCTGGATCACACGGTCTTTAAAGCCCAGCTTAAAAAAAGCCTCATCACGCTGCATAAAGGATATTTTAACAAATGAAAATTAACCTTGAAGAAGTTTAGCTAATTCAGCTTTAGCGACAACACCGATTTTTCGTCCGACCTCTTTTCCATCTTTTAATACTACATATGTCGGAATACTCATCACTCCATATTGTTGAGCTTTATCTGGAGCTTCATCGACATTGATCCGATCAACTTTAAGCTTTAGATCTTTTTCCAGCTCATCGATCACCGGATTCATTATTTTGCATGGACCACACCATGGTGCCCAGAAATCAAGAAGTGTTACCATTGGACAAATATAGTAACACCAATATATTTGTTTGAAAAGTACTATCTTTAAGGAAATCTGTACTAGATATTGTATGTCATACAAAAACAACCTCTCTGTGCTAAGATGTAATTATGGGTACAACCGTCGGACTAGCTATCCTATCTTTTTTTATATCCATGGGTATTGGTTTTTTCATTCTGATCGGGTATGGAAAAAACTGGTTTCCTGGATTTAGTTTTGTTTTTTTAATATATTACATTCCAATAGTTTTAATTGGCTCAGGAATAGTTTTCACCCTGCCGATCTATCTCCTATTAAAACAGATGCCTTTTGTTGTTGAGAAATTTGGGAAAATAATGGCGTTCTTAATAATATTATTTGTAATAATACTCGCATTATTTATCTTACCTAAATAACCTTTTTTAATCTTTTGGGTAAAAAAGCTCTTAGATAATTCTGTACCAACTCATAACCCCCTACAAATAACCCGGTAAAAAACAAATCTCCCATCAAAGTATTACGATAAAAAGGAATTCCAGCAATATAACAATTGATCAGACCGGCTAAATTCTTTGTATACATATTAGTCCCATACCAAACTGCAAAATTTGTAATGAAGAAAAATAAAACTGAGGCCAAAACCGTCCCCATAGCTACTGACAGTACAGATTTATGATTCCTGACATATAAACCAATTCCTCCACTTAGTAAAAAACTGCCATAAACTGCCCACATCGAGCCAAAATCAAATCCCAACCACAAATCACTCAGAAAAACCGCGACAAGTGGCAAAAGAAAAGCGTACTTTTTAGGTAAATACATCCCTCCAAATAAAGCAATTGCTGTGATAGGAGCAAAATTAGCTGGATGAGGAAGTAGTCGCATAGCAACCCCAATGAAAATCAGCAAAAATGGAAGTATTCTTAGGTTATTCATAACAAGTTAATCAGAGAATTAGTGAATCAGTTAATTGGTGAAAGAGAATATGACTAATTAACTAGTCTCTCATCCACTACTTCACTCACTTTAATTCCCATTTTATCTCTTCACTTCCCTGACAAATATAAGCCGTGGCCCCTACAGTCGCTTCTTTATCTTCTATTGAATACAACCAATACTTACCATCTCCCTGTGACTTTCCACCTATGGAAGTAACCAATTTACCAAACGAACTTTCGTCATACTCAACCTCAGCTTTTTCATCTAAAACATCAAAAGCACTTTTCCCAGCTTGGCATTCATAACTAAAATTACCCTCTGGTGCAACAGTTAGTACGCTAGGAACAACATCCTTATTGCTTATCTCTTCTGTACTTTTTTCTTTCACTATATACCATCCCGCTAAAATAACCATGAGAATGACTACAGATAATAGTAAGTATCTTGTTTTCATGCTGCAAGTCTAACATATTGTTAAGCTAAATGGTCAAGCTACTATATATGGTATCTTTCCCCAGTCGCCCAGGGGCTTTTTTTTATGCTACACTAAGCTCCTAATGCCCAACTTACTCGATGGTCTAAACCCAATTCAACAACAAGCTGCTAAAACAACCGAAGGACCTGAACTCATTCTGGCCGGCGCCGGATCAGGGAAAACCAGAGTCCTGACTTTTCGAGTAGCCTATCTTATCTCAGAAAAAAAGGTCTCAGCCGATCAGATCATGGTAGTCACTTTTACCAACAAAGCCGCCGGTGAAATGAAAGAGAGAATCCTACACCTGATTGGTAAAACCTCCGTTCAACCTTTGATGGGTACTTTCCACTCAATCTGTGCCAAAATCTTACGCCGGGAAGGATATTTGCTCGGACTCAAACCAGGCTTCTCTATTTATGATGAAGGCGATGCTCAAGATGCCGTCAAAGAGGCTATGAGTGTGTTAGCAATTGACCAAAAAAAGTTTAATCCAAACTCAATCCGCTATACCATCTCCTCGGCTAAAAATGAACTCATCTCTGAGATGGAATATCCCCAGTACGCCCGAGGCTATTTCCAGGAAACAGTTGCTAAAGTCTACATCGAGTATCAAAAGATTTTACGCCGCAACCAGGCTCTGGATTTTGATGATCTGCTGATGATGACCAATCAGCTGTTTCAAACTCAACCAGAAAAACTAGCCCAGTATCAGCAACAATTTAAATATATTTTGGTTGATGAGTATCAGGACACCAATGCTGCTCAATATCACCTGATCAAACAACTAGCTAAAAGATATCGCAATCTGTGTGTCGTTGGCGATGCCTCACAGGCAATTTATGGCTTCAGAGGGGCTGATTTTCGCAATATCGTCAATTTCAAAAAAGATTACCCTGAAGCCAAAGTGTTTAATCTTGAACAAAATTATCGCTCCACGCAAACTATTCTCGATGCCGCTCATGCGGTGATAGCCGAAAACAAATCTCACCCTATTTTAAAACTATGGACTGAGCAAAAATCTGGCCCTAAAATCACCCTATACCAAGCTGGCAATGAAGTCGAAGAAGCTGTTTTTGTCCTTGATGAAGTAAAAAATTCTGGCAAGCCTCTATCAGATTTTGCCGTGCTTTATCGAACCAATGCTCAATCACGTTCGATTGAAGAGATCTTTTTAAAAGCTGGTGTTCCCTATCGTCTGGTGGGAGGAGTTCAATTTTACCAAAGAAAAGAGATCAAAGACATCTTGGCCTATCTTCGACTAGTAGAAAATCCCGGCGATTCGGTGGCCAAAAAAAGAGTTGAAAAAATTGGTAAAGGCCGAATGAATCGGTTTCTGACAGCCATCGAAGGTATTATTCCTGAAACCATTGAAAGATCAGAATCAGGCGAAATCAAAAAAACTGAACACGATATTAAAGAACCTCGAATGACTACTCGAGATATCTTGGATCTGATTTTATCGGCAACAGATTATTTAAATTATTTAGACGATGGCTCTGAACAAGGCAAAATGCGGATTGAAAACGTCAAAGAGCTGCGTTCAGTAGCAGAAGAATTTCCGATCCTGATTGAGTTTATGGAAAATGTAGCTCTGATCCAGGACAATCAATTTCCAAATTCCGATAAACGATCTACGATTAACGATTCACAAGCAATTACCCTGATGACCATTCACGCATCTAAAGGCTTAGAATTCCCAAGCGTATTCTTAGTCGGTATGGAAGAAGGCCTTTTCCCTCATTCTCGCTCGATGCTCAACCCAACTGAAATGGAAGAAGAACGACGATTGGCGTACGTGGGTATTACCCGGGCCAAAGAAAAACTTTATATGACTTACACTCGTTCCCGTTTGTACTTTGGTACCAGATCCGGGGCTATTCCCTCTCGATTTCTCGGATCCATTCCAACTGGACTGATCGATCAAAATATGAGCTACCGCGATTCAGATTCCTATCTGTCTGATAAATACAACGATAGTTTTGATGATGATATCGACAAACGAGCACTCAAAGACGACGACGACTGGCTGAATAGCTAATTTTCACACGCCCACACTCTGTCAAGTTGCATTCTCTTTTCAGATCAGCTAGAGTTTTTACAGTCAAAACGAATGGACAAAGTTGTCAATTTAGCCGTGAGTTCCCTGCTAACTCTCAATATG
>CAYOMO010000059.1:0-2775 GCA_964405065.1 uncultured Gammaproteobacteria bacterium
AATCGGCCGGTTTGGGGTGTAATTTCGATGATCTTGCCATCTTCCAGACACTCAATTAATGAACCGATTGGCAGTTCGATGGTTTTATCTAAAGCGTTATGGCCAAATTTAGTACTTCGTTGACCTATTTCTCCATTATCAGCTTTGATGGTGGTATTGCGGGAAAATCGGCCCAAACTCATAATGTCTGAAGTCGATTGGATCCAAATATTGCCTCCATTACCACCATTTCCGCCATCCGGTCCTTTATTTGGCGGTCGACGAAAAGATACTTTACCAGGTCCGCCATGGCCAGCTTCAACTTTTAATACAATTTCATCAACTAACATAAAGCTATTATAACAGTATAATTTCTAATACCTAATTTCTAATTAACCTAAACAATATCAAATGAATAATTTTTACTTCGCAATAAATAAAAATCTTAGTATTTTGTCATTAGAATTTAAGATTTGTTTAGTAATTAGAAATTAGTAATTTGCCTCTTCTCCCTCTCTTGACTTTATTTCTGCTTTATTCATAAACTGATCTGACCAAGGAGGTGATAAAAGAATTTAGAATTATGAAGTATGAATTATGAAACTAAGTTTTCGTAATTCTCAATTCGTAATTCATAATTAAATATTATGGATACAAACAATCCACAAGATCCAAATGCCGGTATGCCAGCTCCTGGAATGCCAGCGGCTCCAGCAGATCCAATGGGTGCTCCAGCAGCACCTACTATGCCAGCTGATCCTATGACACCTCCTGCAGGTGGAATGGGTGAGCCTGCAGCACCTGCAATGCCAACACCAGATCCAATGGGAACTCCAATGACACCTCCAGCTCCGGCTGACGGTGGTATGGGAATGCCAGCTGCACCAGCAGCTGACCCAATGGGTATGCCTGCAGCACCTGCTGCTGATCCGATGGGTGCTCCTGCAGCCCCAGCAATGCCTGCAGATCCAATGACACCTCCAACAGGTGGTGATACTGGAATGGGAGGAGGGACTCCACCAGCCGGTGGCGCTCCTGCTGCGTAAGAAAAATTTCTCTCCCCTTGGAGTTTGCCAAATGCCTAGGCTTAACAGAGTTTTAAAACGACGGACTTTGAGGGGAGATGAGAAAATTTTCAATTTTCCAATTTTCAGACTACCAATAAAAATTTAGCAAAGAAAGAGAAATAAATTTACTGTGGGCGCTGAGGGTCTCGATGGGTTAATTTGATTTATATTTCGACTAACGTCGAGTAAGAATATAACCCGTTAAATCATCCACTGGATAATTTAACCCCCCGACAACACAAATTTATGGTGGGCACCAAGAGATTCGAACTCCTGACCCTCTCGGTGTAAACGAGATGCTCTAACCAACTGAGCTAGGTGCCCCCAGGTGCCGCGACTCGGACTCGAACCAAGATAGGATGCTCTTCAGGCACCTGCAATGACCATCTTTGCTATCGCGGCAAATTACAACTAAATCTAATACAATTATTTGCCGAGAGAAGCTTTTGCTTATCGCGGCAAAACAATAACAAATCCTGAGTGAAATTTTACCCTAATTGAACCTAGAATGCAAAAGTTAATCTTTTTTTCTGTTTTTGATTTCTAATTTTCGGATTTGTCTAGAAATTAGAATTTAGATATTAGAATTTGGTATGTATCAGTAGGAGTTAAGATAAGCTCTTAGCAGGAGTTTTTTTACTTGAAGATTCAACTTTTAATCGATAGGAGTGCATTATTTCTAATGGAGAAACTACATATGCTTGAGTTGAACTTTCCTGTCCTAATAATTTCATTTTTAGATTCGTAACAAAACCTTCAAGTTTAGCCTGATTCTTTTGAGAGTTATCTGCATTTTCTGAACTATCGGAGTCATTATCTCCAGTTATATCACTAATAATAGTCAATCGTTTCTGGATATCATCAATACTTCGATGATTAAGCCTCAGATCGTCCATAACTTGTGACTTATTTATTGGTTTACCATCTTCATCTTGAAAATTTGCACTAAGTAAATATGAACTTAACCATCGTAAATACCCCAGATATTGCATTGATTGATTTTCAGATTCAATCTGAGCCACCATTCCAAAAACTTCAGCATCTCTTTCTGTCCTAATTCCTTGAGCATGAGCTTGTTCATGAGCTAATAATTCTGGAAAATCGTCTCGATACGCAGTGATTTCATGAAGGAATGTATTATAGTGCAATGGAGTTGTTGTTTTAGGCTTACTTGCATCAAAAACTACTTTTGCTGGTTCGGAAGCGAATCCATATATTTGTTGATGGTAGTTTTTTACCGCTTCGGCTGAAAGTGATGTTGCTTCATCAAAACCTATCTCAGGAGCATCTGCACGATTATTTAGTTCCCCAGCTACAAAATGTAGATCTTCTGAAGGATTTGATTGACCTACAGTTAGACCCATTCTTCTGGCAGCTGAGGTTTTAAATCTGTTAGGTATATCTAGTATAAAAGGGGGTATTATATAGGCACTTAGTAGTGTGGATGCTGTCTGGCCATAATTAGTCAATTCGGCAGTTAATTCTGGTCCTAATTGGTCCTGAAAGAAGCGTGGAGCATGTAGAAGTATTTGACTGCCAATTAATCCTGGAAAAAATATTTTTGATTCAATTTTCCCGAGATTTACTTTTGATCTACCAAACAGAAAGTGTTTTGCCCCGGTAATTCGAGGGTAAACTAATTGATGATATGTGTCGAAAACGGTTTGAGGCATAGCACCATTTCGTGCTTCAGCTATATCGATATTAAGATCATTAATACCAATTTGAG
>CAYOMO010000059.1:2785-9098 GCA_964405065.1 uncultured Gammaproteobacteria bacterium
TTTTCCATTCGCTCGTAGCGTATTGGCTAAGATTTGTACCTCTTTCAGATCCTAAATGATTTATCATAGTATGAAATACTATCAGTTTATTTTTTAAATCTCAAGTTGTTTGATTTGGGCAGATCGATTATTCTTAGAATATGCTCAATGCTTTTTGGATCTTCGCTTTAGTGTTTTGTGTTGAGGCTTTGTTTTTAAATATTACTGAGATGGGGAAAAGGTTTCCGAGGATTCCAGGTGATATTTATCTGGATAAAATAGGGATTTATATAAAAATTCCGTTTGTGTCAGCGATCATATTCACTGTTATTTTGGCTTATGCCTTCGATCTTTTTAGTAAATAATTTCATCAAAATAACGCACTATTAACGATTTCAAGGAAAAAGTGTATAATCAAGCCTGCAATAGATACGGAGTCACAAATTGATTGCTTTTTTAAAATCTAAATAGCAATTAGACTTTGATTCGATTTTTCGGTAGTACGACTAAATGAAGTGATAGCGGTCGGTAGAAAATTCGATGTTTTTTGCGGGAGTAACTCAGTGGTAGAGTGCCTCGTTGCCAACGAGGATGTCGCGAGTTCGAATCTCGTTTCCCGCTCCAAGTATAAAATCCTCTTCTAGTAGTAAAATCTCATTATTTGCTGTAAAATTAGCTTCAGTTGGATGGGCGAGTGGTGGAATGGCAGACACGCAGCGTTCAGAGCGCTGTCTCAGCAATGGGGTGGAGGTTCAAATCCTCTTTCGCCCACAACCGGATAAGATCAGATTGCAAAGTTGATTCATTTGTGAGATCAGATTAGATCGGAAAAAACCTCGCCGATCTATCCGATTTCATCAGATCTTATCTGATTTATCTGTTACGCGGACGTGGTGGAATGGTAGACACGCATCCTTGAGGTGGATGTGCCCAAAAGGTGTGAAGGTTCAACTCCTTTCGTCCGCACCAATAAGATTGAAGTTTCAGAGTAGACCTGATACTTTAGCTGAGCTAATCCAGAGACTCATAAAATGTTAATAACATTAGGTGAATCAGCTCACCTTTACAAAGAGTTAAATATTCCAAGCGTGATACATGTCAAAAGAATTGAAAGTGCGGATTTCGTAAGATTTGAAAAAGCCGATAAGTTTGAAGAATCACCTTGGGACACCGTTGGCAAATAGCAATACCATTCAAAAATAGTTACTGTTGTTCAAATTCAAGTAAGTCTTTCATCTCATATTTTCCTTGGTATTGTTCACCTCCTACAGCATCAACATATACGCTTGGTGATCTCGAGTCATTTGAGTAGAGATAGTAATCAATCCCTATAGTTTTATATCCATCTGGGAGTGATGATTCTACGGTTGCGCCCTGCTCATTTTGAGAACGTTTGCTAACGACACATTTAATACCCATTGCCTGAGCTTTCTGAGAAGCCCTAGTGTAAATACTTCTATCGACTGCTAAACTTGGAAAGCTTTTGTAGATAGTTTCTACGTGAATTGTTGGATCACCATCTTTAGTTTCTAATAGGCGCATGATGCTTCTACCGACTATATTACCTCTTTCATTTCTTAAAACTAGAATTTTACTGTTTGGATCGGTATAACCAATTAAACACTGGTTGAACGCCCCTGAATCATAACTTTGACAAGAACCAACAGGAATTTCACCTACTTCTAACCATATTTTAGGATCTGATGAATCAGTACATACCAGATTCTGGCTTCCTTCTGTTTGTTGATGAATAGCATCTAGCTGAGATTCAATAAAATCATAAACAAATTCGTTATCCATTTCCGAGGAGCCTTTTAGCGCTTCTAAGACTTTTTGAATACTTTCTCCTTTTTTCTTATTATCTTTTCCCTCAAGAAAATAGCCACTTACTACTTCTTCGGGTCGGATATTTGAGAAACGGAAAACTTTGCGAGCTCTAACAAGTTGGTTTCTTGTATTTTCTAAACTAGCTTTTCTTTCTTCTAACTCAGTTATTCCACTAGATTGGGGCTCTGATTTTCTAAGTTCAGATAACTCTCTGTTTACTTTGGCTAATTCTTGTCCAGTTTTTGCCATTTCCTGGGGTAAAGAGCTTAGAACATCCTGATCTGGGTAGTCACTTTTTAAAAGATCAATTACACCCTCAATTTCCAAATGATTGATATTGTTATCAATGTAATTTCTGAGAGTATTTGATACTTCGCGTGCGTTAGTTGATAGAGCCTCAAATAGAGTAGATTCCTGATCAGTTCTCCACATTTCGTATTGATCAAAATTTAAGTTAGGAGGAAGCAATTTTCTGTTTTTTAGTTCTTCTAAATTTTCTTCTGTTCTTGGTCCATATTTCCATTCAGCGAATCTTCCTTGAGTAATTGAGGTGAATATTTCGCCTAATATCTTTCGGTGGGTTGGTTGATCTTTATATTGAAGAACATAAGTTATAAAAGGCAGAGGAGTTTCCATTATCCCATAAAAGTGATTTACATCTGAATTAGATAGATTTGATGGAAGTTCAAGAAGATTTGGAATTTGAGTTAATAATAAGTTTTTGATTTCTTCTAATGAATTACCGAACTCATTTGGTAGATTGAGCTCTGGATGAGTTATTTTTAATACTACTAAACATGAGAAGGAAGAAATTAATTCCTGTTCTTGTTTGGCTGTGTTTACACCATTTTCTTGAATTTGGCGATATTTTTCTTCAAAACCATATTTACGAATTAGTGCTAGTGATGAATATACTTCTGTAAGTCGTTGTAATAATTCTGGCTGTTCCGATAGGGGTTTATCTTTTGCTAGCTCGTTTAATCCTGCAGTTAATAGCTTTGGAGCCATTGATATTCTTGCTTCATCATTTAAAGCATCTTCAATAGTTTTCTCTTTTTTAGGAAATCGGAAAGGTGGTCGATCTTCCTCCCAACCACGGCTTGTATTATCCAAAAATGCAGCGGGGTTAGCAGCAACAGCCTGATCATAGAACTTTTTTGCTTGTCTACGGGGGAACCACTCAAGTAGTTGATTTGGTTCAAAAACAATACTGTGGGCTTGAGTTTCAATATTATCCCCAATAACCTGTTTCAAAAGTGCAGGAGATAGTTTATTTTGAAGTCCCCACATTTCGAAAAGTTTTGAAAAAGCTCGAGAGTCAAAAGATGCCTTATCTAATAGGGTTTTTAGTAAACTGTCATCAACTAGTTCATACCAACTTGAAAATTCCCCCATTACATCTCTAATAGGAGCACTTTTAAGTATCTTTTCTAAAAATTCTCCCCGAGACTCTTCTGGAACCTGAACAGAATACCTTGCAATTCCCTCAACCAAAAGGTAGGCATCTCCTGATGCAATAATTTTATCTGTTATTTTTATCTTTTCAGTACCACTTATGGATTTAGCTCCAAATAAACCAGATATGGCAGTTGAAGGTATTTCTAAACCAGGTGTGTGCAATGCCTGATTTATCAATCTTGCTGCTTCTTCTAAAGGAATCTTTCTTTCGGCCAAAGAAATTGAACCTAAAGCGCCTTTAGGGTCTCTTTGAAAAACATTTTCAAAAATGGTTTTATAATCCGATTCAGAGAGTGCTTTCTCATAAGTGGATAATCTATAAAGATCCTTACCAAGTGCTTTATCTGAATACGCATGAACTACTTGCTGGGTAAATTTTTGTTGTTCTTCATCGGTTTGAAGATAATTTCTCAAAAAGAAATCAAAACCTGTTACTTCCTGAAAGTTCTGCATTCTATGCACAGCTATAGATTCAACATCTGCACGACTAAGATAAAATTGATCTTTATCCTTATCTATCTGGGAAAGCGAGTTGCCTCGCCCCCCTTTGTAACTATTTATGGCTAAGTCCCTTATTTCAGCTTCTGTAAATAAAGCCCGTGCATCAGTGGAAGTATTTAAAAGTCTTAAAATATTACCCATATCCTCTGGATCAGTAACAATGGTTAACAAATTTTTTTGTTCCTCTGGTGTAAATAAATGTTTAAAAAATTCAAAATTTTCCCGTAAAAAGAATCCATTGGCCTGCCTTTCGAAAACTTCCTTAAATTCATTGTCGGGAAAAATTGACCTTGCCAGATACATATTCATAAGTCCACCAAAACCACGTTTACTAAAAACTTTCTTAGCAGCTTGTTTAAATGCCTCATCTGATTGGGTGGCTTGTTTTAACTCTGCAGGCGTTAATATCGGCGTATTAGTGTAGTAATCAACTTTATTGAGACTCGTCAAAACTCCTTCTGCAACCATTGGACTAAATGATTTTTGAGCTAAATAGTTTTCAACTAAAGATCCATTCTCATCTTTTGTTGGGAGAGTAGATTGAGTACTTTCTTCATATCTTAATTCTCGAAGTGCATCAAGATACATTTGGTATTGGATATATTTATGATTTGAATCCCGAAAGTCTTTTGCTTTATTGAGAGTTTCAGATCTAAAGAAAGTTTCTTTGCTTATTCTTTCTTCATAAACGGTTTCATTAAAAGATTTCAAACCAGCTCTAAAACCTTGTGGATCATCTAAAAAGTCTTGTGGTAGTGATGGATTTCTATTTCTACTATGCAAATCCATTAAACGAGTTTGAGCTTGAATCTGTTTAGGAGTTTTAACGATAGTAGGAAAAGGAGGTTTCTCTCGGTTTTCCATAAAATTACGATAGCATATTAATGTAAATTTAGATACGAATTAGAGACTGCAAAGAAGTCATAAAAATTTGTTAATTGTCGCTTGAGTAATTCCGATTCTTCATAATTTGGGAAAAACAGGCTATAATTCACCTGTGCGAGTGAGGCTAGAGGTTCAATCCGAGTTCCGTCATCCGCACAAATTCTGATTTTCTGGCGAAGTCTGAAATTTAAATTTAGGCGATGTCAAGCAGTTTAAGCCGCGATTTAACAAATATACTTAATGGATTGATTGAGGAAGAGGGTTCAAAGACCGCAGGTCGCAAGCTTTGCTTAATATGAGCATAAGCGAATATCAAGCTTTGTTTACTCCTTTCGTCCGGACATAAAGTTAATTAGTTAATCAGTTTATTAGTTGATCAGATAATTGGTTTATAAATAGAAAGATTCCTCACTTCTTCATTATTCGTTGTAAACGCGCTATAATTCTCTTGCTTATGGATAAATCCTATAACTATAGTCAAAAAATAGTGGTGTTTGGAGGAGGAACTGGGCAGTTTAATTTGTTGCGAGGTTTGGTGGCTCAAAATGAACCTTCCTGTATTACGGCTGTTCCCGGAACTTGGGATAGTGGGGGATCTTCTGGTAGGCTGCGGACTGAACTAGGTATTTTGCCTCCTGGGGACGCCAGAAGATGTCTGATTGCTCTAATGGAAGATGATGAGCAGCGAGAAGTTGCATTGCAACTATTTGAAGATCGGTTGGAAGGAATGGGTAATCTGGAAGGTCAGGCTGTCGGAAATCTGATCATTGCCAGGTTGGAAAAAGCTAATGCTGGACAGATGTCTGGAATGAAAGCGGCGAGTATCTTATTTGGGGTTAAAAGTCACATCCAGATGGTCAGTACCAATAAATTGACGCTGATGTCTAAAACAACGGGTGGCTTAGAGCTGGAAAATGAAGAAGATCTTGATCATATGTGGAAAAAGCCGGGATATTCTTCGACTGATCGGATTACCAGTATCTTCTTTGAATCACCAGCCAAAGTTAATCCATCTGTGATTGAGGCTATCAAATCAGCGGATAAAATAGTATTTTCGATGGGTTCTCTCTACGGCAGTATTTTGCCTCATCTTTTGGTTCCCGGAATCAAGGAAGCAATCGTTGAATCTGGGGCTAAAGTCTATTTTATAGTCAATGTCATGACCGAGCGAGGCCAAACTAGTGCATTTAATACTGCTTCTGACCATGTCAAAGAGTTTGTTCGTTATCTCGGAAATCCTGAAAGACTTGATTTTATCATCGTTAATACCAAGCGTTTATCTGAGGAAGTGATTGAAATTTACAATCAAGAAGGTCAGAAGCCAGTGGAAATTGATCAAAATGAATGTCAAAGATTGGCACCAAAATCTCAGGTTCTGGAAGGGGAGATTGCTGAATATTTCCCGTCCGAACATTTGCTCAGACATGACACAGATAAGTTAGCTTCTTTAATCCTTAATTCATAACTAGAGGTGAGGTGTGAAATGTGAAGCTGGATAATTGAAGTGGGAAGTGTGAGGGTGGATTTTTGAGGTGATATGTGCAATATTGCAGCACATGATTAAAAGCTTCTTAGATTTGGAAGTGTACAAAGAATCTTTTCAATTATCCGTTGAGATTGATGATATTGTTAAGAAATTTCCTCCTGCGGAGCTTTACTTACT
>CAYOMO010000060.1:0-9089 GCA_964405065.1 uncultured Gammaproteobacteria bacterium
CGTGCCGGCTCCGGGCTTGCCGAGCGTGCTTGAGCCGCTCGACGATGTGTGGGCCAGGATGCATCGGAAGTTGATCGAGCGAGAGCCCCACGCGCCCGTTGTCGAGGCCGAGACCATGTCGCCCACGGCATACGCCGTGCCGGTTGCCCATGCCGTCCCGATGGACTTGGAGAGGTAGTCTTGATCGAACGTCGCGATGCAACGGGTTGAGTCGTAGAACTGGGGATCGCCCGAGACGTCGTGATCGCCCGGAGTTGTTCCGGCTTGGAATGCGTAGTTCGCCCCCGCCGACGATCCGGTCTGATAGCCTCTCGCGAGTGACGCCGCGTCATAACTCGGGTAGGTGGTCGACGTGGAGAAGTTCCATCCGCCGTTGTAGTCCGCCGTCGTGAACACACCCGCCGCCGCGTCGAACGGCGAGCCGAGGGCATCCCACACCTTCCAGCCGGTTGAGCCCGCCGTCGAATTCCAGGCGATGTTGGAGACGAATAGCTCCACCATGTTGGCGTACCCGACATAGGATTCCGCATAGGACAAGCCTTGCGTTCCCATCGCGTACGTGTTGCGGCGAACGCGGACCTTGAGCTTGTTGTTGCCGTAGAGGGTGAGCGGCGTCCCGATCGCAACGCCGAGCGGGTTGGGTAGATAGACGTTGTCGTAGACGTTGAGGTAGTACGTCGAAGCGCCGGGAGCGGTCACAGTCGGGAGAATCCAGTCGCCCGAGACATCGACGCAAACCCCATCGAACACGCACCGCTGGATCGTCGAATCCTGATTAAGCGACGATGGGTCGATGCCGTGGACCGAGGTTCCGCCGAAGGCGTTGGAATCTCGGATCATGAAAATCGTGTCGGCCACGTCGTAGCAAGTCGCAAGAGCCGAGCCCGCGCTAGTCGTCTTGCCGACGTAGTTGTTGCTCCACGACGACCACCCCTTACCCGATCCGGTGGACGGAAGGTAATAGGCATCCTTGAACATCGTGTCGGTGCATGCGAAGTTGCAGCCGATGTAGGGCTTGGTGTCGAACACGCAATTGGTGATCGACCGCGTTCCGGTCGTGCGAACGGTAGAGTTGTCGCACTGGAAGCAGTTGGCGTGTAGCGACTGGTCAAACTTGGTGTTGGCGAGGATCATCGAATCCCCGTCCGCCATGTTCGACCCGAAGAATTGCCCGCAATTCGTGATAGTGCAATTGGTCAGCGACGTGGAGCGTGCCCCGCTGTAAAACCAGTTCGCCGCCTTGACCGAGGCCGATCCAAGGTTGGAGAAGTTGGTATAGGTCGCGGTGATATGGCCGTTGGAATTGGCCGTTCCGCCCGCGAGCGTGGCGACCCCGGTCCCGGTCAGCGTGGCGGTGATCGTGACGGGGGAGCCGCTCGTGCCGTTGCAGATCAGCGGGGAATATGTGCCGTAGCCTGTCCCCAGCGACATGTTGTATTGAACGCCGGTCCCGACAATCTGATTGATCGTCGATCCCGCTCCGCACGTGATCCCGCTTGCGTTGGTGGTGACGACATCACCCTTGGCGTTGAGCGTCCCGTTGACGATGAGTCGGCCCGTAGCCGTCACCGCCGCCGTCCCGCCCGTCGCGGGAGCCGTGCCGACCGTCACCGTCACGCCGACCGGAATCGTGATGACCGCGCCCGATGCGATGATCGCGGAATCGCCGTCGCCCGGCGCGACGCCGCCGACCCACGACCCGCCGACATTCCAGTTGGCGGTCGTGACGTTGCTTGTGATCGTCGCCATGTCGCCCTCGGATCAAGTGGTCAAGAGCAGGGCTTGAAGCCGAGCGGAAGGCGTGCAGGTGAGATACCACGCCGTTACGTTGGTTCCAAACGGGTTCGTGTCGCCGCGAGATCGCGAGTAGATGAGGGGCTCGTTCGCCACAAGCGTGATCGTGTCCGCTGGAGAGCCTGACGAGTTGGTTTTGATCGTCATGGCTTGATCGGATTTGAGGTACGCCGCTTGAAGGTTCGCGACTGTGAACGCGCAAGCCTGAAGCGTGTTTGTCGATGACGCGGGAAGCTGAACGTCGATGTTGATTTCGGTCGCCCCGGCCTCGGTCCAAGTCGAGCGAATCGAGGTTCCCGCCGACGACGCAACGGAGCCGCTGATTGAATGGGTGATGCTCATACAACCTCGGTACAGATGCAGCGGGTTTCGCGTCGACGCTCTTCCACGTCAACGGCCGAGACGATCTCGAACACTCGTGAGCCGTACCTCCAGCGCGAGACCTTGGGGTCGATCGAGCCGAAGTAGCGGGTTGTGATTTGGTGGGTGACGTCGGCGCGAATCTGTCGAGCCAGTTCAAGCGCTCGGCCCGTCAGAGGCTTGATCTCGCCTCGGTAAGTCGCGGTCGTCGACCAACTCTCGATCTCTTGTCCGTGGCTGTCGTAACTCGCCGAAGCCGCGGAGGGTTTGGTCTGCAATTCGAGAGGATAGCGCAGCTTTCCTGGATCGATCATGCGTACTTCGATCCGTGGTAAGAGCCCCAAAGCAGGGCCGAGACAGTCGGCGAAGGTTCCCCGCCATCGTCCCCCCGGTTTTCGTAGAGGTTGGTCAAATCGGCCTTGATCGCCGCTTTGATGTTAGCCGGCACGGCTGATGCGGAGCCGTAACCGGCCGTGAACCTTATCTTGAACGCATCCAAGCGGCTGTAGACGTTGGGGACGACATACCCGAAGCCGACGCCGATTCTGCCTGGGGAGCCGGTCGAAACGTCGTATTCGGTCGAGGACCACGTTTGGAGCGTGTTCGTCGAGTCGTAGTAAGTGATCGAGGCAACCGAGGCGACGGGGGCGACGGGAATCGTAATCCTGGGGTAGTAAGCCCCGCGTTCCGTCGAGGGCCATCGATCGAGATACCAGTCGAAGACGGTCGTCACGAAAGCCTGCCCGATCGCGGCTTCGCAACGTCGCCGTGATGCCTCGATCAGTGACGTGATCAAGTCGTCATCGGTCGAGAAATCGACGCGAAGATGGAGCTTCGCCTCGGCAAGCGTGATCGGCTCGCTTGACGGAGCGGTGACGACTTCGAGTTTCACGGATCAAGCCCAGGGTGAAGGGAAGGGGCCTCCGAGAACCGGAAGCCCCGAGAGGGATCAAGCAATCGCGGTCGGGAGAAGGGCCAGGTTTCCGCCGTAGCGAACGCCGGAAAGGATGTAGGTGATCGAGAGAGTCGCGGCCGTGGCGTTGCCGGTTCCGGCGCGAACCCAGTAAAACCCGTTGTCTTTGTCGAGGTCAGTCGCATCAACCTCGAACACGTACATGAGGTTTTTCGAGTTGGTCGCGTCGGTGGTGAACGTGTCGGAACTGACCGTGGTTTCGGTCAGAGTGTCGGCCGATCCGGTGTCGGTATTTGCCCAGACCTTCGAGAAGGAGAGGGCTTTTTCCGAGGTTCCGGCCGCGTCCGTTGCTTGTTTCAGCGTGATCGCGGAGCCGGTAACCGTGGTCGCGTTGCGGACCTCGATCACGATGGTGAGGTGGGTGTAGGCCGAGAGCTTGACGTAATCCGGGGTCGAACTCGAAGGCGTGATCGGCTGAAGCCCTTGAACGAACTTGAGCCGGTCGACAAGACGCGTGCCCGTCATGGTGTTCTCGCTTGTGGATGGGTGAGAAAGCGGAGCCGAGTCGGCCCCGCTCAATGTCGCGACTTAGAATCAGCGGGTTTCGAGGCACACGAACGGGCTTTGAGTGTTGGTTCCCTTGAAGGGGGTGAGAGCGGTCGGCCAAGCGGGTTGGACGTCGAGCCGCATACTGAACTTGAAGACCGTCTCGTCATAGTCGAACCGGACATGGATCGACATGTCCTGTTTGATGCCGGTCGACTTGCGAATCGCGTGCATCTGGCTGAAGTCCGCAACGATGAAATCCCCCTTCGTGCCGAGCGTCGGACACTGGGGAATCGGGATCAGCGGTCGACCGTTCAACGTCGCGTAGGGCGAGTCGGAAAGGCCGGTCGGGGGCATGTAGACGAGTTGACCGGAGTAGGTGCCGGTCGCGATCGTCATTTGAGCCAGTTGGGGTTCCATGTCCTGGTTGAACAGGATCACGGCATTCCGCCGACAAGGGGCGTAGACTCGCGACCACATCTTGAGCCAGTTCGCCGCGACGAAGGTCGCCGACGCCTGACCGGACTCCTTCGTCTGAGTCACGAGGCAAGCGGCCTGGAGAATGCCCATCGGCATTCCATTGCCCGTCCCGTTGATCACGCCGTCCTGGATCTTGAACCCGATTTCCTCGGGAACCTTCGTTTGGACGAACGAGGCGAACGCGCCGCCCGAGTCTTCGAGCAGTTCGTTCGTCGCCGGAACGTAGACGGTGACCTTTTTCAGCCGAAGTTCGTTCGTCCCGAACTTGGGCTTCGAGGTCGTGAATTGCTCGGCTTCGCCGTCCCAGTAGGACGCAAGTCCGCCGTAACGAGAGCCGTTCGCTCGACTCGTCTCCCCGACGATCGGGAAACGCATCGTGTTGCCCGAAATCGGCGTGAAGTTGATCCGGGAAACGATGTCGTTTTCTTCGCGGGCCTTGTCCCAAATGGTCCCGGCGTACTCGTAGGGGATGAGGTCGCCACCCTCGGAGTCGACCATGATGTTGCCGCCGGTCGCGGCGCGTTGCTGAACGCGGGTCGCAAGGTCGCGGTAAGCCGTCAGAGCCTGATAGTTCGACGAACTCACGCTTCGATTTGAGGCGAGAGTGACCTCTCGGAAGAAGTGTCCAGCGCTTTGAAAGCCGCCGGTCCGGATCTTCTTGTCGTCCTCGCTCTCGCCCGCCTCGAAGGTCGGAGAAGAGATGCGTCCCTGGGGTTGAGCCCGAGACTGAATCCGAGCGTTGATCGACTCGATTTGCTCGGCCTGACGAGTCACGCGATCGGCCTCGGAGAGTCTCCGGTCGATCTCGGCTTGTTCGATCTCGGTCGCGTCCCGGTTCTCCCCGGCGATGGACGTGACGAGGGTTTGGGCCTCCGTTTCGAGTTCGGAAGCCCGCTGGCGAAGGCATGCAGGAGTCATAAGGAACCTCAACGGCCAGAAGGGGCCGAACCTTTGCGCGGATGCCGAGCCGACGAGGCGCGGGCTTCCAATCGCGACCGAAGCGCGTCGAGTCGCGGGGTTTTGGCGTGCCGACGGTGGGGTCGGTTCATCTCACGGATTCGGTCGGTGAGATCGGGAAGGGAGCGGACCGCGAGGTCCGCCCCGGCGTAGGCGGGAAAAGTGACTGGAGAGACGTCGTAGAGGTCGAGGTCGACAAGTTCGTGAGTCTCGATCATCTTGTCACCTTCATAGGTGATCGTGATGATCTCTCCCCCGGTGTCGTACTCGCATCCGTCGGGGGTTTCGACCGTCGTGGTGACCTCCGACTCGAACGGCATAAACGCGAAGCTCATGCCCGTGATGTCGCCTCGCTCGATCGGCGAGATCACAAGGTCGCGAATTGTCTGGTTGTCGGGAGCGGTCGTCTCGGAGTAGAGGCCGGTTTCATCCTCGGAAAGAACAAGCGTCCCCGCTGCCGTTCGGCCGAGAACCCAACATTCCTCGTGATTGAACAGGCTTCGGACGTCCTGTTTTTCCCTCAAGGCGCGGGAGAAGGCTCCGGGTCGGATCTTCTCGTCGTACCTCCAGTATTTGTAGTCATAAATGGTTGTCGTTTGGTTGAAGACCGCCGCGTGACCGACCAAAACCGGCGACATCCGTCCCGAACCGTCAGCCGCCGCCCGTTGCTCGACGCGGAGGCGCGCGGGGGTGTAGTGTCGGCCGGTTCCCCGGCGACGGGGTAGCTCAATGCTCATGCTTTTCATCCCCGTTTAGGCTTGCGCCGGTGTGGTTTTGGGAAGGGAAGGTGTCGGTTTTCCGGCGTTCGTGAGGCTCGACATGTTGAGCGGGACAAGCCTGATATCGCCGTCGGGACCGATCGGGTCCATATTCTCAAGTCGCCGGATCTCATTGACGTTGAGAACGCCAAGATCCCTCATCTTGGTGAAGTATTCGGCTCTCGCCGCCATGTTGCCGCGAAGGAACGCAGCCATGTTGTGTTCGACGTAGTACCCCTGGGACCGCTCGCGAGGGGTGAAAAGCCGGAAGTTGAGAGCTTGCTCGATCTTCTCGCACCACGGCATGAGAGTGGCCATCATGTAGTCGAGGTTCGATTCCTCGATGTTCGCCAAGTGGGCGTTCGTGAGGTCCTGGAGCTTGTTCGGCGGGATATTGAACATCCTGCACACTTCGATGATTTGGAATTGCCGGGTAGCGAGGAACTGGGCTTCATCGGGGGCGATGGTGGTCGGAATGAACTCCATCCCAGGATCGAGAAAGCCGATCTTGTGAGCCGCGGTCGGTCCTCCGTGAACCTCCCGCATTGAAGCGCGGAGGTTGTCCATCGCTTCCTTTTTCAGTTCGCGAGGGAGCTTGATCCATCCGCCCGTCCGCATGCCGTTGCCGAACCATGATCCCCCGAACGTCTCGGCCGCTCGGGAGATCCCCAGCGCTTCACGGTGAAGTCTGACGGGCGAGTACCCGTTAACCCCGTCGCCCCCAAGCCCCGCGACGTGAACGACTCGATCCGGCGTGATCTTCTCCCCCTCGGGAGTCCGATAGAAAAGCTCTTTTGTACTCGGATCGCGGTCCGCCTTCGTCCCGGCCGTGAGTTGGTGAAGGGCGAAAAGCTCGCCTCCGAGGGTCCGCTCGATTTCCGCGCAGCCGTTGCCCCAACCGAGCGTTTGGGCCGCGAGTGTCTGGCGAAAAGCCATCGCGGTCCGTTCGTCGTCGGGAGAGACGTTCAATATCTGATAGTGCGGGGTGTCTCGAACCTCGTCTCGGCCCCCATCCTTGCGCCGCCGGTAGCAGAGCAGGGGAAGGCATGCCGTATCGGTCGAAATTCGGTTGATTGCCGAGAAAACGGCCGTGATTCCGAGGGCGTTTTCGGGAGTAATATAGACTCCCGAGACCGTCCGCGTGCCTTGCTGGTGGATCGCTTCCCATGCTTCGTCCGACCACGGAATCGCCGAGCGCGAGAAGACGCGCCGAAGCGTCCGTCCGAGGGATGATAGCGGGTTCATGCGACGTGGATACCTTGCTCATAAATGGATGGACGGACGATCGGATCGGAGAGATAAGCTCCGAACGCGTTCACGAGAGCCGCCATCGGGTCGATTCGGTGCCTGGATTTCTTCTTACAGAGCATGATGTTTGCATTCGAGTCGGTCTTCGCGACCGCATTCCCGGCCGTCCAGGTCGCGACGCGATGCCCAGCATGCCGAAGCCGATGATCGATGATCGTTCGTTGCAGTTCCTTCGTCGGCGAGTTGAGCGACCACCCTTGGCGGATGTACTTGAGGTTCACGCCCTCGGAGATGAGTTCCTGGGAGAGCATTTCGGCGTTCCAAGGGTCCGCGAAGACGATTCGGACGTCGTACCGCTCGCAATCCTCCAGGATTCGCTGCCGGATGAAGCCGTGATCGATCGAGGATCCTGGGGTTGTGATCAAATCGCCCGTGCGAATCCACTGCCGGTAGGGGACTTTGTCGGTTCTCTCGTTCCGCGCGACGTTCTCTTCAGGCATAAACACGCGAAAAAGCGTGTCGAAAGTGCCGTCGGAATCGGGGAAAATGAGGCTCCAAGCGGTCAAATCCCGCACGGAAGAGAGGTCAAAACCGCCGTAGCAGGGCCTTCCGGAGAGGTCTCGGAGTGGTAAATCGCATGCTTTCCAGTCGAACGGGTCGAGAAACTTCGCGTCCGACGTGGTGATGAGGCCGAGCTTGAGCCTGAGAAAGTTTGCGAGCTTCTCGGGCCGCTCTTTTGCTTCGGCGAGTTGCCTTCGAAAGTCGTCGAGAGAGAGGATCGAGCCGATCGAGGGGTTGGCCTTGATCCACGTCTTCGGGTCGTCAATGTCGTCGTCTTCGGAGGCCGCGTACACGAGGCCGAAGTGAGTCGTGTCCGGGATGTCCCCCGCGTTGACCTTCTCGCTGTACTCTCGGAGTTCGTACCAAACGCCGGTCATGTCTTCGCCGGCCGTCGTGATCGTGATTTCGAGCGGTTGGTCGCGAGCGTCCCCGGCATACCTGAACATGTCGTACATGATCCGATTCGGCTGTCGGTGAAGCTCGTCAAACACCCACGCCGAAGCGTTCGCCCCGTCCTTCGAGGGAGCGTCGGCCGAGTTCGCGCGGACCACTCCATTGTTCGAGACACAGGAAATCGCGTGCTTGCTTCGTCCGACCGTGAGCAGAGAGGAGAGAGCAGGGGACCGCTCGACCATCAAGGCCGCTTCGTTGTAGACGATCTTCGCTTGGTCTCTATCGCATGCGTTGATAAAGACCTTCGGACCACCTTCTCGATCGGCGACAAGCAGGTAAAGGACAAGGGCCGAGACGAGCGTCGACTTACCGTTTTTCTTCGGGACTTCGAGGTAAACCCGCCGGAATCGCCGCGTTCCGTTGGCTCGTTTCCAGCCAAAGACCCGCATCAACCAATCTCGCTGCCAGTCCATCAAGACGATTGGCTTACCCGCCCATCGACCCTGAGATTGACAGCAAAACCGCTCGACGAACGAGCAAACCCGCGAGCCGGAATCCGCGTCGAAGTAGCAGCCTTCGGAGATCGCGAGACGGTCGGACGCGTTCCGAATCCACTTCGCGGGAGTCCGCTTTTTCATGCCTTCAGGAAGTCGGCAAGCTCTTCAGCCGCTGCGTTGTGGGGATTGACCGACAACCGGCTTCGGCTTGTGGGCGTGAGCCCGAACTCTGCTCCCAGGTGCCTCAGAAAGTCGCGAGCATCGCGGGCCATTCCGACGTAAACCGACCCCTTGCGTGATCCCCGGCCGGTCGGGACTTCGGCGTCGGTTTTGATCTTCTCGCGAGCGTGCCGATAGTCGGAATACGCCAGAACAAAGAGTTCGAGCATCGGGCCGTCAGCCGCCGAAAGCACGTTCATGCCGCTCAAGATCTCGACCAGTTCATCCCATCGCTTCGAGGCGATTTCGTCGAGAGAATCAGGCTTGGGCGGGACGTTTTTCGGCGATTGAACCTGAGTTTGGGCCTTTTTCTTTCGGCCACGCATAAAAAAAGCCCCAATTTCCCGGAAATTCGCGCGAGAC
>CAYOMO010000061.1:0-7246 GCA_964405065.1 uncultured Gammaproteobacteria bacterium
AAAAATTGTCGAATATTTATCTGCCAGACGTACCAACGGAGCTTTTTCCGTTTGGGCATCTTTGACCATGGTAATAATTTTGTTGTAGGTAGAATCAGCCTGGGTCTTAGTAACTTTAATCACCATCAAATCCCCAATATTTATAGTCCCTGAGCGAATTTGATCTCCGGAAAATTTCTCACTTTCATACGGTTCACCAGTTAAGGAAGATTCATCAATCAAACCATTTTCTGAAATCAGTTCTCCATCTAAACCAACTACTTCACCTTTCCTAATCACTACCAGTTGATTGATCTGAACTTGTGATAATTTAATTTTCCGACCAAGCTCATTGTTTTCCCAAATTGTTACTTCATCTGGAATTCGGTCAACCAATTTTGTTAAAGCATCTTTAGCCCGTTTAAAACCATATTGTTCCAAATTGCGTCCAGAAGCAATCATTAAAGCAATGATTGCTGCTACAAGAAATTCGCCTGTCATCAATCCAACTATGATGGCGACCAAAGCGATATAATCTAAAACAAAATTTTTTTTGATTATTTCGGAAATTGTTTCAACAACCAATTCATAACTACCCAAACCAATAGATAGCAATACAATAATCAAAGCTGCACTTTGCAACCCAAATAAATTAAAAAATAAATACAGAATTATTCCAGCTAGTACAAAAGCTGGAACCCAAAATTCTTTTAAAATCTCCAATTTATTCATAATTCATAACATCTTACCTTTTCCCATCTTACACCCTCCATGACAGAGATCACAAACAGCTAATATTTGCACTATAGGTGTATAATATAGGCATAAAATAATTAATATGAAAGAAAATACGGTAGAGAGAAATATCGTACATATCAAAGAAAATCCAAGATATATATTTCAGACAAATGAAGCCAATCACTGGGATCCAGCCACTATCAGATTTTTAAGAGCAGCTATCACTAATGGATCAAAAGTGAATATGGCTCGGATTTATTCTGATCCGAAATATCGACTTCGATTTAAGCGTTTATCATTAACCGGAGCTCACGAAAGAGGACATATGGAAGCAGCCAATGATGTGGCAACTGGTGTGAGAGGAGAGGTATTTGCCAACGGTAATGGGATCACTCATTTTCGATTGCAGGCAAGAAATCTCCGTGAGTATGTGAGAAATATAAATTATGTTGGTAGTGCTGGGAAAATGACTGAAGAAGCACTTGGTGAAATCCCTCATGGTCATGGATTTGATATGGCCCAAAATGATGCCTATGCGGATCATTATGCCCTCGTGACCGGTGAATCAGGCTCTGCCTTACAAAGTGAAGCTTCACGTTGGGCTTGGAGTACTGTAACATCAAGACTGGATAGAATAGTTCATGCTGGAGTACAAATGGCTGAACATCTTTTAGAAGCAGCCTAATTAAGCAGTGTTAATGAGGAACCAACTTCATACATACCAGGATTGTCCCCTCCGTCATTTTCCATCAACTTTTGATTTTGTTCCCCCTCAAGCACTGTATCCATTTCATAATAACTACCATCTGAATAATACTGATAGAAATGTGAAGTATCATTAGTTGGATCCAGTGGCAAAGTAACGACAGTCACATTTGGCAGGCTGGAAAAATTAATCTTAACCCAACCAGTTCCATCATTCGAACGCATATCTCCAGAATCGGTTGATTTACTATCACATGGTGCACTGGCTGGGGTATAACATAAAAAAGCAGCTGAATTTCCCTCTGCATCCTGCAAACCTACTTCAATCGACTTCATCAACCCTTTTAAATCTGCCAACCTGGTAGCATCACGACTTTTACGTAATATTTCCAAAGGATTGACCAACATCACTACAACAGCAGCAATAACGGCAATAATAGCTATCACAACCAAAAGCTCGATAAGTGTAAAACCACGATCGCCATGAGCAGGCATCAACATATATTAATTGTTAATCAGAGGAAAAAATAAAACAAGAGGAATTAGTCTTCTATAGAATCTTGCATCACTTTTAAGGCTTCTTCTCGGCCACCCCAGCCAGTGATTTCAACTTTTTTGTTTTGTAAGTCTTTGTAGTGAGTAAAATAATGAGTAATTTCTTTAACAAAGTGTTCACCTAGATCAGCCAATTCTTTAACATGATCATAGCGAGGGTCATCAGCACAGACCGAGATAATTTTTTCATCTTTTTCACCTGAATCTACCATATAGCAGACACCAATTGGTCGACAGTTGACCATAATACCGGGATAAGCTGGAGCATCCAAAATCACGATCCCATCGAGATGATCTCCATCTTCACTTCTGGTTTTTGGAATAAAACCATAATCAGCTGGCATTGCCATTGCACTGTAGTACACTCGATCAATTTTAATAATATCCAGCTCTTCATCGTATTCGTATTTATTGTGAGAATTTTTTGGCATTTCAATCACTAGATTGAACTCTTCAGGATATTTATCACCGCGCGGTAGATTTTTGATGTTCATGTATGAGTAATTTACTAAAATAGGCTTCAACAGTCAAGGTGGGATTCTTCGTCTTGCGAATATTCTTATTATGGGATAGAATTCGTGGCTATGGCAATAATTTACGAACAAGCCAAATACATCAACCCAGCTAACTACCCAGATATGCAAGTTTTAAATCCCCGGCAAAGACACGCAAATTGGGTACAAGAGGTAAAAAAAGCATCTTCCTATGTGAAAGAAGGGGCAATGTTATATTTACCCGAAGCTGAAACAGACCAAGTGACAGATATACTAACTGATGCTGCTAAAAGAGGTATCCCGACTGAGCTACATGTTGATGCCATAACATGGTTACTTCAGGGGGGTAAGACCAGGTTATTTCCTCGTTCACCATTTTCTAAAACTGAAAACACGCCCTGGACAAAACGCTTGAATCAATATTTTACTCCATTTCAGAATGCTGGGGGTGAACTAATGGTTCACAATCCAGCCCAATCGGTATTAATTAAAATGTTTCCTTGGATGCAAAGAGACCATCGCAAAGGCGGTGTTGTTGATGGAAAAGTTGGAGACTGGAAAGACTACAACTATGGAGAAAATTCATGGGATATGCTCTGTTACGCTCTTTCTACAACTCATCCGCCAACAGTCGAAGTACTCGAAAAACAGTTTGAATATTCTCGGTTTCTCACTCCTGAAGGAAAGTATATCGATAACAGACCAGGTGGAGATTTGATTGTAGATATTCCAGGTCAACCATATCGTTTTTTGATGGATCGGGGAGATCCGGGGAGATCAGTCATGCTTCAAAGAGCTTTATCTATTGCTAAATATCCCGGTCCAGCCATTTTTGCCAGTCAATATCCAGCATCAGGACGTATTGCTAACGCTATTGTAAAACGATCACAAGAAGGATATCCCACTGTATTTATAACTTCAGACGAAAATCATTCGCAAAATATTAATAAATTTTCCCCACGTAAATTAGCAGCTTTAAAATGGGAAGCCACTAGCGAAGGAAATCAGTTAATTAATACTGTCTATCATCATGGTAAAGTACATAGTAAAGCCTTTTTGGTTTGGACACCTGATGGGGTTTTAGGAATTGTTGGATCCAATAATTTTAACGAAGTTGGGATTTTGGCTGGAACTGCAGAAAACGGATTTGAGTTTATCCAAGACTCTCCAGTATCAAGAAATTTATTTGACCGACATTTACTTGATATCAGACTACAGGATGGACATCCACGTCCTTTTGCCAATACCCGTTATGAAGAAGTATTTTCTCCACAAAACGATAAAAGACACTTCAACCAGTCAGGGGTAATCATTTAAAAACTAAGCCAATGCGGGAGCGGGAGTACTTCTTAGTCTTTTAGCAGCTGAACCAACCGGAGGTCTAGTCAATGCGATCTGTAATACTTCATCCATGTGTTTAACAAAATGAAATTTGATCCCATCCAGCACATACTGCGGCATCTCCTCTAGATCCTTTTTATTATTGTCTGGCACAATCACCTCTTTCACTCCAGCTCGGTGAGCAGCAATAACTTTTTCTTTCAGACCACCGATCTCCAATACCCGTCCCCGCAAAGTCACTTCTCCAGTCATAGCTACATCCCGGCGAACAGGAATTCGGGTAAATGCCGATACAATCGCAGTAGTCAAAGAGATACCGGCAGATGGACCATCTTTTGGTACTGCACCTTCAGGTACGTGAATATGAATATCAAACTTGTGGAAAAACTTCTCTGGCAACCCTAGCTTTGCCCAATTGGTTCTGACATAGCTTACGGCAGCTTGGGCAGATTCTTTCATCACATCACCCAACTGACCAGTGATCTGCACAGCGCCTTTTCCAGGCATTAATGTAACTTCCAAAAACATAATATCTCCTCCAGCTTCAGTCCAAGCCAAGCCTGTTGATGTCCCCACCATATCTTCTATTTCTGCCAATTCAGGAATAAATCTTACCGGACCCAACAATTTCCGAACTTGTTCAGCATTTACTACAAACTGCTTTTTGACTTCACCTTCCGCTATTTTACGAGCAACTTTTCTTATCACAGCCGACACTTCTCTTTCCAAATTTCGCACACCAGCTTCTCGGGTATAACTGTCAATAATCTGATAAATAGCTTCATCTTCAAAAGTCAGTTTAAATTTTTTGCCTACTACCCCATGTGTTTCAGTGACTTTAGGGATCAAATGATTTTTAGCAATGTGAAACTTTTCTTCTCGGGTATACCCAGGATAGGTAATAATCTCTAAACGATCTCTCAAAGCTGGCGGAATAGTATCCAGCATATTGGCGGTAGTAATAAACATCACATTGGACAGATCATATGGAACTTCCAAATAATGATCTGAAAACTCTTTATTTTGTTCAGGATCCAACGCCTCTAACAATGCAGCAGATGGATCACCTCTATAATCTGCTCCAATCTTATCGATTTCATCCAGCATAAAAACCGGATTGGTAGTACCAGCCTGTTTAATGGATTGAATCATCCGACCAGGCATCGAACCAACATAGGTTCTTCGATGTCCTCGAATCTCAGCTTCATCCCGTATCCCGCCCAAAGAAACTTTCACAAATTTACGACCTAAAGCTTTAGCTATTGATTTACCAATCGATGTTTTTCCAGTTCCCGGAGGTCCAGCAAAACACAAAATAGAGCCATTTATTTTGCCAGAAAGTTTGTAAACAGCTAAATACTCCATAATCCGCTCCTTCACTTTTTTCAATCCATAATGCTCGCTATCTAATACTGCTTGAGCTTTTTTCATATCAATCTTATTTTTTTCAGCGGCTTTCCAAGGCAGATCAGTCAACCATTCCAAATAGTTGCGAATATATCCAGCCTCTGGATTAAAAGATGACATTTTAGCCAGCTTATTGAGCTCTTTATTGGCTTTTTCTCGCACCTCTTTTGGCATATTGGCTTTGCGGATTTTTAATTCAATCTCCCGCACATCGGAATTTTCACCATTCTCTCCCAACTCCTCTTCGATCGAACGCATCTGTTCTCGCAAAATAGCTTCTTTGGTCATTCGAGACACTCGTTCTTGAGTATGAGTCGAAATCTTTTGAGAAATCTCTAAAATCCGAATTTCTTTGGCCATCAACTCCGAAACTCTTTGCAAACGGTCGATCGATGAAACCATCTCTAAAATCTGCTGTTTATCGAGTGTTTTAAATTCAATAATCTGACAAATAGTATTTACTAGTTGATTTGGGTCATCGGTAGCATTTAAAAGCGGCCAGTTGGACAGCTGATTGATATCAAACATTGGGTTACCTGAAAGTTCTAAATATC
Source organism: uncultured Gammaproteobacteria bacterium (assembly GCA_964405065.1). Lineage (GTDB taxonomy): Bacteria > Patescibacteriota > Microgenomatia > Daviesbacterales > UBA10151 > CAZWRN01. The sequence continues at coordinate 5,774 of CAYOMO010000061.1, forward strand.
GACGCAATTGGTCTTTAACTGTTCGCACCAAAGCTTCTGTTTCTTCATTTTTTTCATAAAGCTCAGGTATTTCTTCTATCTCAGCCTCAAAAAAAGGGTCTGTCTGTTTAAAGTTTTTAATATAGACCCTGACTAATCCTTCCGCATTAAGCTGATATTCATTTTCAATCTTTACGATTCTTTTAATCAAACATACCGTTCCAACCTGAAATAAATCATCTGATGAAGGATCATCAATCCGCTCATTTTTCTGCGCCACAAAGACGATCAGTCGATTGCCAGCCCATGCTGCATCCAAAGCTGCCCGGGATTTTGGTCGACCAGATACGATTGGAACATTATTACCAGGAAATATGACAGTGCCACGAAGCGGAGCCACCGGTAGATTTTTAGCAAGTTTTAGTGGTTGTGAAACAGGATCAAGTGCCATAAAGAAGTCCTAGTATACTCTATTAGACCTTAAAACAAAACCATAAGAATTAGCTGAAAAGTCTGTATTCTAATATACGCGGAATTAGCAGTAATATACCATGAGTGCTAATGCTTGTCAACCTAGTTACTTTGGAGAAAGTAAAAATTTGTTATACTTTTTTATATGCCAGAAAAGCCGTCTCCCCATTTAACTGGCCATGAACAAGAAATACGTGAAGGGAAAACCATTGGTGCATTCGCATTATTGGAAGAAAGCATAGTCCCTGATTTACATGCTAAAGAACCAAATTATCAAGTTTCCAAAAAATTAAAAAATAAATTAGAGGCAATTCAATCTAAGGGAAGGCAACGTGATCCCAATGATAGAGATGTTACTCAAGAGGCAATTTGGATTACATACAATACCCAAAGTGGTGAAATTGGTTTTTCCGAATCAGGGTTTCAAATTGGTGAATATTCCAGATTAGCAGTTATTCTAAATAGAAAAGGTGAAGATACTGAATTTAATAGCGAAAAACAACGCTGGGAAACAACCCGTGGCCAATATGAATTTCATCTTTTTCGACCAGGTAATGCTCCAAGTATGGCAGAATATTCAGCTGCACTAATGACTGATGCTAACCAAACATCTCCTTCAGAAATAATGCCCAATAGATGGATTCAACCAGAAAGAATAATCCCTGGACAATCAAAATTAGTTGGAGTTCATGAAATCCCTGGCCAATCACAATTTCCAGTGAATACTCAAGGTGATTTTATAATAATTAACGCTTTGCGAAGATTTAATAACAAATACTCTGGCAAAGAAACTAATAGTCCACCCCAGGTTTAGCCAGAAATCCTTTTTGGAATGGATGTTTAATTTGCACCATCTCAGTTACCAGATCTGCATGTTTAAATAACGAAGGTCGACCGTGATGACCGGTAAGCACTAAATCAACCTTAGTTGGTTTATCCTTTATCAACTGCACAACTTGTTTCTCTGTTAACAGTTTTCCAGCTACTGCTCCAACTATCTCATCGGCTATCACTACATCCCAT
>CAYOMO010000061.1:7346-8962 GCA_964405065.1 uncultured Gammaproteobacteria bacterium
TAACAGTTTTCCAGCTACTGCTCCAACTATCTCATCGGCTATCACTACATCCCATTTATCAGATAAAACTTCCTTATATAATAGGTCATATGTCTCCTGAGCCGCTTTTTTGTGTTCTTTAATGTCGTACTGATCGTCAAATATTTTTACAAAACCCAATCCACCTTGGATTAGTTTTACATAAGGAGCTAATTTTTTTACCCCCTCCAGCTCGCCAGTAAACCAAACTTTGCCAAACTGAACAATCAAAACCTTCTTTTTATACCCAGCTGCCCGCAAAGCCAATCCAATAGCAGCCGTAGTCTTACCTTTTCCTTCACCGGTATAAACAATCACCAACCCTTTGGTTGTTTCTTTATATTGAGATTCAGAAGCATTTTTCTTTGCCATAAGGGTAGTATACCCAGGAGTCTAAATTTGTCTAGAGAGTCTTAACACATGCTGTATCCACAGCTGTAACACTTTTTGCAACCTTCTTCGTAAACGAATGTGGCTTGACCGCATTCTGGGCATAGATCAGCTGTGACTTTGGATGGATCGGCTGGTCCAGAAAAAATTGGAGCACCCACTACATCATCTACTCCAGTTGAAACAGCTGGTGCAGATTTTTCCTCAGTCAAATTGAGTGGTAAAGGCTCCGCTGTTGCAGACTCTGTCTCACTAACAGGTGACGCACTTCCTAAAGCCATATCTTCAGACAAAACTTTAGCCACTGCATCAGCCAAACTCATCACCCGATCTTTACCAAAGCCAACATGTGAAGCACCACCAATTCCTCTCAACTGTGAAGCAATTTTTTGAGCCACTGCTTTAGGATCTGATCCTGCCGCTCTGGCCAAACGCAAAGACATTGAGATCAATCTTCCAATCGCTTCAGCATCAGCCATAGTATGCATACCACCCCGACCAATATTGATAAATACTTCAAAAGGCATATCATTTTCATCACGATTGATGGTGACAAATCCCTCCCCAACCGGTGTCATGATTTTGTAAGTCCTTCCTCGCAAAATCATTGGGCGGGAAACAGTCGGCTGAGGAGCTGGTGCTACGGCTTCCTCTTTTTTCTCTTCCTTTTTATCATCCACATGATACAGCACTCCACCCCGTGAACCATCTCTAAAGAATGTCACACCTTTACAACCCATTTTGTAAGCTTCCATATACAGCTCTTTTACCTGATCAACCGTAAAATCATGTGGTGCATTGGCAGTCTTTGAGATAGAGGAATCAGTATAGTTTTGGATCAAAGCCTGTACTTTGACATGATCCAACGGACTCATATCATTGGCTCCGGCAAAATAATATGGACGATCGTCATAAGCCACTTCTGGATTGGCTTCTTGCCACTGTTGGAAAAGTGGATGATAAATCACATGCTCACCAATACGATCACGCCTAATAAATTTAAAATCAAAAACCGGTTCAATACCAGAGGATACACCTGCTAACAAAGAGGTAGTTCCAGTAGGAGCTTGGGTCAAAATGACTGCATTTCGAATACCCTGTTTAGAAATTTTATCCTGAATAAATTGTGGTAACTGCTTAATAAAATGTCCTTGTAAATATTTGGTCGCATCAAATTTTGGAAAAGCTCCTTTTTCTTTTGCCAGATC
>CAYOMO010000062.1:0-5992 GCA_964405065.1 uncultured Gammaproteobacteria bacterium
TTTAAGTTTCTTTGGCTGATAGGTTCTTTTTGTTGACATGCGCACATTATAACCTAGATGAAGATAAAAACCAAGAGTGAAGAATTTCCAATTCTCAAGTACCAATTTAACAATCAAATATCAATTTAAAAATTACTAAATTGTAAATTCATTGAAAATTGAAAACTGTAAATTACAACCTGATATACTTCTTGCTAGTTCCGCTCCCTTTTCTGTGGACAAGTTATCCACTAAGATTGGCCTCATGGACCCTCAACCTATCTGGCAAAAAATCCAAAATCAGCTGAAACAAAAACTAGATGCACACAATTTTCGAACCTGGTTTGGCAAGACCGAAGCTCGCAAAATTGAAAATAATGAAATTGTTTTAGCCGTACCTTCTGCTTTTATTAAAGGACAACAACTTCTTCGTTATGGTCCATTGCTCAATGAATCGATTCAGGCGGTAATAGGGGATACTTTAACCATTACCTATACCATCGATTCTTCTTTGGATGATAAGAAAAATAAATCTACTGATCTGGATGATGATTTATTTACCGTCGCTAGCAGTAGTAGCCCAAAAATTTCGACATCTTTAAATAAAAGATATACTATTGAAAATTTTGTTGTCGGACTCACCAACAATCTCGCTTTTGCCGCAGCTCAGGCTATTATTCAAAACCCTGGCCAGTCCTACAACCCCTTTTTTATGTATGGCCCCTCTGGGGTAGGAAAAACTCATTTAATGCACGCCATCGGCAATGCTATTTTAGAAAAAACTCCTTCTGCCAAACTGGTTTATGTCTCATCAGAACGTTTCCTAAATGATTATGTTGAATCAATTCAGCGAAAAAGTACAGCGGCTTTTCGCCAAAAATACCGTGATTGTGATTGTTTACTGGTAGATGACATTCAGTTTATTGCTGGGAAAGAAGGCTTCCAAGAAGAATTCTTTCATACCTTCAATGAATTACACACCAAAAATGCTCAGATAGTTCTGACTTCCGATCGCCCACCAAATGAATTAACCAAACTTGAAGATCGCCTCCGCTCTCGTTTTCAAGGTGGTTTAATGGTTGATCTTCAACTGCCTGATTTTGAAACCAGAATGGCAATTTTAAAAGCTAAATTAGTCGAAAGAGGACAGACTCTTCCGGAAGAGAGTCTGACTCTGATCGCCGAAACTATCCAATCTAATACCCGCGAATTGGAAGGCAAACTGATCCAGATCTTAGAAACGAGCAAATTAATGAATCAAGAACCCACAATTGAATTTGTGTCTCGACATCTAGGTGGACCTCAACTAAACCAAGACAGACGAATAGATCACAAAAAATTACTATCAACAGTCAATGATTACTTCAATCTTAAAATGGCCGATATAACCGGCCCCAGACGACAGAAAGAGTTGGTTTTACCTCGTCAGATTGCCATGTACCTGATGCAAACAGAATGTAATATGCCTTTTGAAAAGATTGGTCAAGTTTTGGGGGGTAGAGATCATACTACCGTAATGCATGGTGTGGATAAAATAAAAGTTGCCATCTCACGAGATAGGGAAGTTCAAAGATTAGTAATGGAAATTAAACAAAATTTAGCTAATTAGCTGATTTATCAACACTTTATCCACTAGTTTTCCACTGAGTTATCCACAATTTTCCATCATTTTTCAACACCAAAATAATCCGAAAAGTGAAGCTAAATATCAAACTTATAAACTTATTCACATCCCCTATAAATACCATTACTGTTTATAAATAATAAAGATTATATTCACTCATTTTGTTGATAACTTGTGGGATAACTCCCTATATTCGGATAATATACGGTATAATAGATGTAGGTTATTGATTGCAGAAGCCAGGATAGTTAGAAGGTATGGTTATAAGTGAAGTATTAAATTCCACTACCACCTTCTATACCGGCCTCAAAACTATTAACCTTCTACCAAAACATGGAATTCAACTGGGTTTACATCGGATTTATTATATTAGGATTGATAATTGCTTATTTAATAGGAAGACTCCAAGCCAAGCCTCGCTCAGATATCCCGCAGGATTTTATCGATCTTTACCAACAGGTTAATAATCTACCACTAAGGGTACTTCAAACGATCCAAGGATCCATTAATCCACAAAAAGGCAAGATGGCTGAGCTACTTACTTATGCTGAACTTCGGTATGATTACGATCGAATTATCCCATTGGGATGGCCAATTGATTTTGTTGGTGTAAAAAATGGGGAGCGAATTGATTTTATTGAAGTGAAGTCTGGAACAAGTGCGGCCTTGACACCAGAGGAAAAACATATTAAAACCCTCATAGAACACCAACGAGTTTATTTTCGGCTGATAAAGGTCACTGAAGATGAAGTCGAGAGAGTAGTTAAAGGCCTGAAGTAGTTACTGCCTCATAGTAGATCGTATATCGTAAATAGTAAATCGGAAGCAACCTGATAAACGATAAACGATAAACGATAAACAACACACTATATATGCGATTAAAAATCCAACAATCAGACCTAAATAGTCCTTTACAGGCAGTTTCCCGATCAGTTGGGATCAGGGCAACTCTACCTGTATTAGCCAATATCCTACTCCAAGCTCAGGGAAACAAACTAATCCTCTCAGCTACTAATTTGGAAATCGGAGTAGTCAAATCCATTAATGCAACTGTTGAGGAGGAAGGGGAGTTAACAGTCCCAGCTAAAACATTTCAAGAGATCATCGCGTCTTTAAGTGGCCTAGAACTAACTCTCGAATCCGGCGGCGAACAACTGCGAATTTCAGCTAAAAACTTTAATGTCACTTTAAACGGTATCTCGTCTGCCGAGTTTCCAGCCATACCATTGGCCGGAGAAAAAGCCGCCTCTGTTCAAGCTGCTGTACTAAAAGATTCTGTCCCTCAGATCGCTTTTGCTGCTGCAGCTGATGACGGTAGGCCTGTTTTAACTGGAATACTAACCGAGATTACCAAACATACCTTAGAGTTGGTTGCAACTGATGGCTTTAGGCTGGCTCACAAAAAAATGAGCCTTGAGAGTGAAACTGATCAACCATTTAGATCTCTGATACCCAGAAGAACCCTTGAAGAAGTTGTCAGGCTGATTAGCGAGGATATTGAAAAATCAGACTCAGGACTGGTTGAGATTGGAACCAGTGACAACCAGATTATTTTTAAAGTAGGGGATACACAGGCTTCTTCTCGGCTGATCGAGGGTAATTTTCCATCCTGGGAAAAAATAGTTCCTACTGAATTTCAAAATATTACCCATATCGATCGAACTGATTTATTAAAAGCCGTCAAGCTGGCATCGGTTTTTGCTAAAACAGAAGCGAATGTTATCAAAATGGAGACCCTGGAAGGAAAAATAAAAATCTCTTCTCAGGCCAGAGAAGTAGGGGAGCAAGAGACTGAAATAGAGGCTCAGACGGGGCAAAACCCGATCCAGATCGCCTTTAATGCTAAATACCTGACAGATGCTTTGTCTTCAGTAAATTCCGAAAAAGTCAGAATCGAATTTTCCGGAAATCTCTCTGCGGCTTTAATCAAACCAGAAGGCATCGAAGGCCTTGAATATGTGATTATGCCGATCCGCTTAAGTTAGATTAAAATGAAGTTCTCGACTTCGCTCGAACAAGAATAATAAAACAATTTTTTTGACTAATCAGCTTTACGCGCATGGAGAAATACAAATTTAAACTCCGTTATAACTAATGGTTGCAAAATGAAAATCCACATCTGAACCTAAAGTCTTTTTACCGTCAAATTTGGTATCAGCTTTGATAAAAAGCGAATAGCCCTGACCTAAAGCATAGGGAGTATTTGGAGTTATTTTAATAGTTTTTTTATCCCCGGACAGTTCGACCTTGTAATCAGCTTTTGGCTCAATGGTAATTCTGGTTTCTGGCACATTTTCCAACGGTTGATTGAAAGTGATCTCAATTGGCTGGGTTGGGAGCACAACTACGGTTTTTTTCTCTTTCATGGTTGGAGGATTGGTAGATACGACGACTGGAGAATCAGTTTGGGAGACCTCCGATCCTCTTTCAGTCGCTGGCCCACCCAGACCAAACTGAAAGACGGCAATCAAGATTGCTCCGATAGCGACGACAGCTGCAATGATTTTAGCTTTAGTGCTCATGAACTTAGTAGGTTTGTTGTTTAATGCTTAAATTATATAACCAATCTCTATCCATTATACCGTTTTCTTCCAAAAATTGATCTAGTTCTCTATTTGCCTGAGCTCTTTTGGTGGGAGAAAGTTCAGCGATAAAAGAATTAGCGTCTATATCATATACAAGCGAAAAATTCTCCGATCGATGTGGTAATTTTTTTATTAACTGGCCAATTTTAGTATCCTGGTCAATCTGTTCCGCTGCTGCCGAGGAGATTGTCTGATAGACACCTTTATTCGGATGAAGCTCCACACTTTTATCATCAATAACTCTTTGGGCTGGCATTGTTGACGCAGAAGGGGTTGGTGTAGTCCCAGAAGGGAATGGAGTATTAGAGAAAAAGATAAAGCTAATAAAAATGATAAAGGCCAAGATAATTATAAATATCATGAGAAACATTTGAAATCTATTCATAGTTACTAATTACCTCCTTTTTTAATCGGATAGGCATATGCCCAGCTTGGAATCTTATCGCTTTTGATCGGTTGAACATTATTTTGCGCTAGCTCTGTTCCTGGCCCATATGCGCAATTTTCCGGATCCCGCATAATAAAAGTATCGGTCTGTGGGTCCACATTTTGAACAACAAACACATGGCTAAATGTCGCGCCACTCAGTCCTTTAAAATTGTGTGATGACCCAATTATTAAATATCCTTTATCAATATATGTTTTCGCTGCTGTCGCATCCATTAACCCACCTGCTACGACATTCGGCCCTACCTCATAACCGTTCTGTCTAAACCAGGCTAATACACGATCAGGATAAATACCATCACCACAAGTCAAAGCGCCTGAATTTAGAAAATCTCCAAACACATCGGCTGGTGTAAGAGTCTGCCCAAAGTAAGTAGTTATCATGGCTGCTGATGTAGCACCACAGCCCACCTGACCCACGCTACAGGCAAATTTTTGCCAACGGTCATCCCCCTGGCAGTAGTAGGTAAAATTGCCTGCTTCTCCAAATTGAGGAGCTGTCTGGTTTTTACAAATCGCGGGCATATCTTCTTTTGGAGTTCCAACTTTGGTACAAGCATAATTACTTTTTATTTCACCAGCTGCAGCTCCAACTGGCTTGGCCTCAGGGATAGTTGTTGGTTGTTTGGAGGGGTCACACATAAAGTCAGAAGGTAGCCAATTGGCATCACAGTCTGCAGCACCTGAAATATTGTCACCACTCACGTTCAGGTTTTTACCTATAGTAGTGTGGACATGGGCTGATATATCGGTTTTTCCAACTACAGTTCCTGGTGAATACGAACCTCCTTTTTCTACCAAAATTGTTGATATTTTGAGATGAAGAAACTGAATATACCATTTGTCGTTAGGTCTAGAGGGATTAATACCTACAAATGTTATCATCCCGCCTGTTCCGCCATTACTATCACTGCAGTTGGGATATAAACCTGATCCTGCACAAAGAGTTTCAATTAATGTCCATGTAATGTCTTCACCCTCGATTTTTGGCAGAACAACATCCGTATCCGGAGTGGTGGGAATATCTATAGCTTTAGCTCTCCGACCTGAATTTCCACAAGTGCAGGAATATCCGTAATCACTTCCACAATGCCCGTTGACTGGATCAGCTTGAAATGAAGGGGTTAGTATAGAACCGGTCGGAGTTGGCTGACAAAGAAAACACTAAGTATAAATAATATTATTTTTATATTTTTTTGCATTTTTAACATCCTGTCGGTATCGGATTAAATGTTTGACCTTTTGAAATGAGGTCATTTTGCACTTGTTGGCTGAGATAAAAAACAACTGGAAGATTACAAATTCCTGAGGTGCTTAGACCCTGATTTTTCAAGTAGTTTTCTGCCGCATTTTTCCC
>CAYOMO010000062.1:6002-8941 GCA_964405065.1 uncultured Gammaproteobacteria bacterium
CCTTATTTCTACCATAAAAAGATCTGGGCTTTGAACGTATTCAAGTTGGAATTGATTAGTCGTAGTAATGACCCCAGAACGTGAATTCAACGGTGTTAACAGTTGTGTTCTAATGGCTTGGTCATCCGAAGAGAGTGGTTGGCGAGAACTGATTCGTTCATAATCTTTAGTCAACTCCCCCGGTTTATATACAAGTGGTTTGATTTGAGCTGAGGGGGTAGATGAAATTACAGATGGAAAAGGTTGGCCGATTATTCTTGGCGATGGAGAAAATGAAGCTTTTGGGACATCAATAACTGGTGGGATGGATGATTTAGGGGAAGAGAATATAAGTCGCAATAAAAACGCTATTAAAAGTAAAACAAGCAAAACAACAATAACTAAGGCTATTTTTTTATTTGCAAAAATATTTTCAATTTTCATAACTTTTACTTTACCATCTGTCATTGGCACACTGCCAATATCGCCAGGCTAACCCAAGCTTAGAAATATTGTTGTTATAATTCACTGCATTACTTGTTTGAAGTTGCCAGATAACATCTCCATGGTCAAATTCGCCATTCTTACCGCGTCCCATTTGGAAAAGTCCCCAGGCACCTATAGGATCGGGTGTTCCTACAGCAATTGGATCTGCATAGGCATTCGGAGAATAGTTACTTTCACATCGGGCAACTTTAGTAAACCAGTAGGTAGCGTTTGTAGGATCCAATTGCTGAAGTATTTGGTATAGGGCATCTTTATTAAAATCACATTTTGGATCACCAAAGTTACCTAATGGATTTTTAAGAGGATAGGTTCCATTGCAATTGTCTGCGGTAGGGGGGATGTTTCCCGGAATATTGACATTACCGCTACTTGAATTTCCAAGCAACTTAATATTTGCAGATATCTGATTAACTATCCATGTATCAGGGATTTGAGGAACTACGGTGAAAGTCAGATCTTTCTTCTGTCCAGGACCCAGGTCATTAATTGTCCATTGAATTTTTTTTGAAGTATTTTGGTCAGTAGCCGGATCATTATTTCCAGTTTGATAAACAGTTCCATCAGGGAGATTATCTACAACAGTGACTGAGGCATTTTGATTTCCTTTATTAGTAACTTCAATTTTATATTCAATTGGAGATCCATTATCTACAGCCTGAGGGGCTGATTTTTGAATAGAAAAATTCTTTTTTATATCACCACCACCGGTGCTGCAGCCGGACCAGGGGAGAATGCAGAGCATCAATAACAGCGCCACCAGCAGCAGAATCCCCACGACTATCACCAAAATAATCCACCAGGCGTTGGCAGCTAAAAAAGTTCTCCCTCCGGCAATGAGGGCTCGTCGAGCCGCCTGATTGGCTAAATTACGGGCAGCATTTAAAGCTCGGTTGCGGAAAAAGTTACTCCCGCCGCCGCCACCTGAAGGTGGATCACCGGATGTATCATCAGGCACGGTCGGATTGACCACAGTAGCTGAGGAGCTGTTTCTGCCACCGGTTAGCACATCGCCGATACTTGAAGAGATATTTGGCCCGAGTAAACCGCCCAAGACAGCTCCAACTCCTGCTCCCGGTGCTCCTCCAAAATAATAGCCGCCGATCGCCCCAATCCCTGCAGTTACTACCCGTTTTTTTAGTAAAGGATGGCGGATAATCTGCCTGACTATCTGGCTGCCCAGATTTTTTGCTGGATTGCCGAGTATTTTTCCAGCTGATTGTCTGGCTTTGGCTACAATAGCCCGGGTATTAGCAGTCGTTGATGATGATGGAGAGGTTGTAGTAGGTGGCCGTGGTGTTGATGGTGCTGAAAAAAAAGACTTTACTCTCTGAAAGATATTCTTTTTTTGGGTAGTTGTCGCCAATGGCTGATCTTTTGGCGGGACAGTGGCTTTTTCAGGTTCAGCATGAGGGGAACCGGCTTTAAAACGTTTGATCGGCTCAGCCTTTTTTTCTGACTCTTGCCCCTTTTCTTCAGTCTCCGGTTGTTCAGGTAATTCAGCCTCTTCTGGTAACGGCTTAACCGCGGGATTTTGAACTGGTGCGGCTATCGGGCTGGGAATATTCTCCCAGACATTTTGTTTGATGCCTCTTTCGATATTACCGTAAAAATCGTGCTCGGTGTGGCTGTTTACCTCTCGTAAAAGGGATTCAAAGTAGGTCGGAACATCTTCTTTTCGGAGAGTTTGAGGAAATTTTCGGTTTGGATCTTTACTTTGTAAAAGGATCTGCATATGCCGGATCATATTTGGCAAGGGCTGATTGTAAAAACTTCCACTGGAGATATGAGATTTTAAAATTCTGAGTTGACTAGGCTCTGAGCGTAGCTCCTGCAAAGCGTAAAAAAGTGCTAAGTAGTCATTGCGGGACAAAGATGCAGAGTCGCGGGCAGCCATGTCCTTAGTTTAGCGGATAAGAGGCTAGAGAGACAACTTAAAGAAGATAGATAGTGGAAAATAGATAATAGTGGTTGAAGATCGTCCAAAATCTATCATCTACCTTCACTTCTTGAATACTTCCGACGGGTTAGTTGTAATAAGTCTGTGTTCTTCTGGAGAAGCTACCACACTCATCGCTACATGTGTTTGCCCGGCAAAAAAGAGGCCTTGTCCGACACCAGCTGAAAGCAGTAAAAGTTTTTCTCCCTCAGATAGATTAAAAGTTTCCGCTACTTTCCCGATAGAAGCAGGGGCTTGTTTAAGTAAAATTTGAATCGAAGAGTTGGATATAATAGCTTTTCCTCGATCTGTTCCCAAAAAATCCTCAACATCCTGCGTGATTGTCGTAACTCCTAAGTAATACTTACGGGCTCTTTTAGCTATTCCGACTAAAAATTCAGCCGAGTCTTCATTTTGCATCATATACCAGGCTTCATCTACTATCAAAAGCCGTTTGGCAATCTCGCGACGGATCTTGGTCCAGATGTAATCTAAAATAAGGTACATCGCTAATGGT
>CAYOMO010000063.1:0-8595 GCA_964405065.1 uncultured Gammaproteobacteria bacterium
GGGTTGATATACCAACCTATTTCTCGTGATTACCAACCGTCCTGTGGACGGTACTCAAAATGTGACCCCACGTCCCCGCTATTCGAAGCAACGCTCAAGAGTTTTAATTACTTGATGACAGTATACAATATTTCACTTGAGGAAGAAACGGAGGTGGAAAACTAATGTTTGGCCTATTCAAGAAAGCTAAAATCCTTAATAATCTGCAAGAAAGCAGATTATTCGATGAAACAAGTTTCTATGATAGTTTCATACGAGATCTAAAAAACTGTAAAAATGAACTTTTTATTGAAAGCCCATTTGTCATCTCGGCAAGAATGAAAGTGTTAATACCGCTATTCAAAAAACTGCTTGCAAAGGGTGTGAAAATCCATATCATTACCCGTCATCCGTCAGAACATGAAGGAGAATTTGCCTATCAAGCGACAGAAGAGATCCTCGCATGTAGCGAAATAAGAGTACATATTACTTTTGTGAAAAATCATCACAGAAAACTCGCAATTATAGATAAGACTATACTTTACGAAGGCAGTCTCAATATTCTATCGCATACAAATAGCCGCGAGATTATGAGAAGAATTGAAGGGAAACTGGCTGTGTCAGAAATGTGGAAATTTTTGAAGCTTAACCAGATTATTGGATAGCAACAAAAATATCAGCTTCGTTGGTATTTCCAACTCTATATACATCAAAATCACCAGTGTATGATCTTTTTAAATCCATAAACCATATTTTCTGCCATGTCTCTATTATCTTTTGAACTAGCGGCTCGCCTGTGACGTGAAAAACAGCATATTTTGAGGCTGGTACAGTCTTGGCAACCATTCCTTCTGGTACATCATCAATGCTAGTTACCCGATAACCCAAGACAACCGAATACGGACCGTTAAAATCTTTCTCGTAGTCAGTATATAGCGAAACAATCTCTTGCGACTCCTTGTGGGGAATCAAATCACGAATATTCCCCTCTCGAAATAGCTTCCATAAATTTGCTATATCGTCAATATCGCGGTTATCGGACCTCTCATTTGTCGTCCGAGCTGTGATACCTATAACTCTGAATTCTTTTAATGAGATTGTTTGATAATCCATGCTTTAAATATTGTAATCAATTATTTTAAAAAATAGATAAGCTCTTTATCTTGTTGAATAAAATGACCATCTTGAATCAAATAATAACTATCCTTCTGATTATTCAAGCTACTCTTAAATGAGGCACTATATGGCTTCCCGTTCATTTGGTAAATCATATTGATGATATTGCCTACAGGAATAGATTTTTTATTGATCGTAATATAATTTTGCTTCGTCTTAAATGCAATTTCTCCTATATAGAGATCATTATTTATAACAGATACCGTCGTCAATAGATTCTGTGATTGATATACATCCTTCCAGAGATTAGGTCTACTTGGAGGAATACTAATAAGCGAGTTATTAATACTATCTGGAGAAGTTCTCGTAATACATAACACTTCATTACTACTCTTAATAAAGGCGCTATCACAGTATTTATCCAGATCAATATTGTTAAGAAAGCTTGTCCGTTTGTTATAGATCATGTCTCCCTTATAATAATCCAATAAAACTTCTTTAATTTCCTGTTCTTTTTTCTTAGTTTCCAGATTATAAATGATAGTTGCGGGTTTGGCGCTCTGAACGAATATAAAATACGGGTAATGAATAAATATTCTGTCAGGAAAGCCATTAAAAGCATAGGTATCATTGAAGACTTGCAGTTTTGTACCTTGCAGTATGACGGTGTTATTTCCAATACTTATGTTCTGACTTTTTTTAGGTAAAACTAAAAAGTAAATTACTAAGAATATAAGGAGCAGTATAATAAGACCGATTCGTAATGTTTTCCTCTGATTTTGACCTAAGTGTTTACTCTGTTGATTTTTCATTTACTTATTTTATATATGTCATTGGATTAACTGGTATCCATGTGTCGCCATCTTTCACTTGAATCTCGAAATGAACATGCTCTCCGGTCGCATGCCCCGTCATCCCCATAATACCAATAGGTGTGCCGGCTTTCAAACTATCACCGGTTTTAACAAATACCTCTTTCATATGGATTTCCAGCACCTTTATGGTTCCTTCGGGATTAGTATCTTCAACAGTTAAGCCGCCATTCTGGTCAATAAAATATCCGGCAGTTCCGGTCATTGTTGCATATACAATAACCTTATGATATTTTTTATAAGACTCACTATTTTTATAGTAGTTGTCATTAGGAACCAGATCAATACCTGTATGGATTTCTCCGAATTTCAAATAATAATTCGGGTCCATAAATCCGGCAGTTATTGAGGCGTATTCAAACCCTTGTCCGCCGAACGGGATTTGAATTGGTGAATCTGTTTGAATAAAGCTCGTATCTTCTGTTATAGAAGAAGAAGCTGTTAACGAATTTAATTTTTGGAGTATGGTTTCTCCAAAAAAGAAAGGCGATAGAATAGCCATGCCAATAATCACAATAAGAGATATTCCAAGGACAAAAACCATTGCAAAACAGCCTAAAACCGGCCCTCTAAACTCTGATATAAGCTCCCCGGCCAGTGGAATGGGAATTATCAAGTTAAGAACGATTTTGACAAGAGTATCTATAATGAAACCAAATGGATCATCTTTGAGCTTTCGAACAGTATTTAACTTCAAAGGTATGTTCATCTAATTATGAAGAAGTAAATACTAATGACTTCTCGTGAGGCAACACAACCACATTTAGCCTGATATGTTCACCTTCCCGAAATAAAATCACTTCACCGATGCCCAAATGTCCAAGCTGCTGTTTCTCCTCATCAGTCATCGGATAAATTGTCGCAATATCATTAAGGGTTGCATACGACTGTTTGAGTAATATTTTCGTCTCTGAGTTGGTGATGATCGCTTTCCCATACTCATTTTGCAAAAAATCCTCGACATCTTGAGTAATAGACACGACACCCACTTTTCTTTTCCGAGCCTGCTTAACAAGCTCCCGATAAAATACTGCAACTTCATGATCAACTAGCAGTTTATGGGCCTCATCAATAAATAGCATCCGCTGCTTATCATTATTTTTATTAATCAGATTCCAAATAAGCGAAGTCAGCAGATACATTGCCGGTTCCCGTTTCTCATCTTTTTTCAAGTCATGAAGGTCTAAAACAATAATATCATTATCAAGCTCTAGTTTCCGTGATGAGTTAAATACTCCACGCAAACTTCCTGACGATAACACTCCCAAATCCCGAGACATAGGGTGTTTATTTAGAAGTTCAAGAAGACCTTCAAATGAAGGCGTACCGGTATCATAAAGTTTAATCAGTGCTTTGTCCAGAATAGCACCATCATAATGATTATCAGGGATAAAAAACTTGAAAAATGTTTTCAATGTTGAAATATGATCTAAAATATCATTCTCTTGAGAACTGTTGATATAAAATGGATTAATACCATTTTCTCGGGAAAATGAGATTACTTCTCCACCCAAACTCTTTGCTAAATCAACATACTCACCTTCCGGATCAATCACTAAAATTTGTATACCTCGCATATAGAGGCGATTCATTAGTATTTTTGATGTCACGCTTTTCCCCGATCCTGAAACTCCCAAAATATTTATATTGTTATTACGGGAAGTAAACGGATCAATAAATACCAATGAACTGTTGTAGGAATTCATTCCCATAAAAATGCCCTGCGGATCGGTGAGCTGTTTTGAAATAAAGGGCAATAAATAAGAAGCGGCTGTTGTTTGAAGTACTCTATTTTCCTGAAGGTTATCGTGATTGAATGGAATAAAATTCCTGAATGCTTTCTTCTGTCCAAAACTATACTGGTTGAATGTCAGATCAATTGTACCGGTCAGATTTTCAAGTTGTTTATGATACTCATTCATCTTCTGTTCATTCTCAGCCTCAAGTTGTAGATACAATGAATAGATCACGCCTCGTTCAGCTTCATGTACCAGCTCATCGATAAATGTTGAAACTTCATCGATATTTTTATCAAGCTCCTGATCTCTCACTTTCTCCTGTTTTAACCGCTCAAGCTGTTGTGTCTCAAGAACTGACTTTCTTTTTTTGGCGATCTTTAACAGTTCTCGGCTTGGTGTCGGTTCCATAAAAATACTTAATGTGAAGGGCAATGATGACGTTAGTAGCCTAAAAAATATATATGGACTCAAATATGCTGGAATATCGGCTAAATAATAAAATCGTTTTATCCGCTCCCCTACTCCAACAGATCTACTATATTCTTCCAAATATTCACTTTTATATCTCTGTGTCCCGTCACGATCAATACGAATACCAGCTTCTCCTTTTTCGATAGTAAGATGAAACTCCGCAGTCTGTGAACGTGCAATCATCTCATTGTACTTGTGCAACTCATTTCTATAACGGACATAATTTTTGATAGACCGTATTGGATTGTTACTTTTTATCAATATAGGTTTATGAGTATGAATAAGCTCCGATGTTAAAAAAGGCGTTTTCTCAATAAGCTCCTGTTGCGTTTCAATGACATTCATTAATCGCTTAATCTCTTCACGCAGAGCCAATGTAAGCTCATGCTGATGCAATTTTGGTTCACCATTAAAAAAATGCTTTTCGATATCTTGCAACCCTTTATTTTTTAGCGCATACAGTTCATACTCACGAGTAAGTTTGTTCAATTCATATGTATTCTTATCTTTTTCATGGGATAAATTTTCTATATGCTCCTGAAGCGTCTGGCTCATGCGAAGTGCCGTCACGATTTCATAGACGTTATGGGCTGTTTCCTGAACCGTCTTTTTAAGATCTTGTAGTTTCATCTAAGTGTTTGTTGCATGTAATCTATTAACTGGTTATTTTCCAATGGCAAAACAGAGATGTCACATGCTGCCATAGAGGCGGCAAAACGTGATCCCATATCGTTAAGCGAATTGATCGCTTTTATTTTATCTGAGGAGTTTGACGGATCACATGGGGCGGAAAAGACAGCATAATAACGGATAGTCATAAACTGACTGGTTTTTATAAGTGATGAGAGATCATCAACATATCTATCAATAATTGCTTCCCGTTTTCTGTTTGATTGTTCATATAACGAAAAAATGTGTTTGGATATATCAGATAGTCTCATTTGCTCTTTTTTGACAATAAACTGAACTTGGGAAGGCAACGTATGAATCATTTGCTTGAGCTTTACAAAAAAATGCTCTCGATCTTGTTCATTAAGAAGTGCTATGTCGTATGGCTCAACTTCATACATTTTAATCACCGTATTATTTCTGAAAATATGATTGTCTTGAATGGTAAAGTCGGTAAAGTATGGATCAATCTCTTTTGCTCGAAACTGTTTTCTGGAGGATTTGAATCGGATCGCACGAGGAATGATCTTATATAACGACTGATTGTCTATTTTATGCATAATACCCCACAGATAAACTGCTTCGCAGAATATGAGTGTTATGATGAAAATATGCCAGCTAAAGATATGAATTCCAAAACGAAAAACTGCAAATAGACCACCAGCAATGATGGCTCCACCTAATATGATTAGTACCTTATCGGTAAATACAAGGCTTCGTAAAATATGCTGTCTGATATCATCTTTATAAATTTGTACGCTTTTCATTAGGTTTTTGAGTATATAAACGAATAATCTGATCTGTTGTCTTGGTACCTTGTCGCTTTACAATAACACCTTGTACTCCAAATGCTTTATTTCTTTGCTGAGACACATCTAGAAAATTCTTGACTCTTTCCGGATGACTTTGTGATTCAATATAAGCAAAGTGCAGTTCTTTCCCCTGCTTTATGGACTGATCCATGGCGTTAAGATTATGAGGGTTTGGGTACTGTTTATTAAAAGCCGAAAGATCTATAAACTGTGCTGAAGCAAGCTGGATCTTTTCTAATTTTTCAGCTGGCACACCATCTTGAATTCCTTCAAATCGTGTTGGATAGAGTGTTGACAAATTAGTTTTCGGGTCGTTGTATTGATACGTTTCACCTGATACTGCAACAACTCCTTGTCTTTTATTGATTGATTCAATATCTATACCTTTCTCATTTAACTCCTGTGAAAATGGAGGAATTGATGACATGTTTGCATCATCTTTATCTGATTCTTCTTCTGTTTGTTCCTTTTTTTTAGAATCCTTCTGAAAATGAGAAGCAATTCGATCATGTATGACTTTACCTGTCGTATGACTCACACTTCCCTGCCCACCAACCAGCCCTCGTTTAAAATCACGAATGCTTGATTGAACCGGTTGTGTAAAAGTACGTGAAGCGACCATAGCTTGGAAATTCAAAGACATTGCGTCCCACCCACTGCCAAATATACGGGCAACCAATACATTGACTCCGGCAAGAAAAAACAAAAATCCTGTATAGAAAAATAGAAGCCCGACACTTGGTCCTTTTGCGTTCAGAATACTATTAAATAAATCTGACGTGATAGCAAATCCCAGAACAAATGCCGGTTGTTGAATAAGGACTATAAACCATGTTTTAAAAAATGTGTAAACAATCTTTTCTGTTTTCTCAGATAATATAAACGGAATAATAATCGGATACAAAACGCCAAGGAACATAAGCGTTGCAAACCGGATCACAAATTGAAAGCCGATATACATAAACCCGCCAAGGAGAAATAAAAATGTTAAGATAAACAGGAAAATTTGGACAATGAACTTTCCTAAAGATTTGAATATCCCTCCAATAAACGATATGTCGTATTGAGGAATACCATATTGCTGTGGTTCTTGACCGGAATTAATCAAATTTTGTGTTTGATCGAAATAGTTACTGATAAAGCCAGTCAGCTCCTGAGTCGATGAGACTTGCTTCACAAGCAAATTATTAAACTGGACACTATACGAGAGTATGAAAGGAACAGTGACAAAAAGAGCTACGGTTATGAAAAAACGCTTTACAAATGATTTAAGATGGTGGACGTCATCAGATCCGATTTTGATGAAAGCAATTGCGCTGATGATAATAACAAGGAGTGGAATTGATATGTCATAAAACATATTCCTATACTTGGCAAGCCCGGGTAATTCTGAATTATCCTTTAAAGTTATTGTATTTGCCATTGGATCAGGCGTATAAAAGATAAATCCCCCAAGCAAAGAGTCAAAGCCTTGAATATAACTTTTAAGTGTGCCAACAATGGTGTTTGGATCGTTCTGCACTGTGAATTCGTTGGTATGTTGTATTATGGGAGTGGTTGTAGGTGTTGGAGTAGTCGCAGCCTTTACAAAAGACACATTAGCTAAAAAGAAATAAAATAGGAAGAAATATAATAATGCTTTCATGCATATTTTAAAATGTTTAGGTACCACCAACAAATTGCTTAACTATTCCCGCAATTACTGTTGCTCCAAATATAAGTGTTGCACCAATTAAGATATTCATTCCCCAACTCATAAGAGCAGATTTTTTGTGAGTGTTGTCACCGCTGAAAACTAACATAAGTCCGATACCAACAATTGCTATAACCATAAATCCAAGAGAATAATATTGCAGCGATTTGACGATTCCCCACAAAAGGTTGTCGAGAGTTGGAAAAATAATTGGTTTAGCATTTTCGTATCCGTTTGTATCTCCCATAGTTTTATAATTAATGAGAGCGATTATATACACAAAACTTCACCCTGTCAATATGGATTGTTGTAGTAGTCTAATCATAAACACTTATAAATACATATGTTTTACGTATTAATTAAATGAACTACCTATACAAAATATATAAAGAAGAATATGAGTTTATTGAATATTTTTTCCCACAATGATGAGGATATCGGACGCTGGCTTTATCTCACTTTTTGGGAGAGTTGATACTGTTCCTTTCATCAGATTTGCAATACTATTTGCTTCTGTTTTTCTGGTATCAGTTAGGTCAACGATAAGGTTCTCCGTATAACTTCCGGTTGTGTTTGATTTCGTTACTACGGTGATATTTGGAAATTGTTGTATTAGTTGTTTCTCCACTTTTGAGGCTAGCCCTGCTATCTGTGTTCCATTATAGATAGCAACCTTCAAGGGAGTCGGGGTTACATCTTGTGCAGAAACAGTAGGGCTTGGGTTTTTAACTGGCGCTGATGTATGAATGTTTACCGTGGTAACATTCACGATTTTATCTATGGATGGTCTGTAGAGTATTGCTTTTTGTGATGTGTTATAAATCAGTAATACATCTCCGTTTTGAGCTTCACTGAAAAATTGTTGATTGGCTAATTTTGTTTTATCAGATACCGTTGCCATAGCAGGTGATTCATTTGATGGAAGCATGATATGTTTCCCAACTTTCGAAAGAAGAGTTTGAGGAGGATCAGGTTTTTTATAGAAATAAAATAGCGTAATGCCAATAAGAAGAATTACTATGGTAATAAACAGTATTCTATATTTTTTTATTCGTCCAAGAATGTTCATGTCTTTTAAGATACCTTAATTGTATCACGCATCTTTAATACTTTCGTGTTTTTGATTGACAAATCTGCATAGAGGCTGTTATACAGTAGAGCGCTAAATTATTATTTATTATCCCAATATTCTTATGGTCGATTATATTCATCTCAAGTCATATTTAATGGTTAAAAAAGGAATT
>CAYOMO010000064.1:0-8531 GCA_964405065.1 uncultured Gammaproteobacteria bacterium
GCAAATACAGACAATCCATTTTGCCTCCTGAGGCAATAAAAGAATTCCAGGAACTATACTCCAAGAAGTATGGAAAATCCCTCACTTTTGATCAAGCTCAAAGAGAAGCTCTTCGTGTATATCTCCAAGTAAAGCCTGTCTATAAATCAATTCCAGATGATGGAAATAAAAACTATGGAAAAAAATAACATGTGGCGATGCAAAGATTTATATTTGGCAGCATTTGTTTACTCGCAAGGCAAGGATGTTATCAAGCTTGAACGGGATGGCAAAGTGTGCTGGTTCATTTTTGATGATCCTACACGCTGTGAGACGTTCAAGAACGACTTTTGGATGAATAGTGGGAGCGTTGCTCCTAAAGTTTATGCTGAAGCAATCAGAAGCCTAAAAGATCTAATCTTTGCTAGTTAGTGTGGCATGGATTTATATGTATATGAAAATGAGAAAACCATTAAAACACAAGGGATTTATTAATATCCCAAGGAGAATAATTTTGTTATTAAAAGAGGGGCAGTTAAACTTTTCTGACTTTGGCTTTTATATCTTTTTATTGCAAGAGGCTGATTGGTTTCCACCACGCAATACATTTGGATGCGTACCAAAAACAGATATAGATCTTGCTATCGATAGTAATTGTGACCCATCAACTATTAGTAGAAGAAAATCAAAATTGAAAAAGTTGGGGCTAATAGAAGAAACAGTTAATGGTCTAATCAGAATTAAAAACTTTGAGAAATATACAGCAAGGATAGCTTCTCAATTAGGACAAATGGAAGTTGCAAATTTGCAAGAGGATTTTGCACAAACGCAATCAATTATTGCAGAAACGCAATTGAAAAATTCGGAATTGCAACAGAACAAGCGTACTTCCCAAGATTTCTTTAGAGATTCTCCTTTTAATGAAAGGGTATCTAATGATGAAGATGTATCACCAGATGATATACCGTTCTAGTTTACAAAGTTGACACTATAAAAAAGAAAAATGACTAAAATACAATTAATCGACAATACAAAAGAACAATTTCTAAAAGTGTTGGCATCGAAAAAATCAGGTGGAAGTATTTCAGCTGCATCAAGCCTTGCAGGAGTCAGTAGACAAACAATCTACAATTGGAGGATGGATGATAGATCTTTTGATCAAGCTATTATCCATGCCATGCAGGAGGGGAAAACACAAATCGCCGATCTTGCAGAGCAAGCGTTAATAAAGAGAATAGAAGCTGGAGATACTACTGCTGTTATATTCACACTCAAAACGCTGCGTAGCGATAGATATGGAGACAAAGAAGAACGTAATGAGGAATACAGAAGACAGAATGAAAAAACACCTGAAGTACAATCAGTTAAAGATCCTGAGCAGATTTATTTGAAAGTTAAACTTGTATTATGGCATTGTGAAACTATAGCTAGGCAAGCAAATGTGATGACACCTGAATTAGAAGCTTTGTTTAGTAAGCTAAAACAAATCGTACACTGGTAAAATACATGTAGATGTAAATTAATATGGCATTCTTCGACTACAACATAAAAGAAACATTGAAGAATTATTCTTTCGGATCATATCTCCGACGTTCTTCTGAAGACAATGAGGACAAGCAAGTGCGATCTCTTGAGGGGCAACAGCTCGATCTTGAAGAAGTTATCAATCAACTCAATTTAAAAAATAAATGGTATCCCTTTGAAAGCCAATCTGCATTCAAAGAAGGAAGACCAATTTTTAATCAGTTAATTGCTGATATAGAAAATGGTGCAATAAACGCAATATTAGTTTGGCACGCCAACAGGATTTCTCGTAACTATGGTGACGGAGGAAAGTTCGCTCAGCTAATGTCAGATGGAAAGCTAAAAGTAGTTCTCACGCCACATGGTATTTTCGAAAATACTCCAAGAGATCGAGAGTATTTGATGAATGAATTCACAAGAGCTACACGGGATAGTGATGACAAGAGTGAGGCAGTAAAAAGAGGAAATAGAACAAAATTAAAGTCAGGTTATATTCCTGCTGGAAGATTGGCTGAGGGTTTTCTACATGCAAAGAACGGTAGAGATGAAATGATTAATATTGCTGATCCCGATAGACTTCCGTTAATTCAGAATGCTATCAAATTAGTTTTAGATCAAACACATACGCCAAAAGAAGCACTAGCAGTTTTGAATGATGATTGGAAATATCGAACAAAGAAGACAAAAAGGACTGGAGATAAATCTTTATCAAACAGTACTTGGTACAAACTTCTTTCAGATCCAAAATACTTTTATGGGGAATTGCGTAGGAGTGAAGGAACATTTAATGCAGCTGATGATTTTCCAAGACCATTTAGCATTGAGGATTATGGGAAAGTCCAAGTTATTCTGGGTAAAAAATCAGCACGAAGAAGAACAAAGAAAGATTGGGCGTACACAGGTCTTGGAATAACATGTGGTGGCTGTGATGGGACAGTCATCATGGATGAAAAATGGCAAGTTATATGTTCTAACTGTAAAACAAAGTTTGCAAAGGCAAAAGATAGAGACTGCTGTATTAACTGCGGAATGTTGATAGCTGAGATGAAACAGCCAAAGATACTCCATTACACATGGCTAATTGGTAACCACAAACCTTTATCAGATGGTACTAAATGCAAACAGCCATCACTATCTGTAGCTAACTTTGAGGAGCAAGTAGATGCTCTGCTTTCAAAGATGGAAATACCAGAAGAGTTTTCCAACTGGGCAATTAAATGGCTTCAAAAACAACATGAAGTTGAAGTAAAAGATAGAACGACAATAAATAGCAGTCTGCAAAACTTGTACAACAATACCCAGAAACAAATTGATCAACTCCTTGATATGCGTCTCAAAAATCTAGTCAGCGATGATGAGTACCAACAAAAGAAAGATTTGCTATTACTTGAGAAGAAAGAAATAAATGAAAAACTAGGTAAAACAGACGAGAGAGCCAATAACTGGTTGGAGTTATCCGAGAAGACATTTAATTTTGCTACGTACTCTCGATATTGGTTTAATCATGGTACTACTCAACAGAAAAGAGAGATCCTCTCCACACTCGGTTCGAACCTAATGATAAAAGATCAGATTTTGTCGTTATATCTGCATAAACCGTTCACAATCATTAATGAAATGCAGGGAAAAATTGATGTTTTATTAGATCTATTCGAACCCGAAGAATTGACCGACAAATCAAGCTATTCGAACACTTCAAGTGAAGTTGTTCCGAATTTGCTGTACCTCACGGTCTAGACCCTTTCTATCCTTATAGCCCCTTGAGGTTTTCAGGCTAATTCTATCAAAAACGGGACAAATGGGACACTATAAAAAAGGAGTGTCTCAGAATTTGATTTGATATAGTTTGATAGAGTTATTCGCAATCCGCTTGCTTTCCTTCAAAAATCCCAGTATGTGTGTTGGTTAATGGAAAAATCAAACTCAAAAATACGGTATTGCCTCTATGCAAGAAAGTCATCTGAATCAGACGAACGCCAAGCAATTTCCATTGAGTCGCAGATAAATGAAATGCAGAAAATAGCCCAAAGAGATAGGTTAGAGATCAGTGAGACTTATCGGGAAAGTCATTCGGCTAAAAAATGTGGACAGAGGGAAGTATTCCGGAAGTTACTGGATGAAGTCGAACAGGAAGTTTTTTCCGGCATTATCACATGGTCAGCAGATCGGCTTTCCCGTAACGCTGGTGACCTTGGAATGCTCGTAGACCTCATGGATGAAGGAAAGCTCAAATCCATAGTGACCTACTCTCAATCATTTACGAATAATCCTAACGAGAAGTTCCTCCTGATGATTCTAGGCAGCCAAGCAAAACTGGAAAACGATAACCGGAGTATCAACATCCAACGGGGCAAACGGAATCAGTGTCAGATTGGACTTTGGCCCGGCCCTGTACCGCTGGGATATATGAGTGAAACAATCGGCGGAGTTCGCAAGATTTTGGTAGATCCGGAACGTGGACCGCTTATTAAGGAAGTTTTTGAGCAGGTAGCCGGTGGAAAATCGGTAAAAGAGGTCATTGAATGGATCAGTAACAAAACAAATCTCAGAACTAGGGAAAACAAGATCATTCCCAAAAGCGTTATCTATGTCATGCTCCGGAACAAATTCTATACCGGCTATTTTGTGATGAAGGGAATTGAATACCAGGGAGCGTATGAACCAATCGTATCTCCGAAACTTTTCGAGCAAGTCCAGACAAAACTCAGGCCCTTCAGAAATACTCATCCCCGTGGAGACAAGTATTCGATAGCCCGATTCATGAGATGCTCTCTTTGCGGATCACCCGTACATCGTCAGGTAAAAATCCGCAAATTACGAAACGGTCAGGCAAGATTCCATGTCTATTATCGGTGCAGTCTTCAAAAAGATCGGTACTGTAAGGCTGAATATGTGTCTGAAGAAGATGTATTCCGCGATATTTCCCGGCTGATTGAGCAAACAGACGTATCAGGATTAGATTTTCCGGAACAAATTCAAGATGAAATCATCAGATTTGAGCGAATGCGTTGGAACATATTCGCCAAAATGAGTGAAAGCTCCATAAAACTATCGATTTATCCCATGAAATTTAGGGATATTGATGAGGTCACTGTCAAAATGTATCTTCAAAACATGATTCTATATGCCAAGGCAGATAAAAGATATTTTCTGATATCGCTATTGCTTGCTAACCTGAGTCAACTCAAAATTGACGCCCATAGCTTGAGTAAGTATTTCACAAGCTCTCTTGGATTTTTCCCATCCACCTGACCATTCTGGACTTAAAGCAATTGTGATAACAGCTATTTTGCCTTTGGCTTTTTGACGTTTTAATATTTGACCAACACTTTTTATAAAAGTATCACTGTGCATCTCCATCTGGCTGTTGTTTCCGTCATCACAAAAGAATAAATCTATATCTAGATTAATGATCCATCTATTAGGGCTTTGATCTAGCCAATACTCAAAACTACTAGGCAATGATTTAGGTGGCGGAGTTTGTATATTACTCCATTTAGGTTTGTCACCTTCATTATAAGTGGAAAACCAACAGTCATTCAGAAGAGATGAATATCTTTCTAGAAATATTGAAAGATAGTTGTCATAGCGTATTATAGGAACACTACTATCTTTTTCATTCAGATTGAGATACTCGTCAAGAGTAACTTTGTTCAGGTCAGGGAGGTCTTGCAGCCAACTTTCTATATTTGAATATAGCGTATCAAAGTGACGGTCTAAATGGAAAAGATTATATTTCTCCCCAGTTTTTATTTCTTGTAGCCAACACCACATGGCAACACGATGATTATCCATTATATATACATTCTCTTGTTTCCAAAGGAAATTTAAATCGTAGTAAAGCGAGGGTTTATTCCCCTTAAACTCAACTAACCATTCTATGGATAGTTTACTTTTCTGATTTTTCATAAGTATTAAATCGCATTACTGCGGACGAATTTAAATAATTCAATCATGTTTTCCAACGACTCATCTAGACAAGTTTTCAAGTTTTGCCTCTTAAATCTTCCTTCCGCTCTAATTTCAGGCACAATAAACCCGTTAGAAGTATAAGTCAGCGGAGTAACAGAAATATCTGATTGATGTTTCTGTTCATTCCATAAGTATTTATTGAAGTCTGTTAAATAATCAAAGTTAAAATATTGCGCTACTTGAGGCTTTTTTAAAAGAATAAATTTATTGAAACTATCTCGATTATTAAGTTGATCATTATAAATATCAGTTAGTAAGTATTTTAGGGTTTCAAGTAGCTCAGAATATCTTGATATGTAATCTTGCAGTGCAGTGTCAATTTTCTTGCTACTAAAATGAGTTGTAACCCCATCTGAACCATACATTATGGCAAAGAATCCACTTTTTCCTTTACTTAACTCTTCATCCAAAGCTTTGACACCACCACTATTTCGGATAGCGATTAATTCATCCGCTCTCACCTCATTGTCCCTAATTATTCCAACAAGTATCTTATATTTTTCTTCAAGATTCGTTACCCGCCAGAATAAGTCTTTTACATTTTTAAAATATTTGCTCTTATTGAATATGTTTGGTGGCAGGCTTTTTGCAATTAATGAAAGTTCATTGATTTTTTTATAATCAATAGTGTAATTCTTAGTTGTATTCATATTTGATTACAAATCTTCAGCAGGTTAAGTCATTTTATGTTCCGATCCCCATATTTCCTCGATTCTCTCAGGAGAGGGATCAGTAAGGCATTTTCTATAAGTCTTCTCCAATTCTTCAGCACTCCTTTCGATTATATTTCTATAGACTTGTTGATTTCTTCCACCAATTAGCAGATCGATGCGCAGCTTTTTTGTAAAAGGTGGCAGTAACCAAAAATTTATTACCATCATCTGTGATCTTTGTTCATATCCAAGCCTAAATCCTTGTTTAGACATAAAACTAAACTCAATCCCGTACGCTGTATAAAAGTCATAATTAATATTGTCGGTAACCTCAATGCCAATTTTAGATTTATCGCCAGGAGACCAGACTCTTGCAAAACCATAAATATCTTCTCCAATGCCAAGACCACCATTCACTGCCATAAGACCAGCTTGCCATTTCATTGCCTTATTTACTTCTATTGTGGGGGTTTGACTGATGTTAAACATATAGAAGACATTAGGTTGAGGTGTCTGGCCAAACATTCCTTGTAAAACCCCATGAGGTACTGGCACAAAGGAATCACCAGCTCTCATGTAATATTTATAGTCACCAATATTTTGATAGGGACGGTCATTTCCTTTTGGAATAATGGTAATTGCAACTCCTGTAGTATCAGTTTTAGATTTTTTAACAACAATGCTTTCGACAGTCCTGTGTGCAGGTAGGGTCAAGAGAGAAACAAATGACTCAAGCAGAGATTTAAAGTTATCGACACCAGCTATTGGTTTAATAGATTTAGCATAATCATCTGTACTCCCTGATGCATCTATCCCCCAAATAATTAGACCACCTTCAGAGTTGCCAAACCCAGATATTGCTCTTGCTAAGTTTCTCTTATCTGAGTCAAATAATGCTCTTTGTCCAGAGTAGTCATCTTTGTGTGTTAGTTTGAAATCAATAAAGTACTTTTCTGATTCCTTACGGGCGATTATATCCTCTAGAGCTATGTATCCTCGTTTTTTTATATCTTCGATAATTGGTTCAATATTGTCGGTCATAATGATTAATTTAATTCTTAAAGTAAGTCTCTAATCTATCTTTAAGGATTTTATAAATGAAGTTCAGAATTGGAGTGTCTTCATAAATAAAATCAAGAGCGCCACTAGAATACGAAAGAACCTTGTAATTCTTTCCTCTGAAATTAATTTCAGGTTTACTAAAATCAAAATTAGAAAGTAGTTTAGCTTCATCTTCAGCAAGGTCTGTTATTATCTGTGGGGAAACATCTTGATCAGATAAGAGATAGAACATTCTGTAAGTTGGTCCTGTTTCGTAACCTTGATATTCATCTCTCACTGTCCACGAAACAACAACCATAGAAGCTTTTCCGAATAGAGACAATTCTTTTTCTATTATTGGGAAATTGTTACGTAGTAACAATTGATATACATCAGGCAGTTCTTTAAAAAAAATACGAAGATTGTAATCAGCATCATTTTTAGAGAAAACACTCCACACCCATCCAGTTTTTCCTTCTAACCTGGAGAAGTCTTTCTGTTTATATGGTCTCGATATTTTTCCTCCATAATTTTGTAAATATTCAATAAACTCCACTAATATCCCCAAAGGCATTTCATGATTACCTATATGGATCTGTGGGGTCTGCGTTTTGTTAGCCAATAAACTTGAAACAGACTTTAAGATCTCTTGCCTCTCCTCATTTCTCAAGAAGGAAATTACATCTGGATCAAAATAAGCTTTTCTAGGCAAGCTATTTCTTGATTTAAGAATTTTATAACCTTCAATCAGCCAAAGTGGAAGGTGTTCATAAAAGCCTTTTTGAATTTCTGCCAATGAATATGTGTCCTTAATCTTCAGTCCCAATTGTTCATGAAATTTGTCTATAAAGGAAAAAATGTATTCATTTGCCAAAAAATTAATTCCAGAATGCTTAAGAAGTCTACCATCAACTATTTTGAGAGTTTTCGACGCCACAATTTCATCAGCATATTCTATCGGTCTTGACTCAATTGGGTTTTCTACGCTATGAGCAGTAAAGCCTAATCCCTCGGCCTGAATTTTATCATGAAGTACTTTGTCTATCGTTTTTATCTGAACGTCATTCTTTGAATACGAAATTGGATACAGTGTATAACTAACAGAGGAGGGATCATAGTGATATGTTGCCATCCCTAATTTCCAAGTCTTTGGATAATAGAGATTTTTTGTGGTCTTGAATTCATTATCGAATCTATTATTGATAGAGTCTAGAAAAATATGCATGTTTGAAAATTGTTTGTCTTCTTTCCCAACTGCCACATTCGAATTCTGCGATATAGCATCATATGCAGTTTTCAGGTCGTCGAAATTCTTAAATTTATATTGATTATTTCTTACGATCTTTATCCATTCAGAGATAT
>CAYOMO010000065.1:0-8529 GCA_964405065.1 uncultured Gammaproteobacteria bacterium
GCGGGATGGCAGATCGAGGTACTGCGAGTATCCGTTGAAGCCAAGACGGACTCCTTCGGGAAAAAGTTGCTGGGCGTACGTTTCGAAGAGGTTGCCGTCATCGAAGATGGCCTGGAGGTTGGCGTCGGTAAGCGGGAGCTTGGTTTTGTCGTGCTTTTTGAGCCACAGCCATGCGGGGTTTTTCAGATATAGGAGGTAGTCGGATTTGGAGAGGGTCATAGGGATATTATAGATTTTACTAATCCTTTCACAATCTTAATCATTCTGTTGAAATATTAAAAAACCTCTCAAAGAATCTCGTTAAACTCTCGATTACGCTTTCACGCTTCTTACTTCGTTCACCAGTCGGGGTAAAGCGAGATACAGGAGGTAATATCTTTGTTATTGCAGTGCCAGTTGTAGTGACATTTCCATTTCGAAATGCGTTTTTGATAAATGCATAGGTGGCATCATGATTTAAACCTTCACTTTTAATTATTATCTCAAGTTCCTCGACTTTTTTCCCCTCAACAAATTTCTGCCAATCATCATCAACTACTGAGTGAATATCGAGCGTTGCAATAAATTGATTGATCAAATCCTTCTTGTTGCGAAGCTCAACACTTGAATCAATGGCTTTATTAATATCAAGCAATAATTCTTTATTCTTGGTGTGATCCTCATGGTATTTCTTAATTAAACTTAGAATATAGTCAATATTAATATCTATCTGTTTTATAAGCTCCATCTCGAAAACGACGTCGTCGTTAACATTCTCTTTTTCCTCTTCTTTACTTTTACGAAACTCGTTGTAAATATCGATATAGGCACTATGGTAATCCTGTATATCACGTTCAGTTAAGATCTCACTGCCAACAAATTCATCAAAAGTAGTTAAGATATTACTAACTCGTAAAATCGCTCCGTACAACTTAATAAAATCTTTTTGGTTCTGTTCACCGAGTATTCTTTTACCAATGGGAAATCTTTCTTGCAATTCTTTGACTAAACTTTCATATCCGCGTACTTCTTTACTACCGTCTTTATAGCCATAGTAGTAATCGTTGTAAGCCTTTAAGAGTACAATGCCACTGGCCTCCTTATCTCCAAATAACGCAATAGATTCATTGGTAGATTTTTCTAGATTGCGGAAACAAACGATATTACCAAAAGTCTTCACGCTATTTAATATTCGGTTTGTACGTGAGAAAGCTTGTAACAATCCATGCAATCTAAGATTTTTATCAACCCACAGAGTATTTAAGGTAGTTGCATCAAATCCTGTCAAAAACATATTGACGACAATCAAAATATCAATTTCACGATTTTTAACGCGCTCACTTACATCCTTGTAGTAATTCTGGAATTTGTCAGATGAAGTATCATAGGATGTCCCAAACATTCTGTTGTAGTCGGTGATTGCATTCTCTAGGAAGTCTCTGGAGCTTACATCAAGACCAGATGTATCCTCAGAGTTCTCATCAATCATTCCATCTGCATCTTCATCATTTGCCCCGAAGCTATAAATAGTGGCTACTTTCAGTTGTTTATCGCTTGGTAGACCTTCTAGTTGTTTTTTAAACTCAGTGTAATACTTCTTCGCTACTTCAATTGAAGAAACTGCAAATATAGAATTAAACCCAGCTAAGCGACGATCTTTAATTTTGTAATAGCTATTTCTTTTTGTTTTTTGATCAAAATGTTCTCGAATATATTTAACTATATTTGAGATTCTTTTAGGAGCGGACAAAATTGCCTCTCGATCAATATCATTAACTTTTTTGTCTTCAATATTTTCTGCTTCACGGACTGTAGAAATATAGTCAACCTTAAATGGCAAAACGTTTTTATCTGCAATGGCATCGACTATCGTATAAGTGTGGAGCTTATCTCCAAAAGCTTGTTGTGTAGTTTTGAAGTCGGGACGACCACCTGATGAGGAGTTGATCGCAAATATTGGGGTACCGGTAAATCCGAATAAATGATAGTTTTTAAATGCCTTAGTTATGGCTGCATGCATCTCGCCAAATTGAGAACGATGACACTCGTCAAAAATGAGCACAACATGGCCGTCAAAAATAGTATGTTCGCCATTTCGACTAATGAATCGGTCAAGTTTCTGAATTGTTGTAACAATTATCCGGGCATTTGGATCACTTAGTTGTTTTGTTAAGATAGCTGTACTTGTGTTGCTATTAGCAGCCCCTTTTTCAAATTTGTCGTACTCCCTCATTGTTTGATAATCCAAATCCTTACGATCAACAACAAATATCACCTTTTCAATATCGCTCAACTTGCTAACTAATTGGGCGGTTTTAAAGCTTGTTAAGGTTTTCCCTGAACCAGTGGTATGCCATATATAACCACCGGCCTCAGATGTTCCTAACTTTTTATAATTTGTGCTTACTTCGATTCTATTTAATATACGCTCGGTGGCAACAATCTGATATGGACGCATAACTAATAACAGCTTGTCGGTGGTGAATACACAATAGCGGGTAAGAATGTTGAGAATGGCGTGCTTAGCAAGAAAGGTTTTAGCAAAGTCCATGAGGTCAGTTATAGGGCGATTTGTTGCATCTGCCCACCAACTCGTGAATTCAAAGCTATTACTGGTTCGTTTACCTGCTTTTGCAGACCCTTCGATGGAATCCTTTACGTGCTGAGCTCGAGTAGTATTGCTATAATACTTTGTATGAGTACCGTTTGAGATTATAAATATCTGCACATACTCAAAGAGGCCAGATGACGCCCAAAAGCTCTCGCGGTTATATCGATTAATCTGATTAAATGCTTCTTTAATTGCTACACCACGGCGTTTCAGCTCAATATGGACGAGCGGAAGTCCGTTGACTAAGACGGTGACATCGTAACGATTAGAGCGTTGCCCATCAGTAGTTGCATACTGATTGATAACCTGTAGATTATTATCGTGAATAGTATCTTTTTTGATTAAATAAATATTCTTTACTGATCCATCGTCACGAGTGAGATTTTTAATATAGTCTTCTTGAATGGTAACTGTTTTTTCGATAATGCTTTGATTTGGGTTGGCTAGAGTGCTTATGAAAAATCTATCCCATTCGTTATTAGTAAAAGTAAAGTTATTAAGCTTCTCAATCTGTCGTCTTAAATTAACAATTAAGTCATGCTCTGACTTTATGGAAATGTATTCGTAGGCTTGAGACTGAAGTTGTTTGATAAACGACTGCTCTAGCTCTGCCTCGCTCTGAAAACCTGCATCTCGCGCCATATTTACATCGTGTACATATTGAGCTACGACGGTGCTTTCCGTGCTCTGGGCGACCATTTTGTAGTAAGTTTGTTTATCCGACATATTCTTTAAATGTTAGCAATTTATTTCGATAATATTCATATTGCTGTTTGCGAGCTTTAAGTTCAGCAGGTAAACCTATTGAAATATCATTAACTAGGGCATCAAACTTGTCGAGAGTTGTTACAATTTTATCTTGCTCCTCTGGAGATGGTACAGGAATTACTGCTTTAGATAAACCGTTTGCATTGATTGCTGATATCTTACCTGAAGATACAAATTGTTTTATCTGAGAACGAAATTTATCTGTTCTTAGAAAATAAGATACGTACTTTGGATTAAGGTTATGAGAGAATGCAAAACAAGCATCGTGAATGACAACATCAGAATCACCCAACCAAGCAACAGCGTTACCTATATCCTCAATAGTTTCTCCAGCAGCAACTATAATAACATCTCCAAAATGTGCAAGTCTCAGTCTGGCCGCTAAATCTGGACTAATAAAAGACTTGGTTTCTTTTGCCCAAATATTATAGTGTGTATACATCTCCCCATAGTGTATACAGGGGATACCTTCTGAAAGAATATCTTTTTTAACAAATCTTTTTCCACGAATAAAAGACCCTATTTTACCTAACTGTTTGTGTTCGGCAGTTTCAAGATTATAAAAATCATTTAGATAATACTCATACTGCTTCTTCCTAGCCTCTAGCTCTGCCTCTAGCTCTGCCTCTAGCTCTGTAAAATTATCAAGAATTTTGACGATTTCTTGTTGAACTGAAAGAGGCGGAACAGGGATTTTTATTTTGTCTAAAATTGCTTGCGTTAAGCTTGGACGTCCTGAACCTGTATCTAATTTCTCTAAATCAATATTCTTCATAACGTAATAGAAAAACTTGGGCCCGATTTGTGTCGTATCGATTTCTGTATAGTAAATTGTGTCTACATTCCAAAATGGTTTATCTAGATAGAAAATATTCGTAATTGTGCCTTTACGAGGAATAAGAACGGTGGGTTTGTCGTAGGCGAAAGTGTGAACGTAACCCATAACTCCGCCAGTACCATACACGGGAATATTACCACTTCCAAGATTCTTCCAATCTTTCCCATTTTTAATTTTAACAACTTTCCCTAGTGCTTTGAATCTCACACCATTAGGGCAGAGTTGTGAGATGAGTTTTTCTATTTTTGATTTGTTTTTGTTCATACCCGTATTTACTATACTAACAGTTGTTTATGTCTTCCACTTAAACCTTTCGATAAAATCATTGAATACTTTCTTAAATAAATCCTTGTTTTCGTCTGGGAAATGTTTACTTTCTAATTCCGACAATTTTCCGTGACTGTATAGATTTATAAGTTTAATAATCTCCTTTTTACTTTCACCCTCGAGACAGTCGCCCCAGTAACTATATCCTAAAAAGTTAGCTGACTTTTCTAGCAGACTGCGAAAGAGATTAAAATGATACTTCTGAAGGTTATTTGTAGATAAAGCCTCCTGAATTATATCTTTAACCATAAGATGATAACCGAATGGCGAATCACTTTGGTTTTCAAGCTTAAAATTTGTACTATTTCTTGACAACAACCATAAATATGTTTTATAGCCTTTTTTTTCCTTATATTCATTGAAAAAAATGTTGTAAAACAGAGCATGATGAGTTGTTATGAAAAATTTTAGATTATTGTTTTGAGAAGTATCGATAACTTTAATTAGCTCTATCGCCATTGCAATGATTTTTGTGTCGTCTATGGATGATACTGGATCATCTATAATGATATATTCCAATTCATTAAACACCTCAGTCTCTCTATCTTCTTCTCTAGTATTTAATGCTAAAATTGCTGATTCTAAAATTGTAAAAAAAATGGACCAAACAAATATACTTTCTTCCCCTCTCGAAATTTTAATATTATCTTCGCTACGATCATCTCCTGGTGCAAAGTTGAAGGTAATATTTCCGTTGTCTAAATCATAATAAGGTTGTATTTTAGATCCAGTAAGCTTCTGAAAATTATCTGTTATCTGATTCTCTAATCCTTGATCTTTTATAAAAATTATATTTCGAGAATATGCATCAAACCTAAGGGTAAAACTTTCATTGTCCCACGTAAATAAATCTTCAAAAAATGCACCATAAGCTAAAGTCTCTTTTTCTGAATCACCTGTAATAATCGTAGATAATCTTGTTTTGCCAATTCCATTGAATGCATATAACAGGCCAATTTTTTTCTTATTTGAAAGTCCACACAAATCACTTTGTATCTTAATAGATACATCCTCAATAGCGCTGAATTCGTTCATATTATTATTCAATATCAGCCACAATTTTATCAATAGCTGTGCGTAGCTCATTTTGACGAGCAACGATCTGGCTTATTTTGGCATTGAGCTCTGTGATATTCACCACTTCACGGGTATCTTCGGCTGTGACATAGCTTGATACAGCAATGTTATAATCATTCTCGGCAATCAATTTATTGTCCACGAGTTTGGCAAAATACTCTAAATCTTTTCGGGTACTAAAAGCCTCCAGGATTTTGAGTCGATTTGTTTCACTTAATTTATTTTTATTACCATTGCGGACAAACTCTGCTGAAGCATCTATGAAAAGAATCTTGTTATCTTTCTTGCTCTTTTTAAGAACAATTACGCAGGTAGCAATTGTTGTACC
This sequence comes from uncultured Gammaproteobacteria bacterium, assembly GCA_964405065.1. Lineage (GTDB taxonomy): Bacteria > Patescibacteriota > Microgenomatia > Daviesbacterales > UBA10151 > CAZWRN01. The sequence continues at coordinate 5,929 of CAYOMO010000065.1, forward strand.
AAAGAATAAATCTGGCGGTAATTGGATAACTGTATCTACATAGTTGTTATCGATTAGGTACTTTCTGATTTTTTGTTCAGCACCACTTCGATAGAGAACACCAGGGAATTCAACAATTGCGGCCGTACCACTAGTCGAAAGCCATGAAAGCATATGCATAGTGAAAGCTAAATCTGCCTTGCTTTTGGGAGCGAGCACACCGGCAGGTGAGAAGCGAGGGTCATTGATAAGAAGCGGATTAGCATCTCCTTCCCATCTGATTGAATACGGAGGGTTAGAAACAATGGCATCAAATGGCTCATCGTCCCAATGTTTGGGATCAGTTAACGTATCACCAAGGGCTATATCAAAATTATTATAGTTGATGTCATGCAAGAACATATTGATACGGCATAAGTTATAGGTAGTGAGATTGATTTCTTGACCAAAAAATCCTTGGCGGACGTTATCGCGACCTAAAACCTTAGCGAATTTGAGGAGTAGGGATCCGGAACCACATGCAGGGTCATAAACTTTATTTACTTCTTTCTTGCCAACAGTGGTTATTTCTGCAAGTAATTCGCTTACTTCTTGTGGTGTATAGAATTCACCTCCAGATTTTCCTGCGTTGGAAGCATACATGGTCATCAAGAATTCGTATGCATCCCCGAAAGCATCGATAGTGTTGTCTGAATAATTACCCAAACGAAGATTTCCGATTGCTTCAACAATTTTGACAAGTTTCTGGTTGCGATGCTCAACTGTATTTCCAAGTTTGCTAGAATTCACGTCGAGATCAGCAAACAAACCTTTTAGATCATCTTCACTTACCGAACCTTTAGCCGAATTTTCTATGTTACTAAAAACTTTTGATAGAGTTTCATTAAGATTCTTGTCGTTTTTTGCATTCTTGCAGACATTTACAAACAATTCGCTAGGTAAAATATAGAATCCTTTTTCTTTTACTGTATCGGCTCTACCAAATTCTGCTTCTTTGTCTGTAAGTTCTGCATAATCAAAATCTTTTTTACCTGAACGCCGTTCATCTGCATTGATATAGCTGGTCAAGTTTTCACTAATGAAGCGATAAAAGAGCATGCCCAATACATATGACTTAAAGTCCCAACCATCAACGCTACCACGCAAGTCATTGGCGATTTGCCAAATAGCACGATGAAGTTCTGAGCGTTCTTGTTCTTTAGTCATCATAATCTAAAATTAATTGGCTTAATTACTGCTAATACTATATTTTAAATCATTTTTTTTAAATAGATAATACCAATAAAATTTTGTCCTTTAACATTGCTTAAACCAATCCGATCTAATACTACTTTTAATCCAAAAAGGTGGTGAACATTTATGAAACTATTGACGAAAGAGAAACTAAGAGATCTTCCCCAGTTTTAAGAAGTAAATAGTGTATTAACTATTTGTAAACCCCTTAACCAGTTTAAAATCAATCTTATACCTATAAAAATCAATATTCTGTGTCACAGAAAGCGCACGTCGGATTCGAAGATCATCTTCTAGCGCAATAATCACACCTCTGACAATCTGTCCTGGTTCTGCCAGCTCATGCTTTACAAACCCCATATACCGTTGTGTCTGGCCTACCACAACATCACTGGTCCGACCTTTTTTCAGCTCAACAACTAACAACTCTTTTTTATCGTGACTGACGGCAAGAATATCGATTGGCCCTGTGTCACTTTCATACTGTTGCCCTACCAACTCCCCTTCTTCTTCAAAAATATCATAATATTTTCCAAGCTCTGTATTTTTCCAATTATGAACTAAAAACTCTTCTAAATGCTTTTCTAAGACGAAATTTACCGGATCTTCAATAGTAGCATCGGTTGTGATGATACTTGGTGGGCGGACTCCGGAAATAAGACTTTCGATTTCTTCTTGGTAACGATTCAAATTACTCACGGTTCCTATTGAGCCTGCTGAATACTGAAGAGCCTGACTCATTTGTGATTTTTCAATTGTCTTAGGAAACCAGTGTACATTTCTTCGATGTGGAAGTGTTTCATCGTGATGATATTCGTAATCTGAAGTAAGTTCACCAATGTAATACGAACCTTTACCGTCAGGGCACAGTACAATATCTCCTATTTGTAGTCCTTTAGCTATCGTCCATAACATGCCACAGGCAAGACCGGCGGCAATTTTTGTTTTATCAGGATGATTTTCAAGAAAGACTGGTATAAATTCTTTATTAAAATCACGCCAATTATCTGGAAGTTTATTGGATAGATCAAAATCAAAACCAAAATCTGCGCCGATAAAGTTTCCTTTAAATGCTTCATCTGCATGGCTGCTTTTTTTACCTAACATTATGCGATAGTAGTTTTTCATGTTTAGACTAGATTATACTATAAGAGTAAGTAAATATATCAAATAACATCATTTAGTGTCTTCAGGATGCAGTATTTTTTCCAACTTCTCAAGTTGCTTCTTCTGCACAGCTGTCAGATTCACAAAACTTATGATTGAATGTACATGCTTTTCAGCATCTTTCAAAGGTGAGGCCGGTGTGCATGAGGTATGCGATCACCATGCTTGGGCCGCGGCCTTCTCCCCAGTGAAATATGCCTAAGTCTATTTCAAAACATACAT
>CAYOMO010000066.1:0-8470 GCA_964405065.1 uncultured Gammaproteobacteria bacterium
GCAAGAAGCTGTTAACTTCGAGGTTAGAGGTTCGAGTCCTCTCGGGGGAGCCAAGTAGGATTTTGCTTAGCAATAGCAAGGGTTTGGGCCGTAATATCAGTCTTTTCTGCAAGTTCGAAATTCCCCAGTGCTTTATCTATCATTTGAAGTTCTTTCGAACTATTTGTCTCCTTTGCTGCGTCGTAAAGTATTTGATATTCGTCTCTATATTTAACGCTTAACATGCCTTCGTCTAAGGTGAGACTTTGAAATATAAGTTTGATTAGGCTTCTTTTCTTATCTATTGTTTTGGCTTTCTTATATATTTCTCTGGCGTGTATATACGCTTGATAATCCCGCACTGCATATACCATAAAATCATTCCTCCATCAGCGAAATTTCTTGCTAAACGGCTTAGTTCAGTGCAGATAATCCCGTCAATTTCGTTTTTATGCTCCTTGATATAGTCCAGCATGCTGTTAAAGACGTCCCGAACAAATGCTTCGTATCCTGTTTTATCATCCTCAAAGGGTGTATGGACCAATTCAAGGTCATATCTCTTTATTGCTTCAGAAACAAATTTACGTTGATATTCAATAGAATTGAGCTGCTTAAGCGCCTCGCCCTTTTCATTATCCTCTGACGATTTTCTTATATAAGCAATTACACGATTGAATTGTTCTGGTTGTTCGTTATTTCTTTTCATTGTTAGTTACAGATTTATGAAACTTTCTAAAAACTTCTTCGATGGGTTCCGCCGGCTTCTTCATAACTTTTGTCAGTTCTTTCATATCAGTTGTAAATATTCGGTCTTTTTGTGTTTTCTTGCCAATTTTTCTATCTTTGTAGGTTACTTGTGCTTGCGGTTCTGTATAAATCTTTCTCGCCAAATTTACGAAGCGTTTAACCCCGGTGAGAGTAATTGCTATATCTTTTTCTGTAAGTTTCGGGTCGCGTCTTTTTAAGAAAGAAGTTAGTTTTTTTTGTGCCGAAGTAATATTATCCATTGGCCCCATTTTACTCCAAATGCATCGTATTTTCTCAAGAAAAAGAGTAAAATATGGCGTTAGTACGATACAAAATAAATGAGCAAAAAAGACCCAAGCGAATTTCTCCAGAAAACAATTGAAACTCTTGCAAAACGAGCGGCACAAACATGCTCCAATCCCGGTTGTCGCCGTCCAACTAGTGGCCCTCACTCTGATAAAGATAAATCAGTAATCGTTGGTAAGGCAGCACATATCAAAGGAAGAAAAGCAGGAAGCGCACGTTACGATGCAGCCATGTCCGATGAGCAAAGAAGAGATATTACAAACGGTATATGGCTTTGTGGTGTTTGCCATGATGCAGTAGATAGAGATGAAACAAAGTACACGGTAGAGGTTTTACATAAATGGAAAGAAGAACATGAAAATGTTGTAACTAAGACGATGCTTAGCTCCTTGGGTCTAAGACGCGATAATCCAATTGCAGCTACCGCAACTGTGGATGTGCTTGAAGATAAAAATATTAAAAGCTCCATAGAGGCTTGGGGTAAAGGAGATATCGAAAATGCTACTCGGTTTGCAAAAGATGCCTATTTCTCTGGAAGCGGTCAAATAAAACTTCAAGCAATTATTAACATGATTTTGCTTTCACATGACCAAATTGACCGCGCAAGTTATTATGTTTCTCTTTGCGAAGAGGGTATTACATTGGCAAAAACCATTGGTGATTTATCAAGTGCAGCCGTTATAAAAGCTCAAGAAGTGTATTTTCTGCAAAATAGAGCTTTTATAAATTCTTTGGCTGTGTACCAAGAAATAAAAACTAGAGAAGCCATCGGTTTCCCGAATAAAACCGACACCCAAATTAAAAGACTTACGACAGATATTGAGAATGATGCTAAACGTGTTGACGCGCTCGTCATAGAGGCGCAAGAGGATGCGATTAAAAGTAACAGCTATTCTTCTTTAGCACATGTAAAAATGACCGTAGGTAATGCAATTGGATTAACCTACTTCTTAAATCACCAAATGGGTGGAGATACAGGCTCAACGGAGCAATTAACGATACGTTTTATCACAGAGGCTAAAGAAATTTATGAAAAGCTTGGTGATAAAGAAGGAATTGGCAATTCACTTCATAATCTTGCAAACAACCTGCGATTTTTTGGAGACACAGAAAGAGCAAAAGTATATGCAGCTCAAGCCCTACAAATAGCAAAAGAAATTGGATATAAAGAACTTGAAGCTAAAGCATCTGAGCTTTTGAACGCTAGATTAGAAGAAAAGAGCACGTCTCATTAAACTATGGCAAACGATGACATTAAAAAGTTTATGGTTGAGTACTTTCAGAGTATAGACCTCGGATATTGGGAAAATAAACTCAGTAACGCTAGCAATAAGATACTTACATTAAAAACGCCTAAGAAGAAACTATATTATGTTACTGACTTTTACCTTTCGTATTTACAATTGCTTGAAATATTTATAATCAACGCTTTAATTTTTGCCGCAAGAGAGCATGCATTTTTGGAACACCTATTTATCAGTAATCAAAAGATTAAGGAAAGGGTAGAAAAACATTTTAATAAGCAATTTTATACTTGGTTTTTGGATAATTATGTTTTCGGGCTCAAAGAAAAGGAGAAGATACATAATTTTGACCAAAAGCATGCAGATTACTTGATGGTATTAGATGAATGCGTGAAAGATTACCAAAAAGATTACGATTTTCTTAATGCCTATAAGCACGGCTTTCGAGTAAACGCTGCCGATAAAGGGGGAATAGCAATCAATAACTATCAATTATTGAGTACTAACGCAGTATTCACATACTTCTCAAAAGAATTTGATAAGAAAGAGAAAGAAGATATTATTTATAGAAAAACTATCATGCTCAACTATGAAAGATTTATTATGAAGGCGCATTTTGTATTATCCATGCTTCAAAACACTCAAAAAGTCTTTTTAGGACAAGAGCTTAGACCGGGTAAAGAGTTTAAGCTAGACCATTTCTTTATAACAGACAGGAAAAAGTGGGACAAAAGCTATGGATTTTACAGACATAAAGAGCCACTTTTCGCTAAAAACAAAAAATAGCTTACCGGTCCTCCCAACTAAATGCACAGTCTTTACAGACGTTAAGATTTTTTGGTTTATTTGCATGGCCGGTAAAGAACCGAATAGGAAACATAAGATTAAATAAATTCCGTTTCAAGTCCTGAATAAATGTTTCTTTAACTACATTCACTTCTTTTTGCACCACACTTGGGGCATTTTTTACCAAATAGCATATAAGCTCACCCCATTCACAAAATTAGGTTTGTTCATGGCCTTATTATAGCATAAATGAGACTCATCGTCTCTGGATACATAGTCTTCTTTTAGAGAACATATATACATGGGAGATATTAGAATTACATTCGGTAAACACCTTCGAAAGATTCGTGAGGAAAAGGGTCTTACACAGGAGAAACTCGCAGACCTTGCAGGAATGCATTTCACCTATATTGGTCAAATAGAGAGGGGTAAGCGTAACCCTTCATTGGTTAACTTAGAACGACTCGCCAAAGCTCTTAGAATAGACGCAGGCAAATTACTTCCTTTCTAGCCACAGAAAAGACAGGACTCATAGTCTCTCTTTTTGATACAATTGGGGCATGAGTTCTGAACATGATTTTTTCCGAGATAAAGCAAAAATAGTCAAAGAATTTATTTCAAAATCTTCGTTACTTTCTACATATTTTGATGAAGCTTTTTTTGAGCTTGTGTCAAGGCAAGTTGACGAAATGGAGAAAAAGAAATGGAATGGGCCAATAAATTCTTTATTCTTATTCTTACTAGCTGATAGCAATAAGGGATTCGGTCAAACAAAACTTTTAGAAGAGTACTTAAAATCGATTGTAGATAATCCGACGACGACCAAAGCAGACAGAAATCACATAAAAGGACAGTTAAAAGCAGACAATTCTATTGATACTCTTTTTGAAATTAGTATTTTAGGAAATCTTCTGAAACAACTTCCCCCAGAAGATATTGAACTCTTTCCAAAAACAGTTGGAGGGAGGGATGTAGAAGCAAGGGTCAGGTTGGATAAAAGATGGGTTTATCTGGATGCTACTGCTCTTAGTGATTCAGCAGGCGAAACAAAAGAGTTGGTAGATTTATTGAATAAAGGTGGGGGTGTCGGAAAGGGCATGTGGGTCGATTTTCAAAGAGACACGGATAGATATATAAGAAAGCTTGAATATAAAGGTGAACAATTCATACCCAATGAACCTAATGTTCTTGCGATTGCCACAATTGGGACTAGACCGACGTTTGTTCATTCTGAGTGGGGTGCAAAAGTATCTACAGTAGTTCCCAACATAGGCCTATTACTGGAATTCGATAGAAAAGATTTAGTTACGGTTACTACTGAAAACTGTGATAACAAGTGTTCCCTAACGGATAAAGAAATAGCTATTTTAAAAGAATTATTGAGCGGTAAATCTTATGTACCTCTTGCTTATGAATAGAGGTGTTAAAAAATAAATATGAATAAGAATAAAAATGATAAGCCCGCAATCCATAGTCAAACTAGCGCCTTTGATGTTGAGGCAGTATCTACATTAACGGCAATTCTTGCCCACAACGGAAGAGTTGCTCCTGATTTAAGGTATAGAGATACTTGGCCTAATATAGACGGATATTTAGAGTTAACACTCGACGATGGTGTGCCAGACGGTAAACTAGAAGTTCAGGTAAAGCGTATACATTTTGAAAAAGATGGGTCAATTAAGTTCTCCTTTGAGGATGACAAATTTCTGAATTATTGCCGTGAGATAAAAGATTTACCAATTTTGTTTATTGGTGTCGATTTAGAAGGTCAACAGGCCTTCTGGATAGAAATGTCGACTACCTATGTCGCTTCACTAACCAGTAGGACAATACAAGTCCCAACTGCAAACATTATTACTCGTGGAAGTGCGTCCTACCATTCTCCGTGGAAGAAAATATGCGATGAACGCAAACAAATTCTCCGAAAGAATCAAATTGCAGCGGGTAGAGGTATCGACTCTCTTGATTCAACGCCTACAGACCCTCAAAGAAGCGCGATAGAGCAACTCTTTGTCTCTGAATCTAAATCAGAGTTATTAGTAAAGAATCAGTCAGCGGTCGACTCCATAATAGAAAATATCCGAGCGAAGATACTCCTTTATGAAGGACATTTATTTCTTGTGTCTCCAACATATATAAATGATTCTAAAATAAGAGAGACTATTAGAAAGAACTTAGATATTTCTATTCAACAGGAAGAGCTTTTCATTGACGAGCTAACTAAGCAAAATATATTGGGTAAAACTGGTGATGTAATTGTATTTAATGAAGAAGATTTGGGTCAAGAAAAAATAGGATATTTAGTAAAAAATGACTTGATAAATATTGACAAGGTATATGATTCTTTTCCTGACTTAAAGGCCAGAAAAACGATTCTGAGAAAAGTAGTTAATATATTGAATTCAAAACAGTTAGAAATCTTCTTTAACGAACTTTCTTCCAATTTCTTGAATGGTCTGGCGGACATAAAAAATAATGACGACATTATCGCTAATTTGGAATTACTGAGCGAATATTCTTTTAGAGCACCAGAGCAAACAATTCAAATCGCAAAACAAATTATTTCTTCAAAAGCATTACCCCCTAAAGCTTATGATAGTCAGATTGGCAGTTTCGAAGGGGCCACACACAGTAAGTTACTAATAGAGACGTTAGACACCCTAAGTTCTATTCGATATCTTGAAACAAAGAAAGTTCTAGATATTGCTATTCCTTTATGTACTCATTCAAATATTGATGTAAAGAAAAAAGCCTTAGAGCTAATTAAACAAATTTCCGAATATAACATTTTTGCGATGAGGAAAATTGGATACTATCCTCAACAGCAGATTGTCGATTTATTAAAGACTTGGAGTACAGAACAACTAAAAACTAACCTCTCTGCATTACTTGAAATAGGAAGAGAGGTTTTAAGCCCTGAGTTCGAAGGTTCTGAAATGAGTGACTACAGAACGTTTACGCTTTCTTTTGGTCCGTTGCCTGTGTCCGAAGACCTTAAAAATATAAGAAATGAAATGGCGGGAATAATTAAGAAGCTCTTTGCCGAAGAAATAGATAAAAATACTAAGGTTAAACTTCTAAATATATTAGAAGAAGGCACGCGTACACCAAATAGAGGTGAGTATAAGCAAGAATTAGAGCAGTTAATTCTTAACTTTGTAAATGAAACGATAATGCCGTTTTATAGTGAATTAATTAATACCAGTAGTTTTGTTGTCATTCATGAGATAGAGGGACAAACGCATTGGTTTATCAAAAGGTTTGGAAAAGAAAAGCTCGTTTCACTTCAAAGCTTTCAGAAGACACTTAAAGAGAACAAACTGTACCAGATATTTAGAGTCTTTTTTGGTTATGACTTGGATTTTGATGAGGAGCTTAAATGGAGAGAGGCCAGAGCTAAACGCGAAGAAATAATTAATGGATATATAGAGCAGATAAACGATGAAAGCTTTAACTCATGGAAGAAGGATATCTTAACAATTGCCTCGAACTTTACCCCAGAAGACCCAGGTAAGTTCCAATATTTTAATAACTTCCTATACAAACTCGCAAAAACAAACCCAAATCTTGCCATGAAACTTGTTACTGAGATTGAACTTCAACCATTTCTAACGCACTTAATATTAGGTCTATTAGAAAGCGAGCATAGTGATATACGAAGATTATTACTTGAATGGATAGCAGATAAAAAGGAGCTAACTACTCTGGCAGAGATATTTTGGTATACAAAAAAAGCTGATTTCGAATTAATGAGGGCGTTATTTGATGCAATTGTGGCCACAGACAATGTAAAAGCACTCAATCTGCTAGCAACAAATATCATTGTTTCTTATCAAGGTGAAGAAGAAATAAAGACTCTGTTTATTGATGTAATAAAGGAGTTAAATAAGCAGAAAAGTACAAACTGGACTTTTAACTTCTTTTTGCACGAATCATCGTTATTAAAATCACTGTCAGAGCACGAAGCTGATATTTTGCTAGATAATTTATTGTTTGCAGAAGACATTACGCACGATATAGAGGAAATATTAATTCCAATTGCAGAAAGTTACCCAGCAAAAATTATTAATTTCTTCTATGAACGAATACAAAAACAGATTAAAAAGAGTAAAGATAGCCGTTACGATGCTCTTCCTTATGATTTCCATGAACTTCCAAAAATTTTGGCCAAGAATACAGATTTAGTTTTAGACGAGTTATTTAAATGGTTTAAAGAGAAAGGTTGGTTGTTCCATTTTGATAGTCCACGCTTCTTGCAAGAAATTTTTCCAGGAATGGATGACCCACTGAAAAATAAATTGCTAGAACTTATAAAAGTTGGAGGAAAAGACAATGCAGAGGTAATACTTCGAGTTCTGAGAGCATATGAAGGTCATACTGTCACGCATTTAGTAATAAAAGAATTTATCAAGAAATATCTTCAAAGGGAAAATACTAAAACTTACAAAGATTACGCCTCCGAATTGTTTATTGCTCTTTCAACGACTGGGGTGGTCACTGGTGAGTATGGATTACCGAATGCTTATAAGCAGAAAAAGGAAGAGATCCAAAATTGGAAGACTGATAAAAGCAAAGCTATTCGATTATTTGTTGAAAAATATGAAGAGTATTTAGATAAACATATTGCTTACCATACTAAACGGGCGGACGAAGATATCGAGTTAATGAAAAGAGGTGGAAGATAATTACTTTCTCCAAGGCTAACCACCCTTTTAAAGGTGCCATTTTAGCCTGATAACACTGGCGGGTCATATTTTACCGCTAATTCCTTTTTTAGTGTCAGATTCGTCAGTTCTCAACTTGTATATATAGCATTTAATTCATTAACTTGTTCTGCATAAAGATTTGCTTGTTGCCAGTCGAGTTGTCTGTAATCGTTCCACTGCGCGAGCATTTCTACGGTTTTCTTCGAATGTTAAATTTGTCTTCTTGGTATACTACGATCATGGCATCACAGTCGGGTGAATATATTCTACGAACAAAAGACCTTAGTAAAAAATATGGCAACAATTATGCTATTTCGAATATAAATGTGGAAATTAAGCGAGGCCAGATTTATGGACTGATTGGTTTAAATGGTGCAGGAAAGACCACATTTATGCGAACTATCGCCGGACTCATTACTCCAACCTCTGGCGAGATTGAACTGTTTGAGCATACGGGCACAAACGACTTACAAAAAGGTAGAAGTCGCATAGGTCAAATTATTGAAGCCCCCGCAGTTTACCCTACTATGACAGCCGAGCAAAATCTTGAAATTCAATCGATTCTTGCCGGAGACCACGATAAGGCAAATATTCTTCGAATACTTAAATTAGTTGGGCTTTCAGATACAGGAAAGAAGAAAGCACGCGATTTCTCTTTGGGTATGAAACAACGATTGGCACTGGCAATAGCGCTTGTCACAA
>CAYOMO010000067.1:0-8467 GCA_964405065.1 uncultured Gammaproteobacteria bacterium
ATCGAGAAAATAAATGGCATTTTAGAATTGAGCTTACTTAGAGCATTGCCATAGCAAATATTCCAATCTATCTTATTTTTACAACTTGCAACTATCTGACTTGCCAAAAAATTGACTGTTAATACCTGCCCTTTATTTATTAAAAATGCCAAAAAAAGGCAGCTACCAACTAAAGTAAAAACTAAAAGTATTATTTTTCTTCGGAATACATGTCTTATTTTTTTCATTTGTATTAATATACCAGTAAGACAGTTTTTTGTATAATAGAACCTATAGTTGATAATTTAGTGGGGATACTATAAAATTATTATATGTCAAATCCAAATATTGAAGGATTTCTAGACCTTTCAAGAAGAAACAGTAGACGCTCTTTCTTATTAATGACAGCTAGTTTTTTGCCCCTAGTCTTTTCTCCACCTGTCCAAGCTATTGCTCAACAAGAAGATCCTATAGTTATAGGAGGGAGCAATTCAAATAATTTCGATTTAGCTTTGGGATCTAATCAATCTCGAATTTCCCTATCAGACAAGATGGGTCCAAAAATTTTTGGACGACAAGTCTTATTCCAACCAGAAAAACCTCAAGAACATCAATCAACTTCGTCCTGGAGTTACCAAATCGTGGGGGTGCCATATCCCGAAATAGCAGGTGATTTTGTTATTATTGCCGATTTAGAAGTGAATAAACCTCCAATGACGCGAATCGCGGGTCTGGTGGTTGAGAATGCTGAACCATACAACCCCGGTGATAATTATCGTCAAATTGTCACAGGTGTTTCACCGAATGGTCAGTTAAGTGCCTCCTTTGCTGAATCAGGTAGAAATAGGCTAATTCCTTTTTCTGATCAGTTTCCATTACAATCCACGCAAGGAGATGTTTTTAAATTTACAACTGGTATATGGATTCCGGCCCAGGGCAATAATTTCAGGCTTATACTACCTGACAACAAGATAAACCCTTTAGATATTGATGGATCCAATTTCTTCCCTGTTGATAATAAAAGATTCCGTGTTGGTATTTCCGCATCAGGAGAAAATCGAACTATACTTAATCGCCTCGCGATTTTTACTGAAGAATCTACTGAAGTTAAGAGTTAGCTTTATAGATTAAAGTAACGGATGCGGAATCTTATTTATTTGTTCAAACACCTTTAGAAAATTTGCTACTTCTTTTATTCTTTTTATTTTCTTAAACCTTTTTTCTTCCGACATGTATAAAGGTTGTAATGAAGGTGTTATAACTTTATATACACGGTGTCCAGTTTCTCCAAATTCAGGTTGAGTAAGATTTACATAATACAATTGTTTTTGTATTTTTTTAAAATGGTCAATTACTTTATTTAACTGTTCTTTTACATTTAGATTATTTTCTGATTTTGGTAATGAAACAGTTTTTTGGTTCAGTAAAAAATTTAATTTTTTAATACTTGCAGGCAGAGTCCAATATCCGGCTCTATCTATTACATTTTCAATTTTTGTTTTTTTTAGTGGAGATCCGTTTTTCATTTTTAAGAACAAATTCACTTTCATCCAATAACGTATCATCATTGCTTCAGAAAGAGCTCCCCGGATTCCGCTATTGATATCAGGAGTACATTTTAAACCTATTGATACAGCCGGACCAAAGCCGCTTTTATCAGTTAAAATACATAAAATAGTCGGAATGTTTAAATCATTAATTAAATAAATTATATTAACATCAATGCCGTACGCTTTAGTATGGTTTATATAATTTTGTGTTAAAGAGTCTTTTATAGTAGTGGTATCAATTTTGTATCCTGGATATTTATTTAAATAGCAGGTCAGAAAGGTGTCTCTTTCGATTATTTCATAAATTGCTCCTAAAAGAGTCTCTTCATGTGAAAATCCAGCTGCGGTACCGGAAGAAGTTTGATTCATAAATTTCGCCTCACCTTGCTTGATTTGATAGTTAAGAAATACCATTTGGGCAGGAATATAGGTTTTATTACTTGTTATTAAATCATTTCCCTCGATAAATCCGATCTTGGAATTTAAATTTTTGGATAATTTCTCAATAAAAGATACGTCATTATTAGAGGATTTAAAAATCTTAATGTAAGGTGTAGGATGGATGCACAAAGAATACCTTTCAACCGCCTCATTAATGCATTTTATTATTGCCTCATTCTTATTTATATATGAGCAGCCTGTCCCTGACAGGTTTATAAGTTCTACTCCGTCTGAAAATAAAGTAGAGGATTGAAATATACATCGATAAAGAAATATTTTTGGATCATCCGTAAACAATTTTCTCCGACCCATTCTTTCTATTATTTTTTTATCTTTTAATATTTTTAGTATCTGGACCGTTTTACTTAACGATAGTTTTTTCTGTAAGTGCTTTTTCATTCTTGAATATTTGTTGGGTAATTGACTAATATGAATATACTTATTTAACAATCTATGGTTGATCAAAATATAGCTTCATACCCTTTGAGTTCCCCTCCTCCTCCAGCACTTCAATCTACATCAGTACATCAAAGTATTAAATTGTTTCTTCTAAATGTACTTATTGTAGGATTTATTGCATTTATGTTTGCTTTTGTTTTAAATTATTTTAATCTAATACCTTTCAAAGTAATCTCTATAATAAGGCATAATGATAAACCAGTACAGAATAAAGACGCAACTATTTATTTACCAATTGATTTAAATAATCCTGATTTAAGAGAGTTTGCAGTTTCTTATAACTTTGATGCTACTGTGACAGCTTTAAATTACAGTGATAACCAAGTTGAAATCCTGACTAATTTGAATTCACCTCATATCCCCAGGTTTTTGGTTTCAAGTAACACCAAATTATACTATGGGACTTCTCCGTTGGAAACATATGGCTCACCAAGTGTGACAGATATTAAACCTGGTGATCAGATTAATTTAATTGCTCTTTATTTCTTTAAAAGAAATTTTTGGAGGCTAGGATATATTTTTGTACCTCCAGTGGGATCAGTTCAAATCCAGCAACCACAACCGATATCAATATGATTAGAAAAATAATTTATGGACTGATAATGATTTTAGTTTTCTTAGGTGTCTTTGTAGTTACGGTGGCTATTTATCCTAATTTTAATTTTACACAAAGTAGTGAAGCCAGATTCTCAGGTTCAAAAGTTCCTAAAATTGAAAATAATAATATTATATTACCGTTTAGCCCAACTGAAGATTTTGTGAAAGGATTCGAAATTTTTTATTCTTATAACACAGTTATAACCGGTTTCAAAGAAATAGATTCAGGGAAAGAAATTTTGACAACTATTAATGATCCAAATGCTCCGGCTTTAATTATTGAAAATGATTCCAAAACATTTATAATGTTAGAACAAGGCAGCACCTTAGCAGAGGGAACGGCAAAAGATCTAAAAGTTGGCCAAAATATACGAGCTGAATTGTATTTTTATCCAGCCAAAAATAGATGGTGGTTGGCTGAAATTCATGTTAATCTTGAAGGAAATAATAAATGAAAGTAAAAACACCAAATATATACATCATTCCGAAAGTGGTTGAGCAAAAAATAAAACCAAACTATTTTTTTTCTCATGTAAACTTAGTTGATGGGTTTAATGTATATGGCAATGTTCTAGCTCAATACGACAACTATAGCCAGGGCACTTATGAGTGTTGTTGTGGTGATGTAACAAGCTGATTAAGTATTTTTGAATGTTTCTTGATTCTCCAATGGATTTATCCTAATTTATGTTAAATCTTAATAGTATATATGCTAAGTCAAAAGGCAATAGTATGTACCCTTTGCTGAGGGATGGTGATGTGATAATTTTAAAACCAATTTCTCTAAGATCACTTCATGTTGATGATATTGTTACTATCGAAAGATCGTCTTACTATATTAGTCATCGAGTCATATATATAAATCGTAAAAATAAGACTCTTATCACAAAAGGAGATAATAATTTTTACCCGGATAAACCAATTTATTTTAAACAGATTATCGGCAAAGTTGAACAGGTTGTGCGAAGTGGGAAAATAGTTGAAATTAATAATCTATATTTATTTCAGTCAACTTATTATTTAGAGGAATCTATAAAAATAAATAAGTTACTCTTAGAAGCTAAGATACCTTTTGTATTTTTAAAAGGCCTTCCTATTTACTTGAAATATACTAAACAACACCCTCGAAGGATCTATGCAGACTGCGATATTCTAATAAATCCTACTTTTCATAGCCAGGTCAATAATTTACTTCTTTCCGCGGGTTATATTAAAAAAGCTCCTTCCATTCATCCTTTTTTAGATAATTATCTAAATAAAAAAACAGAATATTCCTATTACAAAGTTGTAGGAATGTTTAGAGTTATTTTTGATATTCATTATGAACCAGTTTTTTTGATGGTTCAAACAAACAAACTTTTCCCCCTGTTTTCACATAATTTAATTCTGGAATTTGGACGGTTTTTATTGAAAAACAAGCAGAGTTTTAAAATTAATAACAACTCTTTTCCTCTGCTTTCTACTGAAAACCAGATTATTTACCTGGCATTGCATTTATTCCATGATAACTTCAGTGGATATTATAAATATCACTTGCTGGAACAAGTTATTAACAACTCTCGATTTAATGAATTAGTACTTGCTGACACAATTAGATCTTATAAGTTACAAAATTTTACTTATCCTGTATTTGTTTTGTTAAAAAAAAGGTACCACCCTAAATTAAGCCAGACTTTTTTGACAAATATCAAGCCTACCCCCTCTCAAATGCTTTATATTAATAAAGTTCTGCAAGAGACTGATATATTTGCCCATCAATCCCGTTTTAAAGAGGGTATTAGAAGATTTAAAAATATTTATTTTTGTTCACCCGCTAATATTCTTGTTAAACCGATGGTTTTTTTAAATCCCCAGGTATTACTTTTATTTATTTTTGTTTTAATACAAAACAGTATTATTTATTTAAAACTAAAATTTTTCTGGCGACAAAAAAAACGATCATTTTTTTTACATCTTTTCGAGACCTTTCGATGGTAATATTATATTTATTGGCCATTATTTTAGCTATTTCTTCTGCTTCTAGCTTTCTTTTTAATCCACTAAATATGAAGGCGGCTGTTTCGTTGAGTGTGTAAATTTTGTTTTGTTGACCTGAAAAAATAGTAATAACAGATCCGATTTTTCGACTGATAAACCCTTCACCTAATCGATACTTATCTTTCATTTTATTTGGAAATTATTTATTATTTTTATGAGCTCATGTTCATTTTTTAAACTAAACTCAAGTGAATAAAAATTATCAAAATCATTTATGAAAGATACCAAATATTTTAACTGTTTGTTCATGGTTGTTTTATCTACATAAAGTTGTTGCAAAATTTCATTAAATATTGTTTTCTTATCCTTAATTTTTTTTATCAGATGTTTTTTGCCTTTTTTGAGCAAAAAAATATTTCCAATCAAATGTGGATAGCAGCTTTTGGCGAACCAGGAATTTTTTTCTTTAGTCGGAGTTGAATAAAAAACAAAATTACCTTTTTCACGTTTAATGAAAAATGAATCATCGCCAAGTGGGGCATACTCATTTGACAACATCGACATTATGGTCGATTTACCGGCTCCGGATTCACCAAGAAAAATATTTGCTTTATTTTTTACCTCTACAGATGAACCATGCATTAAAAATCCCTTTTTTTTCGATAAATATTCCTGACATAACCCCCTTAAAATTATCTGAAACTGAATATCACTTATATTGTAATTAGTTATAACCTCTCTTTCGCTAGCTCTTTGAGATATCCCCATAAAAAAATGTTTGGACCTTTTGTTCAGCATAAAATCATAGCTAGATGTAGGATAAATATTGATTTCAAAATCAATAATTTCAGGTTTATTAACTAAAATAAATCCAATATATAGTTGTTTTATTCTTTCAATAAAAAAATTTTCCAGAGCTAGTTGATCTTCATTTATGTAACTAGTTATTTGAAAAACACATCCGGCTATTTTTATATAGTGAACTATTTTATTTGTTCCAGAATAATTTAAATTTTGATTTAATAGCATATAGACATTTTGATACCTTACTCTAATCTTCGTTTTTTTTCAATTGTACGTATACTAAAATCGTATGACTGATATAGCAATCCGTGAAGAATCCAAAAAAACAACCCCAAAGAAGGTAGTTGAAGATCAAAATCTACAAACTCATTGCAAATCACACCCAAACAACCAATCCACAAGCTAATATAAAAAAATTTCGAATGACAGTATTTCAATTTGTTTATTCTACTACCCTCTTTAACAAACAGAGAAATTAACAGAAAAGATAAAGTTAATAACCCAATTAACCCCTGCTCAGAAATTGTTTGGATAAAAAGGTTGTGAGCAAAAAAAACATGCTTTACTTCTGATTTGGTATAGTTATTGAAAGTGCCTGGTCCAAATCCAATTAATGGTTTTTCGATGAACATCTCAATACCTTTAGAGATATTACCGATTCTTGATTCAATTCCGGTTGAAGATTTTAGAATCAATGTAAAAACTAACGCAAAGATTATTAAAATTGCTGGTATAAATAGCCACATAAAAAATGTCGTTATTTTTTTTCGAAACCTAAATATAATAACTCCTAAAATATATGCCATAATTAGTGCTATTATTGCCCCCCGGGAAAAAGTTATAAGAAGACTAAATATCAAGAATATCTCTAGTGTTAATATCAAATATTTGTGTAAATATTTTTTAACATCCAAAATTTTGAAAAACAATATCGGTATGGCAATAATCAATAAAACGGCCAAGTGATTGTGTCCATAATAAATCCACATAAAACTGATCCCCTCTTTCTCTAAATTAATATATTTGTATATAAATAAATTCCAAAAAGAAATTATTGATAATAAAGTAGCCACTCCTAGAAAAATATTTATAAATACTTTCTTTAATTGGACTTCAGACAGGAAATAATTTGAACTCAAAAAAAAACCAGCATAACTTAAATTTAAAAAAAGTATCGCTGAACTTATACCAATATCTGATGAAAAAATTGTAAGTATACCTAAAAAAATTAAATAAATTAAAAACAAGCGAAGTATTTTACTTTTTAAATTAGTTACTACATGGCTAATCGCTACTGGGCTGATCAATACTCCAGAAATAATAATTATCCAAAATATTGGATTTAAATATAAGTTTTGTTTAAATTGAAAAGGTATTAAAAAGAGTAATGGTATAAGGAGAAAAAGAATTTGACCAAATATGTGATAGAAATTAATTATTTTTTTAAGCTCAAACATGTTAATATAAGAGGGATGCTTCATTCAAAGAAAATACTTTTTTTTATTCTACTTGGAATTTTAATCATTTTAGCAGTTTTTTTTCTATACCCAAAACCTCATAGTCAGACAAAGACTATATTATTGAAGGAAAATGGTTTTGAACCCCAAACGATAACTATCAATAAAGGTGATAGCATAGAATTTAAATCTGAGCAAAACCGTCAGTTTTGGCCGGCATCCGATTTACACCCTACTCATGGAATTTATCCCGAATTTGACCCACAGGAGCCGATTAATGCTTCAGACATCTGGAAATTTAGATTTGACAAAAAAGGAAGCTGGCGATTTCATGATCATTTACAGCCTTTTTTTAGAGGAACTATAAATGTTGAATGATTAGACTCCTTACCCTTGGCCATGAAATATAAAAATAGTAAATTTTGTTTTTTTACCCTTGGAATTATTGTATTTATTTGTCTGTTAATTGTTTTACTAGTAGTTGTAAATATAAATCATATTGATAATTTCAACACTAAAAATGGTTATCCAGAGATCAAACAACTTTCTGAAAAGCATTTAGATTTTGAAGATATGAAGCTATATTTCAGACAGTTGGCAAAAAATAAAGGGGCAGTATATGCATATGAAGTTTTGAAAAATGCTTCTCTGCCTCCAAATACGGATTTGCATTTACTTGGACACGTTGTAGGTGAAGTTCTATATCAGCAGCAAGGAGCCGAAGGTATGAAATACTGTACTCAAGATTTTAGAAATGCTTGTTCACATACCGTAGCCGTCGGCTTGTTTCTTGATACAGGAGATGCTGCTTTGTCGAAGATTGCACAGGTTTGTGAAAAGGCTCCCGGGGGTAAAGGTGCTTATACCATGTGTTATCACGGTCTTGGACATGGGATCCTCGCATATACCAATTATAATTTAGCTGAAGCAGTTGCTTTATGCAAAAAAACAGGAACCCCACAAAGAAAAAACCGTGAATATGCAGAATGTGTGGGGGGGATTATCATGGAACAAATCTCTGGTGGAGATCATGATCGTCTAAACTGGGAAAAACAGAGGGCAGTTAATCTAAAAACAGAAGATCCCCTCTTTCCATGCAACAGCCTGATTATAGAAGGTAGTCAGGCAAAGGCCTATTGTTATTTGTATCTGACTCCGCATCTATTTTCTATCTCAGGGTTGGTGGTAAATGGCCCTCCATCA
>CAYOMO010000068.1:0-8455 GCA_964405065.1 uncultured Gammaproteobacteria bacterium
AAGTTTTCTAGTTCTACTTGATCCTGAGGGATTTGACCCTGGTGATCAGAGACGATTTTTTGAGCGGCACGTTGGAGGTTTAGACCACGTCGATTATATCCCAGGCCCTGCCAAGCAATAATGACTTGAGCTGGGGTAGCTTCAGCCAATGTCACTACAGTGGGAAAAATATCGATCCAATGCTGAAATTTTGGTGTAACACGGTCGACCTGAGTTTGCTGGAGCATGATCTCAGAAACTAAAACCCGGTAGGGATCCAAGTTTTGACGCCAAGGCAAAGTGTGGCGACCATACTTCTTATAATAGTTGATAACCCAATGTTGAAAGCTGATAGTGTCTTTAAGTGATAACATAATTATGGGACTACTTATGGTATACTACCACGCAGTTCTTTGAAATCATGTCCACGCAAGGTAAATGTCAAAAGGAGACTAAGCGTGAGTAAAACAACGTTGCTGTTAAGCCAAGTGGGGCTGTATACGTTTTTTTTGGTGATAGGCGTCCTGCTCTATCTGGATGCACGCCAAACCCAGCCTTTGTCTGAGTCCGAACCCACCCAGCCGGTGTATGTTGATGACGGGGTGACTTTTTACCCGAAGTATCAGAGCATCAACACCTATCAGAATAAGGTGGTTGTTCACCTGGGTTGGACAGAAGATGATACCCAAAATCAGTTTCTGGTTTGGAATCCGATCATCTTTATGTTGTGGCTGGTGGTCTGCAGTTTTGTCCTGGTGATTGGCGCGTCTGCCATCGATACTTTAGTAAACGGCCAAGGCAAAATTGGTGGTCTCACTTTGTTGCTTTTGTTGTTGATTTTGGCAGTGGCCTACCTGATGTGGTACGAGTCGCTGTATGCAGCAGCCTACTCGCCGATTATGGTAGGTATTGCTGCCGCACTGGCAGTGGTGTATTTAGTGTTGTTGGCTTTTGTGGCTTTCGTTTTATTTGTCGATAGCATTGCAAACAGCTAGGTCCACGCACTGACATGACAGTCCCCCAATCTGATGATTGGGGGATTTTTTATTTTACTTTTGTGGTTTTATGAGTATAATTGCTCAGTCCAGTGTGCCTCGCCTCGATGGCGGAATTGGTAGACGCGCGAGACTTAAAATCTCGTTCCCGCAAGGGAGTGTGGGTTCGATTCCCTCTCGAGGCACCTGTTGTTATTTTTTGTTTAGGCCGCTTTAGGTATAGATTTCAAAAAATGTATTTCATCTGAAGTGTACCGTCGGGGTGCTTGCATATAATGCAAATAGACAAATTTTGAGGCTTCAGTTAAAGTACGCGCACTTGAAACTAGAAAACCTAGTTCCTGGGGAGCCAGGTCAGCTGTGGTAGCAAGTCGAAGAGTTTCTTTTAAGATTCCAAGTTCTCTGAGAAAAAGTGAACCTTGTGTACTTTGTGACAATGACTCCGTAAATCCTTTTCCTAAAGTGTCGGCCACAAATGAATTAGGTAATTGATTATTCGCAACAGCATAGGCTTGCAATTCTCTTTTCACTTTTTCAAAGGCCTTTTGTATCTCTGGATCGGGATATGACGAAAGTGACTCATGGACGAAGAAGGATACTTGATCTTTTTTTTGGGTAATTGATTGTATTCCTTGTGATATATCGGCTATTTTTTTTCGTAAAGCATCGGATACTTTGCCAGTGTAGGATAGCTCAGTATATTTTTTTTGGAGAAGATCATCTTTTTCAGATGAAAGTGTTAGTAGTTTTTCATCAATAGGGGCAAGTTTGCGTGACAATTCGTTCTCGAGGCGAGCTTTTTTTGGTTTTGTTTTGTGTACTGAGAGCAATTTTTTTTGGAGAAAATGAAGGTACTCATGGTGCACAATCGAACTTGTGTTAATGCTGCCATCGTAAACTAAAAGAATTCGGCCAAATGTGAATTCTTGGCCAAGGTTTTCATTGTATACGCCCTCGCTATCTGGTGGCGCTACCTGTTCATAATATCTTCTTGAATTAAACAAAAGCACGATTGAACCAGGATATGAAGTATAGTCTATGGTAAATGAATGATCTGGTAGATTTTGAAATCTTGGACCCAAGTGTTTTCTAATATATGTTTCTGGTTTTTCAGCTGGTAACAAAGAGTGAAATATTGCAATGTCTTCAATAAAAAGAGAAATACCCTGTTCTAGTGTCGCTCTTTGTGTCTGTGTAAGTGGAATACCATCAGGTATGGTGTCTAAGTCAAGCACGATTTCTTTGAGTTTTTCCGAAAGTATTTCTAATGGTTGGGTTTGGATGTCAAAATTTTGCACAGCCTGTGTGGCTTTTTCTAAAAAATACGCCATTAAGCGACTATAAGCATAAGAAATAATGTCTTTACGAGTAATATCTCGCGGTGAAACCGTTTTGATGGTGCTCAAGTCATTGTTTCTTAAAAGATCGATAAGTGCTCTGAGATCGCTTTTTGTGAAGGGTTCTGGGTGAATTAGGCTTTGTTGATTTTCAGTTTTGGTACTCTCGATTTTATCCATAACTGCAGTGTACTATATATTTTTCCATATCCCCAAGCAGCCAAATAGCTCAAGCTAAAAACAAGTCCAGCCGTGATCGGTATAGCAAAGAGTGCCCAGGTAGAGTGTCGGATCAGCCACGGCGAGACAATTTTTACCAGTAGCGGATGTATCAGATAAATTCCCAATGTGTGTCTGGCTAACGGTATAGGCCTCCGGAAAAATGGAAGCGTGGCCGAAAAACCAAGTATCAAAATTGTTTGGATGACAGTGTTGGGATGGAAAAATCCAAACCAAGCTAAATTATGGGTGAGCTGGCGGACTAAAGTATGGTCGGCCACTATAGCCCAGGTGCCTAAACACGCCAGTAACCAACCACATCCAAAAACCAGTGGCCATGTCAGTTGCCGTGAAGGTGTCTTGAGATAGGTCAAAGCACCACCGAGTAAGTAATATCCAGTCCAGGGGATCCAAATCAGGGGCAAAAATCTTTTCTCAGGCCAAGCAAATGACAGAAAAAAAACTGCTAAAACAAACAGGCTTTTCCACGATCCAAGTTTTTCTATCACCATTACCAATATCGGAGACATTAAGTACAGTGCCATGAGAACCCAGATAAAATATAGGTGCTCGAAGGGTTGGTCGAACATTATCAAGTGCCACCAGTGTGCCGTTAGTGTAAGCTGGGGCGGTGTCGGATGCCACAGCACTAGATAAACTATGGTCCAAAATAGCAGAGGCAAACTAAGTTGTCCCAGTCTCCGGCGCCAAAAAATAAGCCAGGCTGAGCGATCATAGGTAGTGCTTTCCCGAAAAACTAAAAATCCGCTCAGGACAGCAAATCCTGGCACTGCCCAACGCGTCAAGCTGTTATAAAAACTTGCCACCAACCAGCTGTGTGGAGCGATCGGGCCGGGATCGACCATGATTTGTGCCGAGACATGCAGCAATACTACCGCAAACGCAGCTAGCACTCTCACCCAGTCTATCCAA
This sequence comes from uncultured Gammaproteobacteria bacterium, assembly GCA_964405065.1. Lineage (GTDB taxonomy): Bacteria > Patescibacteriota > Microgenomatia > Daviesbacterales > UBA10151 > CAZWRN01. The sequence continues at coordinate 3,464 of CAYOMO010000068.1, forward strand.
AATATGCGTGAAGTCATGTTACAATAGCCCATTATACTAGCCGGGGAATAGCTCAGATGGCTAGAGCGCACGCTTTGGGAGCGTGAGGCCGCAGGTTCGAGTCCTGTTTCCCCGACAGTTACACCAAGTTGAGCTCACGTTGTCAACAGCGTGTCAAGATAACGATATAATACTTTCATGCTTCCTGAGCAATTTCGTTCAAAAAAAATTACTATTCGACCCGATGAATCAAAGAGCTTGCAAGAGTTAGTAGATGCTGCTATTAGCGGTGGTTGCACCAGAATAATTTTGGAGGGCAGCTTCAAACCCCAGTCCGATCATCAATTTTGTTTGTTAAGAGTTTCACGATCAATTGAGCTTATTGGGAAATCAAATACTATAATTGATGGTCAGAACAAGACAACACACCTTATCTATGTTGAGGATAATGCCACGCTAAAAGTATCAGGTGTAACATTCACTGGGGGAAATACATTTGATCAAAGTGCACAACAAAGTTCCCTAAATCATCCCTCCAAAAGAATCAATATTTTTCGCTATTTAGATGGTGGCGCAATAACCATGGGAGTAGGATCCATGGTGGAACTAAATAATTGTGTCTTTGAAAGTAATGTCTCAGCAGTTTGTGGCGGAGCGATTTCAAATTTGGGTGGATATTTACGAGTATCAAACTGTGTTTTTGAAGGCAATGCCTGTGGTGATACCGGAGCAGCCATTGATAATTTAGCCAGAGGATCACTGGCTATTGTGAGAAGTTCCAGATTCATAGCAAACCAAGCCAACCAATTAGGTAATGGAGATTTTGGAGCAATAACAGCGTTTCCAGATACTTTTCTGATAGTGATAAATTGTGACTTTACAGACGAACCAGCAACAGCGATTGATTATCCCAATCAAAAAGGACGGCAAAGTCATCATTTTATTGAAAACTGTTTATTTAATCCACAAAATCCGGAAGCTGTTGTTATTAACCCCCATTCAAATAAAGGTACCAGAAAAGAAATATTACAAAGATTTGCAAGTCTGTTAATAAAAAAACCGCATTTAATCAAATTGGAAGGAATACCTACTGTGAGTGAAGACGTTATGTCTAAACATAGTGAAATTTTTAAGATAGAATCCAGTGTATGAGAATAAGAACCGCAAATAAGCCTGACAAAACAAACATTCTTAATCTTTTGGACGAGTTCCGAGCTGATTGTATTGAACAAATAACTGGAAAAGAAGGATTTTCAGATACAGCCATAAATGGCGGTCCGAAAATTTTTGATAAACTCTTAGAAGATGAAAATTACCATATTTCTTTGTTGATTGACGAAAATGATGCCATTGTCGGAATAATCACAGGTTATCTCTGTCCAATGTTACGCAGTGGAGACTTTAGAGCTGAGGTGGAAGAGTTCTTTGTTAAGAAGGATTTTCGTGGACAGGGAGGGGCTGAGCAACTCATGGATGCATTTCTCAGCTGGTGTAGGTCAAGGAATGTTGTAAAGGTAAATCTTGAGTCAGATAACCAGCTACTAAGAGCTCATCAGTTTTATGCTAATTACGGTTTTGAGACGAAAGCCCAACGTTTTGTGAAAAAATTAGTCTAACGTTCGAATTTCGTAACAAATTTCTTGAGTATTAGATCTAACCACATCAAATTAGAACAGATCTATAGGCCGTTCACTCTGGAATAAGGTTATTATTTCATTCCAAAGATCCGACACATATCGTGTTTTTGAGAGTTTGTAAACAGTATATAACTCTTCTAGATTTTTCTAAATACTTCTATAATTGTGACTATGTCAGAGCCAAATCAATCATTTGAGGAAATGGCGATAGCAGAACAAAAAGGTTTACGCCCTCAGGAAAATTATGAAGATCGGCAGTTTTCGATGGATGAGGTCAAAGCCGAAAATAAACTGCTATCGACAGCAAAAGAATATGTTGCAAAGGGACAAATAGCAAAAGAAGCTGGGGATCAAGAGGCGCTTAAAGTTTTGAATGATCAAATTATGGCAGATCCGGTTATGACTGAGTTTATGAGGCAAAAAGGTATCGAAATGTCACGAACTCAAGATAGTGTGATAGAAGAGAAACTACCAGGAACGCTTAACAATAAGTTTGACGAAGAAGCAACACTGAGTGCTACACATGAACACAGTGGTGAAATTAATCTCTCGGCTATTAAAAGTGCTGTAGCAGAATTTCAAGGGAATATAAATAGAATGTATCAAATCTCTGTACAGGCAAATGCGGAAATTGGCAGATCAATCCTAACTGTTTTTAATGAAGGCCAGGGTGTGAATATGGTTGCAAAGGCAGAGGCATTTTTGAAGGAAATAACCGCCATCACAACAAAAGATGAAATGGAAACAAAGTTGACTGAATTAAAAAATTGGTTTGAGCCAATACAGACGGCACTTGAAAAAAAATTCACTAGTTTAAGAAACTACGCGTCGGGGGACCCAAATGGGGCTTTTCCAAATGAAGAATCATCTACTCAGTATGGATTATATCGACAAATGGTTAAGGATATGGAGAACGTACTGTCATATTTTCAACTCGTTAAGGATTCAACTTAATGTAGTAAAGTTTGACAGAAGATATATTTATCTATAGGACTCTTGATCTGGAACTCAGTTATCATTTCATTCCACAAATCCGACAATGAACGCAGTGAGTTGCCGGGAGATCCCACCAAGCGGGTCACTCAGACAACATCCTTTTCCAGATCAGAAATAATAGACTACTCAGTACACTAGAACCTAAATAAACAAAAAACCGACAGCCTTTCGACTGCCGGCTCTAAGTAACAAAAGATTTAATTGCTATCAACAGGTTTTAGATTTTCGTCCAATCCTGCTCTATCCAACCAACTTTGAACTTCGTCTCCTTCAACAGTAATACTCCTTCCAGAATATTCAACGTCTAATTTTCCATCAGCTCTTTTCAGTAAAGTCACATCACTTTCCCAAAACTCACCATTAGGTCTTTTCCCACGCTGCACAAGTCTGGTTGCTACATAGTGAAATTGTTCATGTTCTCCTGTCATATATCTCCATTCATTTAAAATAGCATCTACTCTTTAATGCTACAATTGAGTTGTATTCTATTATTTCAAGCACATTAATCACAACTAGCAACGAAATATTCTTGATTTTCAGCTCATTATCCCCAGAAGTAAAAGCAACAATAGAGAAAGCTATTAGAGAAGTGCTAGTGATTTTTTTAGGAATTGACCCAAAAATAGACGATGAGAAGCTAGCTAATACTGCTGGGAATGCCATCTTTTACTTACTAAATATAAAACCTGATAATAAAAAGCAACCGAGTCTTTCAAGTTACACTTAAGATTTATCTGTTACCTCCTTCAACAGTATTTGCTATTAGATAAATCACCTGCTAGTCTTTATTTATGGTGGAGAATGAAAATAAAACAACGGATGAGATTCTTGAGTTGCTTAAAGAGCCAAATTTTTTACCAACCGAAGATCAAGTTAGGCAAGTATTCCCAGAACCTGATGGTGATTTGAAGATCAATATGGATTGGAAGAATTTTTTTGAAGAAAATAAGATATTTCAACTTTTAACAAAAGAAATGATCGAGGATTTAACAACTCAAATTATCCGAATTGCAAACAATATATTGATAAATCGAAGGTCACAAGACACGTCCATTACTATTGTCGAACTTGGTGCTGGTGATGGACGTCTAGCACATTTCCTCAGTGAAGAACTTAAAAAAAAAGGATATACCCATGCTATTGAAGTCATAGCAACTGATGATGAAAGTTGGAAAACACAAGGAAAGATTGCAGAAACGACTTTTCCAGTTGAAAAATTATCAGCAGAGGAAGCTGTGGAAAAGTACACCCAAAGTGGTCAAACCATTCTTTTGAGTTCATGGATGCCTCCTGATGTGAATTGGACAACTCAATTTTTACAAAGAGAGAATGTCAAGGGAATAGTTTTGATTGGAGATGTTGAATCAACGGGCACGGGAGAAGATACCTGGTTCTCAGAGGACTGGAATACTGAGAGATTGACTGATGGCATTCGAGGTAACTTCGGAAAAGCACAAGCCACTCCAAACGATATTACTAATCAATCAGTGATTGCTTTGGTTTCAAAAAAATAGAACCCCGCCTTGAAGGGCGGGGTCTTTGAGCAAACAAGCTTATGCTGTTAATCTGGTGTTTGCCTACCCTATAGTTTCTTCGCGTTCGATCGTGAAGCCGTAATGTTCACTGAGAACACCTTTCACAATCCCCGCCATCATTGAGTTAAGAACTCGGACTTGCCAAGTACCATCAGCTTCCTGTACGGGCAACCCTAAAGGGGGTGGACAGAACATCACTGTTGAGTAGTTAGCTGTCAGATCGTCGTCAACCCGTTTCATTGCATTCGGGGTGGTATAGCCACTGTTTTCTGGTGCCCTTATATAAAGCACAACACAGCTCATGTTTTTTTTATCCTCTGTAGTAAAGATCCGACTAGGTCGCAATTGTAACACAAACGTCCTATAATTTGAAGCCTGGCAGGCCGTGTTGTCGAGTTGATGTGTCTAGTGCAAACTGCTAGTATCATGTTATGAACAATCTCGCTGCAGAACATCAATCAAGTGATGAATTGACTGCGGTGCAAAAACCATTACTCGAGATAGCTAGAAACCTTAGTGATTCTCAAGGTGATATTCTGGTGAGAGCCAAGAAAATTCAAGAGGCGTTGGGTGCTCTTGATATGAAAACTATCCCCTACCTCATTGGTAACAATCTTATTGCTATATTCAAGTCGATCCCAGAATCCTATTTTATAGGGACGCCTGACATGGCGGTGTTTTTGGGATTTGGTGTGTCTTTCATAAAAGATGAGAAAGGTGACTATACGGTACATTCTGCGCCACAAAATAAACCTGAGCAGACTATATCAAAAGAAGACCCTACTCCTGCCGACCCTGAACCCGTCGTAGCTCAACCCAAGATCGACGTCTGGCGAATCCAGGAT
>CAYOMO010000069.1:0-8022 GCA_964405065.1 uncultured Gammaproteobacteria bacterium
CAATTCATATATTAATGCAAAAAATTCTTGCATGGCTTCGGGTGGAGGTGCCGCCAATTATGAATTCTGTACAGCAAACGCCGCCTCATCACTTGGATTGAATCCGGATCAGGTAACAAAGTTAGAAACTGATTACAGTGCTTATGGCTATGCTGCAGAGTATGTCAAAAATAATACTGAGCCAGGCAAATTTAGCTGGGAGATGCAGCTTAATACAACTGAATCAGTAGGAAATATGGTATTAACAGGAGCTATTGCTTTACCAATTGCAGCAGTCACAGGTGGAACAGGTTTTGCCTCACTGACTGGTCTGGATGTTTTTCAGGCAGTGCCTCTTCTGGCCAGAGGTGGCGTCAGACTGGCTCAAGTAGGTGTCAGAGAAGCCATTCCAGAAGCAGCAGGATTACTTCGGGGTGCTGTTAGTTCAGCGATTGATGCCCCGGGGTGGAATAAAATCCCGGCATTCTTTGATGCTGCTGTTTGGGATGCTCCTAAATATGCCAAAAATGCTGATGATGCTATTGCTGCGTCCAGCCAAGCTGTCTTGGCTGCCCAAGACAATCTCGCTAGGACTCAACAGGCTAAATTAGATTTCGAAAGAGCAATCGCTGCAGATCCAACTTTACAAAATGACCCACTTGTTCCCGCCTATTTAGATTTGGCAGATACTAAAGTAAAAAATGCCGAAGCCTTACTGGATTCTGCATATGAATCCGCCTCTAAACAAGTCGGTGATCTAGCTAGATATGACCAAGGTATATATGATGCGCAGTTGAAATTTAATAATGCTGAGCAAGCATACCAAGCTGCTGAAAGAAACGAACTACCAGTTAGTCAGATTGATGCTCTGAAAGCCCAGGCTGAACAAGCAGCTTTAGAGCTGCGGGGGGCCAGGACTCAGGCCATAATTGCTGATTTAGGAGAAACAGTCAAAGAAGTTCCAGAAGTTCGATTGGCACAGGACCGAGTAAATAATTTAAACTTGTTACAGGAACATGGGGCTTCAGTCGATCCAAACATCATTGATATTGCCAACAGTGAGCTAACCCAGGCCCAGGCCAGAGCTATCCAAAATCAATACGGTCTACCACTAGATCAGGTTCCCCAGGTTGCTTCAATCCCGCCTCCAACACCAAATATATTTGAGCGGATTGCTGATGGTTTTAGCTCGGTAACCAGCCGTTTTTCTGGAAATACTCCGCCTGTAGCAAATCAAACCCCTCCTGTAACAGCACAGGCAGCAGTTGGACAAACACCTGCTGACCCACTTTTACTAAATGCAGTTAAAAGACATCCTGAGGTTAGTGGTTACAATGTCTCAAGCGATGCAACAGGCCAAAAAATCACGGTAAAATATAGAGACGGCAGACCACCGGAAGAATTTACACCAGACCAGCTGCGAGCAGATCCCCGCTTCAATCCAAATGGTAATACTGCTCAAAACACAGCTAATGCTGCTCCAAATACCGGAGCAGCTGCCAGCAACCCACAGCCAAATGCAGCCCAATCCCAACCACAGCCTGGCGTTGCAAATAATGCAGCACCTCAAACAGCCCAGACAGCTCCACAATCAGCTGGATTCTTTGACCTGGTCAGAAATCTGTGGAATAGAGTCACCGGTCAGACGCCCCAGCAGCCAGTTGTCATTGATACAGCCCAAAGAGTCCAACAAAGAGCCCAAGCAGCCACAGTTTATACCCAGGAAAAATCCAAGCTTGACCAGCTACAACAAGCATTTGACAATGCGTTTACAAAATTGGAAGAAGCCAGGATCGCCAATGAACATGCTGTTGCTTATCGGAAGGAAGTAGAAAATAGAAGTATTTTGCAGCAGCTAATAGGCGCCAATCAAACCGCAATCAACGAAGCCAGATTACGGCAGGAATTGACCGAGAAACAGTTAAAAGATGCTAAAACAGTTCTTGATCAGGCATTTCAAGATCTCAGCCCTCAAAAAATTAAAACATTAGAAGCAGAACTGGCAAAAGGAGATCTGACAGCTGAACAGGCTCATGAAATGAGGCTGGAAGCCACCCGCACCTTTATAAAAGCCAAGAAAACGATTACAGACAATGAAAAGGCACTTGATGTAACAAAAGGCAAACTCTGGAAAGAAGTAGATGCTACCCAGAAAATGTATGTTCAGACCTACAGGGATCTCTTCAACTACAACAGAACTCCAAATCCAGTTGATGAGGCCAGATTTATGGAGAGCTGGAAGAATTATACAGCAGCACTCGAGGCGGCAGTAGGCAAGGCTGATGATGCTGGTGTAAAAAGTGCGGCCGATAATCTGAAGTTAGGTTCAACTAAACTATCCCCAGATGGCGCAGAAAAATTGGCCGCGGCAATTGGCATTATGAACGATAAGATTGCTGTAGTAAACAAAGCTCAAAGAGAGTTAGCTGAAGCACAGCAAGTAGTTACCAATTACAAAGCAGAGGTCGCGTTATTAAGACAAATTAATGTCGATGCAAGATTAGAACAGGAACTGGTAACAAATCAAAACAAAGGAACCTTATCACAGATTGAACAAGCATTAAAACAGCAGGGAATCACCGGACGTACTGAAGTAAAATTGTATCTAGATTCAAATGGGGAACTTTTACTAACTCCTGATGCAGGAATTAATCCGCAAGCTGTAATTGGTATTTTTAACAGATCCGGTGATAGTATTAAGCTGGAAAAAGTTATTATTTCTACCTCAACAGCACCCAAGGTAGGCGAAAAAGCCTCTGCTGTTTTTAGCCAGCTTGAGGAGATCTCACCCAGAAGAACCGTTCGTTTCTGGGAGAAAAATATAGAAATTGAAAAAGAGCCAGTTTCATCTGGTACCACCAGATTCCAGTCACGTTTTGATAACGCAATTGACGTAAATATCCAGAATATATCCCCAACATCTCCCTCTACAGTGACACCTATTTCTGCTGAACAAATTGAAAAAGAAGCTAAGGCAGATCTGGTTGGAAGACAAAAAGTAATTTTTGACAGCAATACAGGCCAGATAACATCTTCTCCAGTCAGTGAAAACCAGATCAGATTAACTCTTATTAGGCGGGGGTATGATCCAAATGATCCATCTTTGGATGAGGCAGTTAGAAGGATATCTGATGAGATCAATCCACAAAGTCAGGCAGTGCAAGAGTCAGTCATTGAGCAAAGTTATGATGAATTGAATCGCCTGATAGACCAAGATACTGCAAATTCAAGTCCAGAAGTTCAGGCAAAAATGAAGCAGATAGCGGAGATTGTCAGAAAAAGAGATGAGAAATTAGCCGCTATGGCATCAGCCAATGGGGGAGAGTTTATTCCTTTTAAAGTAGAGGATCAGTTTAGGGAGTTAGCTGCATTTAGGAGAGATCTTGGAATAAGTGGTGTAACTGTTAATGAAAGACCAACGGGGCCTGTTTTACAGACGATTAGTTCTACAACAGGCAGAACAACAACTTTCAAAAGTATAGAAACCATCCCACAAGGATTGATTGTGTTTCCTCCAAAAACGATACCAGCAGAAGACACTGTCAGGCTTTATCGAGGAGTGGGAGATTTTGATATGAATACCCCGCAGTTAGCAGCATTAGCCAGATCTGGAGAAGTGAGCACACAGGATATATTTGATTTTTGGGATGGAAAAATTACTTATGATGATTTAATCGATAAACTAGATGATCAAAGTACAATCGACTTTATTCGAGACCAAATACAGGTTCAGAAAAGAAATAATCCCGATTGGACCAACGATCAAATTCTTGCCTGGTTGCATAATGACTGTCAACGCGGTCAAAACTGCGGCAGCCTTTTTGTTTCAACGACTAACAGCGTAGAGGAAGCCTTCAGATTTGGTAGAAGGCCAGGAGAAGTACTAAACGGGGTAATCGTAATGGATGTTCCAAAGTCTGTTGTAAATGATATTAGTTCAATTTTATATCCAAGTACAGTCGGATCCGAGCAATTGGTTCTTGGTGAAATTAAACCAGAATGGATCAGAGGATTTGTATCTGTTGATCAAAATATGTCTCTGTCAGAACTTGAAAACGGTATTGATATCATAAACCAGAAACTAGAAGCCAGACTGCCTCTTCAACAGTCCTCAACCATAAAGACATCTTCTGTTGTTCAGCAGGTTGATTTAGCTAATACCCTTAGTCCTTTTGCCCAAGCTATAAGAGAGGTGCCAACAAATCCAAGAACCGGTAATGCAGTATCTGCAGCAGTGGATGATCTGGGGGATCAACTTGATGCCTTTTATATTTCTTTGGAAAACAATCTAAGACATGCTTCAGCTAGAGCAAACTTAGATCAATTACCTGAGATCAGAGCTTTATTAATTCAGGCAGAAGATCGGCTTGAACAGGTTAAACCTGCGTATACCAATGCTGTCCAACAGCAAAAACTGGTGATGCAAAGAGTTGAGGAAGCCAGAGCGGCCGGGACTCTCAACCAAGCAGCTATAGACCAATTTAATAGAGAACTGGCACCTTTAAATGAAACAATTTCCAGATTAAAGCCAATTTATTTGGAGCTAGAAAATGAAATACTTCCTGGAATCCGAGCTGAATACAGGATCCCTAGTGCAACTGTGGCAAACAGAGTAGGAGAGGAATTAACCAGAAGAGGAATAAACCCAAATTTCTTGTCGGCTGATGATAAAATCGATCTTTATCTGCATCTAAAGCAAGCCAATACGGTTGCCCCAGCCAACCCAGCTGCAGTCCCAGCAGTCGAACAAGCTGTTCAAAACGCAACCGGTGCTGTTCAAGGAGTAGTAGATACAGCAGGTAGTGCCACTGAAAATGCAGCCTCAGCGGTCAGAGCAGCTGCAGTAAGTGCACCTGCTCCAGTACAGGCAGTAGCGGATGTAGTCGCTGATACAGCCGAAGCAGTGAATGCTGTTATTAGAGGAAATAGTGAACCTCTTCCAAGTAGTTTTGTAAGTACTCAGATTCGCAACAATCCAAATGTGCAGGGATATTCAATAGAAGGAGTTTTGCGAGAGGATGCAAGAGTAACTATTACTTTCAAAAACAATCCTACTCCAGAGACGAAAACTCTGGCAGCCTGGAGAGCCGATACCCGGATTATAAACCCAGAAATTCCAGAATTCCCAATAACTTTTATCGGTTCAGAAAATGTCATAGTTCCAAATGTTTCTCAAGAGGTAGCTATATCGCAAGTAATTAGTGATATTGATGGTTGGGAAAGATTTTATGAACCTAAAACATGGATACCGGAACCAATCCCTGAAAGTACCATACGGGATAATTTACTAAGAGCAGGATTTTCAGGAACTCCAGAGCAGTTAGACCAAGCAGTGGCTGATGTTGCCAAAAAAGTGAATCCAAATCCTGTAGTGACCCCAAGACAAGTTTTGACTAATGTACCAGGAGCAGGCCCTCTAATTGATGCAGCAGCTGAAACAGCAGATTTGGTTAATGGAGCTAGGGTAGTTGCAGCAGATGAACTGGAAAGAGCAGCGGATGTAGCCAGAACGCTAGGAAATAACGATTTAGCATTAACACTTGAGGGTCAGGCGCAGATTTTAAGAAGAGGGGATGTGGTAATAGATGATTCTCCAGGAGTTAGTTTGCAAACAGTTGAACAAAGATTGGGCAGATCACTATCAAATGATGAAAGACAGTTCGTGTCTGAAGCGCTAAATGCACAACAATCGACTGATGCTCATTTTACTGAAATAGCACAAAGGCTGGGAGGTCAGTATGTAGCGCCTTCAGAAGATGAGATTCATCGAATTGTGGACCGAGGATTGAAGAGTCAGAGAGGAAGTGATTCATTTACTTTGATCGATAGCAGCAGGGAGCCAGCCGATCTTTCAGAGGCTATAAGAAAGATCCAATATTCAAGTGATGGGTTACCGGTAAATATTCAGTGGTATGCTCCAGGGGACGCAACACCTTATGCTATTAGCCGGTTTGATATTGGAGGGTATATCATCAGACCTGCAATCCGCGTGGAAGATCCAAACTATATTACCTTATTCAGAGGTGTAGGCAGAGTAGTTCCTGAAAGGGCAGAAGTCCCGCCAATGGTCAGAAACGGGGTTGCAACAATAGAAGATTTACAGGCCTTGATTGCCAAAGGAAACAAAATGACGGATCAGGATGTTATAGATCTTCTTTCCAAGTCTCCGAGCGCAAAAAAAGAGCAACTCATCGCAGACTTTAAGAGTGAGGCGGTGAGAATCAGACAAAAGCTGGGCCCTCAGACCTCCACTCTGGAAGTAATAAGTGATATTCATGCAGATTGTGGAGCAAATAGTGAATGTTTAAGTTTCCTCATATCATCAACAAATGATTTTGATTTTGCTTTTGAATGGGCAACCGGTAAAAAAAGTCCCAGAACCAGTGCATCAGGAGCAGAGGCAGTTGAGATATTACGAGTACCAAGAGACAGGACAATTAATCTGATTGAAAACGGTATTAATCCGGAAGAACAGGAAGTGGCGATACTGGGAGCAATAGAAGATATCTGGAGACAGGGAGTAATCTATGTTAGAGCCAAAAATATTGACGAGTATCACCAGGTTCTCAACCGTTTTGGGCAATCTAGAAATGCTATGGAAGAAGCAGGAAGAACAGTTATTCCATTTGAAGTAGCAGGTAGATTATTAGAGGCAGCTGAGGATATCCCACCACTTCCTGGAGTTGCTGTATTACCAGATATAGCAAGAGTAGTAAACGATATTACAGATGGATTTGATAATGCATCAACTACTAACTTAAGAGTTTCTGAACTAGAAGAGCAGGCCAGATTAGCCAGAGAATTTGGTGATGCTGATCAGGCTTATCAACTCGAAGTCGAAGCCCAGGCTTTACGCACGCAAGGAACAAACTGCAATTTAACATCAATACCTCAGTCACCCAATCTAGCCCTAGCCAACCTGACTACAAATGTCCTTGGAGTCTCCACCCAGGGTGAAGTCCTGGCAGTTTCAGCTTCAAACTGCGGCCCATTTGCGACGGCTTGGCTTGAGATGTCCAAATCACAGGGTGGTAAAGTTTTGGACACCATGACTAATGGAAAATTGTTTGATGCATATACTGAGATATTTGTTAAAGTCGACGCTTCTTTGCCTGAGCCGGTTTTGAATATTGGAAATCAAGTAATTGGACTATTTAAAAAACCGGCAGATAGTTTAGATCAGGCAGCAAAAATTACTCCGGCACCTATAGTGAAAGAAATTCCAATCCTAAAACCGATGGTTGAGGAAACACCAAAGTTTTCTAAAAAATTATCAGCAGATGAACAGTTTATTAGTGAATATTTTGACCAAATAAAAACCGGTCAGGTTGCAGATGGGCAATTTATGTTATATTTTGATCCAATTTCCGGAAAAATAGTCACCACAAATGTATCAGCTTCTGATATAGTCCCATTGGAAATTCAGATTTTTCGAAATTCTGATTCTTCACTTGATATAGCCTCTTTGAGAATCCCTTCTGAATACGCCTATGGAAATTCCATATACTCCATCATTAATACTTTAGAAGAACTAACCGATTCTAGGGTTCTTCACATAAACCAAACAAGTAAACAAAAGTTATTTGCTTTGGAGGGAACTATTCCGGCAATTATTCAACCTGATTTGGTCACCATGACCAGTGTGCTCTTGACTAAGCCAGATGTTGCCAGGTTGTATGCCAATCGTCAGATAGAACAGAACTGGCTAAACAAAAACCTGGAAAATTTGTTGGGTGATAATTATATCAATCTCAGACAAAAAGCTTTACCGCCTCCAGATCCATATCGTGAAGTTCCAAAGCAGCTTGATACTTCCTATTCGCAATACAAAGCTGGTGAAATAAACGAAACCCAACTAATTGAACAAGTTGAAGCCATTGCAGGTATTCATTCTCAGTCCCAAAAAATCCAGGAAATACCCCTTTTTATTGATGAAAGATTTTTAAGAACTGGACTGTTGGCTGGCCGAGATATAGAAGACATTAAACACTGGTTTGGCGCAGGAGAATGGGCAGGCTGGTTGGGTGCCCCGAAAGTTGCCCA
>CAYOMO010000070.1:0-7980 GCA_964405065.1 uncultured Gammaproteobacteria bacterium
TCAGTCATATCAAAGATTTTTAGTTCCAGCCTTGGCACCACTTTTTTATAATTTAGGTATTATCTTTGGAATAGCTGTGCTTTCTCCATATTTTGGAATTATGGGACCGGCTATTGGGGTAATAATCGGTTCTTTAGCTCATGTGCTGGTTCAAATACCGCTTATTAAATCTCTTGGATTTAAATACACTTTTAGCTTGGATTTTTTGAACAAAGGGGTGAGAGAGGTATTTAAACTGATGAGCGTTCGTAATATTGGTTTGGCGGCTGAGCAGATCTCAGATGCGATTGGATTTGCATTAGCTACTATTATCTCTTTCTCAGCTCCGACACTTTTGACCTTTGCTCAACATTTGTCGGCGGTTCCAGTAGGTCTTTTTGGAGCAACTATTGCTCAAGCTGCTTTACCAGTTTTGTCGCGTGAACACGCCAGAGGAGAAACAGAGTCTTTTAAAATCACCCTTTTAACAACAATGCATCAGATTTTATTTTTAACTTTGCCTGCGACCGCGATGCTAATTGTGTTACGAATACCGATTGTTCGGCTAACTTTTGGTGCTTCTCAATTTAACTGGGATGACACTGTTTTGACTGGTCGGACGGTGGCTTTTTTAGCGTTAGGGTTGGCTGCATATTCAGTGACATTACTTTTAGTAAGAGGGTTTTATGCTTTAAAAGATACTAAAACTCCGGTGATCGTTTCTTTAGTCACAGTGTTGGTGAATATTGTTTTAAGTGTATTATTTGTCCAAGTATTTCGGCTTGATGTTTGGAGTTTAGGTTTGGCTTACTCTTTTTCCACTACAGTTTCAGTTGTATTGCTACTAGGGTTTTTGTATAAAAAATTAAATGGTTTTGATAAAAGAATGCTGATCATGCCGGCTTTAAAGATGACTTTAGCAGCGGTAGCAGCCGCTTTGGCGCTATATATTCCAATCAAACTTTTGGATCAATTGGTGTTTGATACGACTCGAACGATTAATTTAATTGTTCTAACCTCAATTGCCTCTGCTGCAGGAATGAGTATTTATCTATTTTTAGTTTGGATGATGGAAGTCAAAGAACTAAATACCTATGTGGAACTGCTGAAAAAGTTGGGTAGATATCGATTTAAGAGTCAGGAGATAGTTAGCGAGACGGGCAACCCCTAGAAAAATGTCAAATATCCAATGCCAAATTCCAAATGTCCAATGAGAATATTGTATGTAACAGGTAACTCAGCGAAGTTGAGGACGGCGCAAAATTTTTTACAGGAGATGGGGATTGAGGTGGAGCAAGGAGTTGTTGATGTTGACGAAATTCAGTCTGAATCAATTGAGAAGATTGCCTTAGATAAAGCACGAAAATCATTTGAAATTCTGCAGCGGCCGTTGATTGTGAATGATTCTGGTTGGTTTTTCCTTGGTCTTAATGGCTTTCCAGGTGCTTTTATGAAGTATGTAAATCAATGGTTCAGTGGAGAAAACTTTTTAGATCTGACTCGTAATCTCAAAGATCGTCGGGTGATTTTAAAACAAGTGATCGTCTGGACAGATGGCAAAGACTACAAAGTATTTGAACACGATACTCACTGTTTTTTACACCGAGAGATCAAAGGTGATAGTCCAAGAATGTCAGACAATCTGGTAGGTCCGAGTGAGGAAGGGATTTCTTTTGGTGAGATGACAGAGAAAGAAGATTTTAAGCTAGATGGTGAGGATGCGGTTTGGAAAGAATTGGTAGAATTTCTAAAATCGTCTTCAGTTTGATATAAACTTCAGCCTCAAGTACAATACTGGTTGGATGTGGGATGGTGGAGATGGGAAATGGGATTTGTTTTAAATCGCACTTCGTATTTCAAAATTCTAGTTTCGCACCTCTCACGTCGCATTTCTAGAACATGAATATAAGAAATTTCTCAATCATTGCCCATGTTGATCATGGGAAATCAACTTTAGCTGACAGGTTACTTGAACTAACTGGGACTGTTGCTAAAGACAAAATGCAGGAGCAGATGTTGGATTCTTTGGAA
This sequence comes from uncultured Gammaproteobacteria bacterium, assembly GCA_964405065.1. GTDB lineage: Bacteria > Patescibacteriota > Microgenomatia > Daviesbacterales > UBA10151 > CAZWRN01. The sequence continues at coordinate 2,011 of CAYOMO010000070.1, forward strand.
CTTGAGAGACAGCGGGGAATTACTATTAAGTTGGCGCCGGTACGTTTGCGTTACCAATACAAAAAAAACCAGGGAACTAATCCTGAAACAAGTTCAGAGATTCTTCACTCCGCTCAGAATGACAATGTGGAGGATGGAGAATATATTCTAAATCTGATTGATACTCCAGGACACGTGGATTTCTCCTATGAAGTTTCGCGGGCTTTGGCAGCTGTTGAAGGAGCGATTATTTTGGTGGATGCGACCCAGGGCATCCAAGCTCAGACTTTGTCTCACGGATTGTCAGCAATGGAGCAAAATCTGACTTTGATCCCAGTGATCAATAAAATTGATCTGCCAAATGCTGATGTTGAGAAATATACCAAGCAGCTGGTCGATACCTTTGGTTTTCGCGAAGATGAGATTATTTTAGCTTCAGGAAAAAGTGGGATTGGGGTAGAGGATATTTTACGGGCTGTGGTGGAGAGAGTCCCAGCGCCAAAACAAGAGATTGATAAGCCGCTCAAAGCGTTGATTTTTGATTCTTATTTTGATTCATACAAAGGAGTAGTGGCACAGGTGCGAGTAATGGAAGGACAGGTGCCACCAAACCAGTCACAGATCAACTTTTTAGGAACTCATTCTTTGGCTAATATTGTGGAATTTGGCTTTTTCGGTCCAGCATTAACTCCGGTTAATTCATTGAAAGCTGGTGAGATTGGATATATCGCCACCGGTATTAAAGAATCCGATCGCGTTAGAGTTGGTGATACTATTGCTACCTCATTTGATGAAGGCCAGTTGCCAGGTTATAAAGAGGTGAAACCAATGGTCTATGTCGGGCTTTATCCAATAGAAACCGGTGACTATTTTGAGCTGAAAGAGGCGTTGGCTAAATTTAAACTTAATGACCCGGCATTTTCCTATGAACCAGAGCAATCAGCGGCTTTAGGTTCAGGTTTCCGTTGCGGCTTTTTGGGTTTGCTGCATGCTGAAGTAGTACAGGAAAGATTGGCTGAGGAATTTAATGTTAATTTGCTGGCGACTGCGCCGTCGGTGGAGTATCTAGTCAATGGTTTACCCGTCAATAATCCAGCTGAATTGGATCTGTCCAACATGAAGGATATCAAAGAGCCGTGGGTTAAGCTGATCGTATTTACTCCTCAAGGGTTTATTGGTCCGATCATGGAGTTGGTGCAGGATAAAAGGGGTAAGTTTATCAATATGCAGCACTATGGTATTCAAGTGGAGTTATCGTATGAAATGCCATTAGCTGAGATGATCACAGATTTTTACGACAAATTGAAATCAGTTTCCTCGGGTTATGCCTCTTTAGATTGGGATTTTATTGAGTTTCGAGAGGTTGATGGAGTGCGATTAGATATTCTAGTTGGTGGAGAAAAAGTTGATGCGCTCTCGATGATCACTGTTCGTCAGCGAGCTGAAAGTATTGGCAGAAGATTGGTTGAAAAATTAAAGGAAGTGCTTCCAAGACAAAATTTTGCCATTGCCCTGCAGGCAACAATTGGTGGAAATATTATTGCCAGAGAGACGATTTCCGCTTTTAGGAAAGATGTTTTGATGCATGGCAGTAAGATGGTGGGCGGAGGAGATTATAGTCGTAAAAGAAAGCTTTTGGAAAAACAGCAAAAAGGTAAGAAGAAAATGAAGATGATCGGTAAAGTCGAAATCCCTCAAGAGGCATTTTTAACCATCCTCAAGAGTTAATTGAATTTTTTGCTTCAACTTAGGATAATAGCTCCATGCAAATTCTTTCTCTATTGAAAATAATTCCTCTCAAGCTTTGGATTGTCGGTGCCGTAGTTATATTTCTAGGTTTGTCTGCATATCAGACTTTTATTGGTGATCGGCAAGTGGGAAGTGTGGAGACGGTGTCTCCTCAGCCTTTGGCTAGCTATGAATCGCCTTCACCGGTCGCATCACAAATAGCCTCAAGCGCTCCCACTGCTTCGGTTAAACCTAGTGCCAAACCATCAGCTTCAGTAAAAGCTTCAGCAGCTGCTTCTCCTGCGGCATCATCTAGTCCGGCTGCCTCCACGTCGTCAAATGCTAATAGTTCAGGTGTTGTTTTAAATGGAATTGACCCATCAAATCCAGCATTTGGAACAACTATGACCATTAAAGGTTCTGGTTTTGGCTCAAATCAGGGTGTTTACAATGTTTACTATAATGGTCAAGCACAGCCTTATGGTGGTATCCAAAGTTGGTCTGATACCGAAATCAAAACGAATAGTCCCTTTTTTGCGAGTAACGCTGAATACCAGTTGGAAGTTCAAACTTCCGATGGTCGCAAAAGTAACAGGATTACAGTCAGATCGGGGGATGGGCAGCCGTATGTAGATAGTTTTTCACCCGGAAGTGGAGCTAAAGTCGGGCAAGAGTTAGTATTAAAAGGTGGTCGTTTTGGCTCTCAAGGTCAGGTTAATTTTTTCCAAAGTTATCCTAATGTAGCGGGAAGTGGACAGATCATCTCCTGGAGTGATTCTGAGATTCGTCTGATGATACCAAACAATTTAGAATCCGGTAAAGAGTATGGGGTGGAAGTTGTTAGTGGAGGTGGTGGCCATAGCTCTTTTAAATATTATACAATCTCCAACTAATTTCATTATTAAACAAAGCACTATTTACATATTGTGTTAAAATTTCTGATTGATTTAGAGAAAAATGAGTAGCTTGAATTCGGTTGAAGTACCAAAGTATTCTCAATGTTATGTTTTAATACCAGTACCCGATAATTTGGAGAGTCTTTATCGTAAATCGGTGGCTAATCCTTTAGGGTGTATAAATTCAGGATTAAATATTGCCCCACCTCCGTCACGCCATATCTCACTAGGTTTTTTAAAACCGCTTGATGATGATGCTTTATTTGGTTTAACCCAAAGACTTCGTCGTCTGGAAGAAGAATACATTAGAGAGTCAGTTACTTTAAATGGGTATGGTCAATTTACTGATCAAAATGGATTGGTTAGTGGAACTTATTTGCCTGTTACTGATGATAGATGTGTTAGAGATATGCAGCATTGCGTAAAAGCTGTTTTTTTCGATTATTTGGCGGAGACTATTTCACCCAAAGGGCCTCCTCACTGTACCACTGGTAGATTACCCTTTAAATTTCAACACCAAGATCGTTTTGCTAACAGAAAAGAGGCTGTAGAAGCTGTGCATGAAAATGCAGCATTAACTTTTTCAATTGATAGTTTGCAAATCTGGGGTCGGAAAAGATTTAATTTGCAAAAAACTGCTAATCATCCTGCAAGAATTGATTTTGAGCCAACTCCATTTTATTCGGTATTAGCGCCTATCAGAAATGAATCAATAAGTGTTTAATTAAGATTTATTTTGGCTTAGGGGCAGTAAGGTGAAGGATTGTTGTTTAGAAAGGGAATGGTATAAATAGATGAGGTTGAAAATCATCACAATCCCGCCCAAGGCAACGGCAAATTGTGGACCCAAATATTCTGTCACTAGGCCGATTTGGAAAGAGCCGATCGGTTGCATTCCTAAAAGACATAAAGTAAAAATACTCATTACTCGGCCGCGTAAATGATGGTCAGTTTTGTGCTGAATTGCTGAGTTAACCAAGGCATTTTGAAGTGCAATACCCATTCCACAAAAAAACAAAGCGGGTAGAGCCAAACTAAAAGTATTGGTAAAAGAAAAAATAATAATTGCTATGGAAAAAATAGCACTGCCGGCTAAAATCAGATTTTCAACTTGGATCTTTTTGTAAAAACCAGCAATGATCAGAGTGGAAACGATGGCGCCAGCTCCTGCTACTGAATAGAGAATCCCCAAACCAGCAGCATCGGAATGGAAAACTTGTTCAGAAATAATTGGGAGCATGGTCGTATATGGCCAGCCAAATATACTGGAGATAGCAATAAAAATCAGTAATGAACGAATATAACTGTGTTTGCGGGCATAGTTGAGACCAATCTTAATTGATCGCAAAGGATGTTGATGGACTTTGGGAATATCAGATTTGACCTTCATTAAATACACTGCGATCAGAGGTCCCAGAAAACTTAAGCCATTGAGTAAAAAAGCCCAGCCCGTGCCTATGCCAGCGATTAAAAGACCGGCAATGGCTGGACCTATGATACGGGCGGTATTGAATGAACCCATATTTAAAGCAATGGCTGATGGTAAATGTTCACTCCCCACCATTTCAACAGTAAAAGCTTGTCTTGCCGGAGTATCGATGGCATTAACCACTCCACTTAAAAAAGTCAGAATACTCACCGACCAGACATCAGCATGACCGCTTAAGGCTAGTAAACCGAGCGCAATGCCAAAAAAAGCTGAAGTTCCCTGAGTCCAAATCAGAATTTGTCTTTTTTGAAAACGATCAACAATGACACCGCCTAATAGGGCAAAAAGTAAGACAGGTAAAAAACCTAAAGCGGTGACAAATCCCACCATAAAAGCCGATTTGGTAAGTTCATAGATCAGCCATCCTTGGGCAACTGTTTGGAGCCAGCTGCCAATCAGAGAAACCAGTTGGCCGATAAAATAAGATCGGTAATGATAATGCGACAAAGCAGGGAAAAGTTGTTTTATACGTGCTTTAAGACCAGATTTACCCCAGATTTTTCCCATAATAAATTAAGTTTCCAAGAAACAATGTATCAAGATACAAATTAAAAGTGGCCGAATTGATGAATCCCGAAATGAAAGAGGATACCAGACCGTCTACTGTTACTATACACCCTTGACACTTTTATGTGTCAAGGAATGATCATTTAATCAATTATTTAAAATTTTTGCATTGAAAATTGTTTGGATACTTGTTGCTTGTATCTTGATAATTAATCTTCTGGGTTGACAGATATTTTGTAAAAAAGGTAGAGTAAAAACTCGGGCTTTTTGACATTTTTGTTGCCCAAAAGATAGAAAAATATTGTTAGAACAACCTAAAAGGAGTATACTAGATTTAATGCCACTAGAAACAAAACATTCAGTTGAAAAAAATAAAAAAGATGAAGAGAAAAGTTTTGTTGAGCATTTAGTGGAACTTCGAAATATTGTCGGACGAGTGATGTCAGGGGATATTGAAAGTGGTAGTGGTGTAAGTAATACGGTGGGACACCGACGTTTTGATCCGCAAAATCTGACAACCCGTTCAACTGTTGTCAGTGATGATTCTTCAACTTCAGATGATTCAAACTCTGCTGATGACTCAGATAGTTCAAGTAACTCTAAGTAATTTTCTTAAGCGCTTAGTTTCAATGCAAATTAGATATAAATATTATTGTTAGGCTTGTTTTTGTAGAAGAAACCTCTTGACAGGTATTAGCACTCGCGGTATTATATTGCTAATCCTTCGACTTCGCTCAGGATAAATCTTAAAAGAAAATGCATGGATTTAACTGACAGACAAAGAGAGCTTTTAAAGGCGATAGTCGAATTGCACGTTAAAACAGGTGAATCAGTTGGATCTGAATCAGTTGAAAAGGAAGCCAATTTGGGTGTTTCTCCAGCTACTATTCGAAATGAGATGGTTAGGCTGACAGAGATGGGTTATTTAAGACAGCCTCATACTAGTGCTGGTCGGGTTCCGACATCAATGGGATATAAAATTTATATTCAAGAGTTGATGAAGGAAAAAGAGATGCCGGTGATGGCTGAGGTTCAGATGAAACAAGGTATGTGGCAGAGACGTCATCAGGAGCAGCAAATGCTTCGGGAGGCAGCCAAATCTTTGGCCAATAGATGTCAGATGCTGGCAATGGCAATATCTGAGGACGGAGATCTTTTTTATGCAGGGACTTCCTATATTTTGGATTTTCCGGAATTTGAGGATATCGATGTTACAAGGTTTGTTCTGAGCCTATTTGATGAGTATCCAGCTTTAGAAAATATTATTGGTAAAGCAGTCGGGCCAGATCCATTACATATTTTATTTGGAGAGGATTTGGGGATTGAAAACTTGTTGCCAACTGGTTTTGTTTTCTGCCGATATATTGGTAG
>CAYOMO010000071.1:0-7735 GCA_964405065.1 uncultured Gammaproteobacteria bacterium
CGTGTCTCAGTCCCAGTGTGGCTGATCATCCTCTCAGACCAGCTAAGGATCGTCGCCTTGGTAGGCCTTTACCCCACCAACTAGCTAATCCTACGCAGGCTCATCTCAAAGCGATAAATCTTTAATCTTGCGATCACATTGGAAATTACCCAACCTTTCGGCTAGCTATGTCCAACTTTGAGGGAGATTCCTACGCGTTACTCGACCGTCCGCCGGTTGCATATTGCTATGCCCCCTTGACTTGCATGCCTAAGGCACGCCGCCAGCGTTCATCCTGAGCCAGGATCAAACTCTCAGAAAAAAATTGATAAATCAATTTTTTAGGTTTTTCCTAACATCAGAATTCACACTGAAATTTTGTGAATTTACTGTTGCTATTTTTTTTGGAATTGACAGAGGTTAGCTTCACTTTCATGAAACCTCACTCTTGTCATCGCCACAATCATACAACTGACTGTGACTTAAAAAATCCCATCACTCTTTTGAATACAAATTTGGGGCTCCAGTGGAGCGCCAAATGGGGAGAGCTTCATTTTATCGCCGAAGGCGAAATAGAATAGCTAATCTCTACCCTTTACCTTATTAGATGCATCCAAAATTCTATGCATTACCCAACAAGGCTTTGTAGCTGTTTTTATGCCTTTTAGGCATAAAAAAATCGAAGAGTGATGTTTAATCTTCGATTGTTAAGGTGCTGGTTGGTGAATCGTGTATCGTTAATAGTAAATCGAAAGACAGTTTCCTGTTTCTTCCGATAAACGATATCCGCTTAACGATCTACCAACTTTATTAAACTAGTGAGTAGTATTACCTTGAAGTAACTTTCTCCTGTCTACCCATATTAGGTAACAGGTATTGTACTCCATTTAGCTTTGGAATGTCAATCTCAACTGAGGCTAAGTCAAATTAAGCTCTAGTCATGGTAGCTTGAGGAGTTACGATCAATGTTTTTATCAGTGATTTGATCATTTCTGCCCACATTGGATCCATTGTCTTGCCAACTTCTTTGCGGCCCACCTCTTTGGTGGTTTGTTTAAATGCTGGTTCGACTGCCGGATACTCTGCCATTGAATCATCAATGGTTTTTGCCATGGTCTGGGCATTTTCCCAAAATTTGAATTTCTTCAATCTAACCACCATCTCGTCTAGCGATCCGTCAAAATTCTGTCTTAAAATTATAGCTAGTTTTCCCCAATAATTTTGATTGTTATTTTCCTGAATCTGGCCTATGACATAATCTCGGGCGATTTCACCTTGGCCATTTCGAGGAGCTTGATCAATACTTTTGGTTGCCAACTTAACTCGTTTATTTTGCTTTTCTAAATCCACCTGGTGCAAAGCCTTTTTGGCTGGATCTTCAGTTGGATTGGTCGTAACTTCCCTGATCATGCTGACCAACAATGAACTAACTCGTGCTCTGATTCTTTGCGGGACAGCTTCGGTTGCGGTCAACTGTCTTTCGACCAATAAGGCCGTGTCACTCTCAGTTTTTCCTAAGGCACTCAACTGATAGGTTTGGCTAATTACTGCGATCAAAGCTTGGGCTTTTTTCTTTAATTGAGTCTCATCTTCGGTCTGAAAATCGATGTCCAATTTTTTAACCAATGTCATTGCTTGTTTCACTACAGGCTGTTCTTGCGGTATTGGTGAGGCTTCAGGGGCATAATTTACCTTGCTATCGGAGTTTGACAGTATTTTGACAAATTTTTGGCCAATTTTAGGCTCGACACCGACTGTAGAGAAAATTTGCTCCCTTAGAGACGGATTACCTTCTCGGATAATCACCCTCATGGATGCCAATTTTTCAGCTTGATCGGCTGTTACTCCCTCAACTTTTGGAAAAGTCGTTGTGACAGGTTTGGAAATTGGTTGTAAATCCTCAACTCGAGGAGTCCCTATCACTCCAGCTCTTTGCATGGCTTGATCTTCAGTTAGAACTCCTTGATCAACTAATGGTCTAAGCGCTGTAAAGCTGGCAACTTTTTCTCTTGTTATGACTGGTAACGGCTCAAAAACTGGCCAAAATACCGGTTGCGGTTGCGTTGCCACTGTCCTCCGTGTTATTTGAAACCCGTCTTCTGTTTTCGATTTTCTGTTCTCTGAAACCTCTCTTATCCTTACCAGCCTGTTTGTAGAAATCGCATCTTTGGATAAAGTTCTCCAGTCTCTTAAAACTTGAGAAAACTTGGGAGCCTCAACTATTGATATAAATTTTTTAGCTTCAGGGCCCCTAAAAGCGTCTTTTGCTGGTCCTTCTTGAGCTGGTTCTTTAACTTGTGGGATAGTTTGAAATCCTTTGAAATCGACTGATCGATTTAGCGAATTAGTTGATTGGCGGATTAGCTGATTAGCTGATTTTTCTCCCAAAGTATTGGGCAAAGCGGAAAGGCTAATAGCCTCAGCAATTTGTCTCTTTTCAGTTTGCCTAGTTTGGACTTGAGCTTGATTGCGAGCTCTGGCTTTTGCAAAAGTAGTTCCAGCATCGGCTTTGGCAGCTGCTTCTGGGGTAAAATCAACTTTTGGCGATGGCCTATTAAACCGAATCTCTCCCAATTTTGGCCCAAAAACTGTCTCTGCTGTTCTAATTTTAGTGGTTCCGTTTTCACCAAAGATTTTTCCTCCTGGATTGGTATTTGGATTGGCCGGCCGCATTCGGGTAAAAGGATTGGGGCTAAAACTGGTGTCAACTCTGGCACGACCTCCTTCGGGGCCGATCGATATCATTCTGATAGGTGAACTTTTAATAGAGCTTGAGACCGAGGATATAGATCCTCTGATTGGAGAGGCAATTCGAGGTGCTATTGAAGTTGTTACTGCTCTTGCTGTAGGCATTTTTTGACCTTTCTACCTACCAGCTATAATAGTTGGTAGTTGACGGCTCATTTTATGAAGTGAGCTCTCAACTACTAATTACATTATTATTATACTCCTCCCAGGCTGATAAAGCAAATATTTACCGAATATCTGGAGAACGAAAGACAGTTCCTGATTTTGTATTTCTGATTTTCTGCCTACCTGTCTTCTGTTTTCTGCAATCTGTCTTCTGTTTTCTGTCCTCCAGATAATATGCTAAAGTTATTCTATGGAATCCAAAGTCCCGCCGCCTCCGCCATCTCAGATTGCGGATATTCCCCAGGCTGGCAATCCGGTCATTTATAAAGCGGACAAACCTGCCGGGAATCACCTGAGTTTGCCGCAGCCCAATCTAAAACTAACCTTAGCCAGTGTTGTAATGTTGTTTTTGGTTGGAGGTGTCGGTGTCGGAGTTTACCTGGTGGGACAACAGCAGCAGATCCAAAGCCGGGCTTCAAATGAAATACCCAACAATCTCTCGGCAGTTGTACCAAAAAATGTAGTTAATTCCGCTACACCATCTGCAACGCCCGCGACCGCCTCGTCTGCCGGGAGCTTAACTAATATCACTATACCGGAACTTGATTCCTCTGATTCAGCCGATTTAAGTAGTTCAGAATCAGCTCTGATGAGTGATATCTATGATTTCAATGGTGACCAGGCGATAAATTCCCTAGATCTTTCGATTATGTATGCTGGCTGGGGTACTCCCAAAAATGACCCACAGAAAAATTCTGACTTAAATGGAGATGGGATAATAAATGGGATTGATTACTCAATCTTTCTACCTCAATTTAGTAAACCAATATGACAATTAAAAAAGTAATTGTAATAGGGCTTATTGTGCTAATGCTAGAAAGTATTAGCGGTTATGTTTATCTGACCTATCGAGAAAAATTGCCTCCTCAGATGCCATCTGTCGCTGAAACATTGCTTTCTTCTTCTCAATCTCAAGAGGTAGCCAAACCATTATTGGCAGTTCGAACTCCTCAGGTTCTTTTGAAAAAAAATCAAACTATCCCGATCGAAGCAGTAATTGAAGGAAAAGGAGTTAAAGCCTCAGCCGTTGATCTGACAATCAAATATGATCCTAAAAAGCTAGCTCTAGTCGCCTCGGGATCGGCTAAACCTTTTGCAGCCAGCCCGTTGTTTCAAAAAACTGTATACAATGCCTTTGATGCCAAAACTGGTCTAGCTACAATGTCAGCTGTTTCTGAAACGGAAATCAGCTTGCCAGATCTAGCCACTTTAACAACAATGGTTTTTAGAATACTCCAGACTGGCCCAACAGAAATAACTATAGTATTTACTCCAGGTGAAACTCGTGATACAAATATAGTGTCTGAATCCAAAGATATTTTAGGTTCGGTCGAAAATCTGCCATTAAATATCCAGCCTTAAAAAATGCCGAAAAAAGACGATTTTATATTGATAGCAGGTAATGCCAATCTCCCCTTGGCTAAAGCTACCGCTAAATTTTTGAAGGTTCCAGTTTATTTTCCGGTCAGCCGTTTTTCAGACCAAGAGGCTCATGTTCAGATTCCAGTCAATGTCCGAAAAAAGAATGTCATCATTATTCAATCAACCTGTCCGCCAGATGTAGATGGTGCCTATATGGAGCTCTTTTTGATGATCGATGCAGCCAGACGAGCTTCAGCTGCTGAAATATCTGTTGTTATCCCCTATTTTGGTTATTCGAGACAGGACCGAAAAGATCGCCCCCGGGTTCCTGTAAGTGCCTCTTTGATGGCTCATCTGCTTGAAAATATCGGGGCTGATCGAATACTAACAATTGATATCCATTCTGACCAAGAGCAGGGGTTTAGTATGATTCCCTGGGAAAATCTCTATGCTTCTTATTCATTTGTACCGGTTTTAAAAAGAAAGTTTAAAAAAGTAGTGGTTGCAGCACCAGACAAAGGGGGTGTCATGCTCACATCTGCTTTTGCCAAACTACTTAGCGCTGAAGGAATGGCAATTGTTTTTAAAGAACGTGATATCAAAAAACACCACCATGAAAATGTCAAAACACTCGGACTGATTGGAGAGGTGGAAAATATGGATGTGGTTTTGGTTGATGACATGATTGATACTGCTGGTACTATTTGTAATGCCGCCAATGCGATTTCTGAAAAAGGAGCCAAAAATGTCTATGCTGTGGCAACCCACGGAATTTTTTCAGATCCAGCATTGGAAAGGATCACCAACTCTCAGCTTAAGAAAGTTTTTATTACAGATACTTTATATCTGGATGAACGAATATCCAAACATCCCAAAATTGAAGTCATCTCAGTGGCACCACTTCTGGCCGAAGCAATAAAACGAATTACAACTGGAGAATCTTTGAGTGAAAAATTAATCCTGCGTAACTGGTGAAGTCTGACGTAATACTTCATAAAGTGTGATCGCCAGAGAAACCATCACATTAAGTGAGATATTGATCCCATACATCGGAAGCTCCACTACAGCATCACACACTTTCATTACATCTTCTGAAACACCATCCGATTCATGTCCGACTACCAAAGCGATGGGGAGTTCAAATTTATACTCGGTATAAGGAATCGAATTTTCTGCCAACTCAACTGCTACAATTCTTAAATCTTGAATCTTACTTCTTAAATCCTTAATAGCTTCAAGTGTCGTTGGAAAATATTCCCATTCAACTATCTCTGTTGTGTTGATAGAGGCTTTTTTGATCCGATGATTGGGAGGGGTTTCCGTCCCACCGCACAAATATATTTTTTTAGCTCCAACTGCATCAGCCAGACGAAAAACAGAACCTATATTATAGGTATCCAAAACATTATCTAAAATAATATAAATCTCCTGCCTGGGGATATCTTTTTTATCGATCTGGTGATCCCCATTTCGAAGTTGCAATGCATTTAGTTTGATCATGCGAGTAATTATATACCAACTTCCCTTCTTATAACATCGATCCATGATTTATTTATTACGATTACTTATTGACAGCAGGTATATAATTTAAAAAGATAGTGTATTTTAGATGTACACGATAAAAGCTTCTGATTGTCTATCAGAACAACAATTATTTATATTTAATTTTACTCCCTCACTTACCGAGTTTTTTCCTTTGAACCTAGCTATCAGATTACGAAATTTTTATAACCAGCCCATTAATAGTCCCATAGTTGATTTTTATATCGAATAGGAGTAAAGTACAGCCATGAGCAGAAACTCTGTTGAAAAGAGTCATGCAGGTATAACACGCAGAAGATTTCTTCGCCTGGGATCGGGTCTTTTGGTCGCGGCCACCGGATTGGCTTTATTACCGGCTGGAGCAAAAGTTTTTGCAGAAGAAAATAGCGATCGTGGGATTCCCTACGGGGCAAACGATTCTTTAAGAATTCACCATAAAATTGTTACTGAAGCGATGAAAAATGCCCGGTTTGAGCAGCAAGGAGAGGGTGTGATTTCTGAAAGTTATTATACTCCTGGTGGAGAGCTTGAAAATGGAAAACTTCGCTATGGCGTAAGAAAATGGGATCATCTGCACTTTTCAAATGGTCTTCCAGAGGATCCAACTCAAATTGAAACTCTGACCTCATTTAAATTGACACCTGAAACAGTTGGTTGGAAGATAAATATAAACGGTAATCGAATTGATCTGACCCACCTTTACAACCCAAATGGGACACCATGGATACCTCGAAATGAGTATTTAACTAGTTTACAACTAAAAGATTCTACTTTACCAATGACCTTGACCCGAGTTTTTAGTTTTGGAGGAGAAGTTGAAGTATTAAGGATAATAATTGGCGATACCCCTCCTGATATATACATAACACCAGCTTACAAAAAACTTGTTAATACAGCTTAAACAAACTATTACGTATATTAATCATGGATTCTGAAATACCGACTATTATTAAGTATTTCTGACTTTGTAGCAAGGATTATACTAGGTATCTTGGAGGAGATAGACTCTCAAATATAACGATATTATGATTGTTCACAGCTGCCTGTTTTTTTGAAAATTACTTAGAATTATACATTTTAATTCGATCTTCTCGCATTTTCCAGCATTGTGAATTAAATACTTCTGGCGCAGCCTGGCACAACTGATCCACTAAATACGTATAGTCCAGTGTTGAGTAGACTAATCCAGTGATGGCCCAGTCGTAACATAATGAAAGATTGTCTGGATCATTTAAATAATCGCTACAAATACTGGCTAACTGAGTTTTATCAAAAAGTTTATTCATTATGATCGAAGGTAAGGCTCTAAAATAGCAGGCGTTAATATTCCTCTGACTTCCTGCCCTTTGGCAATGGGTTTTTAATTGATTGAAGTTGGGTCCTGTAATTTTGGAATATAATATGGATAATTCTCTCCAACAGGATTCTGCTTCTTGATCCTGAAATGAACGGCAGATATTTTCAGACTCTTGAGCATATAATTCCCCAATATTAATTGGTTTTTCTAAGCCGTGCTCGATTAAATTTACTTTAAAAATCTCTTCCATAAATAACCCATCCAAACATGAACGGTTAAGATCTTTTTGGAGAGAATTACAAAATTTTGATGCTTCTAATAGATCTGGGAAATTTTCGACTAATGTAATATGTCCCAATCCATGTCCACACGGGTAGGTATTATTACTTTTAGTAACTTTTTTAAGTTGATCACAAATCTGATTTCCAATTGCTGGCGTCAGTTCAAAATGAGAATCATATCTTTGTTTTCCTTCAATTGCACCATGGATAAATCCTGTGAAACAAACATTAGGATTAGGAATTTGTTTAAACATTGATAACCAATTGGCCGGATTTTTTGCAACTTCACTCCACGCTAGACGATGTGATATTACATGACAAGTTTTGGTTTGGGGATCTATATTTTGAATCTTCTCCATAA
>CAYOMO010000072.1:0-5650 GCA_964405065.1 uncultured Gammaproteobacteria bacterium
AGTTCGAGCCCGAGAAACGGCGTCAAACTGATCACCCCAGCCGAAACCCATCCATCCGCCCAAACGAAGGGAGATGTCAGCCAGTGAGCGAGCCGAAGTTCACTCCAGGACCGTGGACCGACAATTGCCAGTATGCCAATCAAGAATACTGCCGCTTTGATCAGATGACTCCAGGGCGTCCCGTTCGGACGATTTACTCTGACAAGGCGTGCGCCGATGTTGCGTTCGTCTCGCACTGCGTTGGCGAGGACGGCGAGGAAGGGTACGAGGCAACGGCAAGGCTGATTGCCGCCGCGCCTGATCTTTACCGGATCGTCAAAAACCTGATTGCAACTAGATTCAATGCCAGCAACGCGATTATCGAGGCGTTGGAGCTGCTTGCCAAGATTGACGGTCTCGCCCCCGCCTTGTCCGCTTCCGAAAGCCCTCCCCCGCACTTGTTGGAACTGCTTGCCAAAATCGACAGCCTCACCCTAAGCGGAAGCCGTCCATCCTTCGTCGCGACTCTTCCGGGGACGCGTGAATATAAACCATCGTCTGAGTGATCGACGCATGGCCGAGCCATTGGCTGACGATGTGGATCGGCACTCCCGAGTTGAGCGCGTGAGTCGCGAATGAATGCCGTAGCGAGTGGATGAGGGACTTCTTCGCCGGGAGTCCCGCCTTCACTCGCGCGGCCTTCAAGTGTTCATAGACTTTACCTCGACGTTGAGGCTTCCCGGCTCCGTTGACGAAGACGTGTTCACTCTCGGTCGTCAGCGAGATTTTCGTGAGCACATCACGCGCGGCGTCGTTCATCGGGACCGAGTAGGCTTTCCCAGACTTCGAAGTCTCGGCTCTGACGTGGATGTCACCGGCGTTCCATTTGACGTCCGTCCACCGAAGGTTGAGCAAGGCGTTGATTCTGATCCCAGTATTCGAGGCGACGATCACGATGTCGGAGAGCCACTCGGGACAGGCTTCACGCAACCGCCGAAGTTCATCAACCTCCCAGAACGCGGGACGCTCGGTTCGCGATTTGGTTTTCAGGCGAGTCCGCACGAATGGATTCTTGGGGATCGCCCCGTCGTCGGCGAGCGCGCGGAACATGGCCGAGAGCTTGGAGCATTGCATCTTGACCGTGCTTGCCTTGACGGTCTTGAGCCGCTCGGCCTGAAACTTTCGAACGAGGTCCTCCGTCACGAGACGCGCGTCGGTGACTCCTTCTCGATCCGCGAAGTTGAGGAAGATTCGGACCGCTTGCCGATCGACCACGGTGGTCCCGACCGCGACCGTCGGCGCGTGACTGTCCACCCGAGTTTCAAGGTAGGACCGGAGGGGGATCGGCTTCACCGCGCTCGGAAGCTCGATTCCGTGCCGGGCTTCGATGTGGCCAAGCTCATACTTGCGCGCGAGGATCAGGACGTCATCGGGAGGTTTCTTTGGAACCCTGCCCTTCCCATCCTTGCGCCAGTTCGGATCTTTCCGGAGCGGTTGCTTCCGTCGCTTGCCGTCAGTCCCTCGAACCTGGATTGCCCACCACCCGGTTGACTTGTCGAACGTCGGTTTCGGCATGGTTCGGACCTCTGATAGACTTGGGATTCCCGATGCGTTCGAGCCTACCAGATTTCGGCAGTTTGAGCCAAGGATGATCCAAGAGCCAAACGACCCCAAAACCCCATGTTATGGAGCGTGGCCGATGCGTCAAGCCGTTGTGGCGTAACGACTTAGGAAAGTGGTGGACAAGCGACGATTCCCATGAGATCATCAGACAATCTAACCGGAAAACGACCTAAACCCTTACCACGTAACGCTTTTCGCGTAAAATGGGCAAATTGCAAAAGCGCGCATGCCGTGTATATCGTGTTTTGGGACCGCATTTTTGAGCCAAGGGTGATCCAAGGCTTTCGACCCCAGGACGTTCTAGGGATCGACCTGGAGGCCCGAGAATAATCTCCCGAGAGCATCGGCGATAGGGGGCCGAAATTTGGCCGAGAGTTGACCCAACGGGGAGGCATGCGTATCTTTGGTTTGTCGCCCGTCGCGAGCTTGCCGTCTAGGGGGGAGGCTACTCGCGGCGGGTGACAATCTGAAGGGGCGCAGTGATATGGACACGCCGGGAACTAACCCGGAGAAGTTGGTTCGATTCCAATCGCCCCCACTGACGACCGGCCCGCGACGTTCTCAAAACACTGATGGGATCGAACCGGGTTGGTCGTCGCCTTACCAAACGTCGCTGGCTATGCAGACTGACGCCGTCTGCCGCTCTTGGCTGAATCGGTCCTAGGCCGTGGAAGTCATGAAAAGAACCGCCTCGGCCGGGGTAACCTGGTCGGGGCGGTTTATGTTTTGGGGGACCATGTTCCCGACGCCGGGAGATTGGTTAGGCTCCGTCCCTCCCCCTTGGGATCGCCGTGAATGCCGTGACGCCTTCAAGCCAGGCGTGATGGCTCTCGTTTTCGACCTCGATCGCGCCCTCCGCGATCCATTCGCCTCCGTCGCCACGCTGAGACCAGAATTCGTTCCGCTTCATCCGCAATCGGACCTCGGACGAGGTCAAGCAGACGGCGGTGAACGGGCGAAGCAAGGGGGCCTCGATGATCGTCACGCCGCCGAGGAAGGGAGCCTCGAAAATGTCGAACGGTACGCCGAAGATGTTCGATCCGGCGTCAAGACGCTGGACGCCATAACTCCACATCATTCCTGGGCCTTGCATAAAGTTGGTGGACAGCAAGAGCACGTCCGGGTCGCCTCCGTTACGCCGGCACCGCTCCAACGTGTCGGCAATGAAATCGACGGCTGAGTAGGCGTCGGCGTTGATCGGCGATAGCGTGCGATTGGTCGTCAGGATCGACCGGAGCCCTTTTTGCTTCGGCCGTCCGCATGTCGACGGGTCTTCGCCTTGCCCGTAGTAGCACGTCATTTCGAGGTCATCCATGAGGTTTTGAAGCCCCTCCATCTTCGCCTGATCAAACGGAGCATCGGGCATCCTAGACTCCGTCCGTTGCTTCGGCCACGGAATCACGGCTTCCGGCGTTTCGATCCTAGGGCGACGGAATCGACCGTCGACCGGATGGCGGAACGTCTGGCAAAACTGATAGTCCGCCTTGCCTCGGTTTCGTGTCGTAAACGTGGTGGAGCCGATCGGCACGCGGGGCAGACGGCTTGCCAGCGGGCAGCGGTTAACGAACCAGTTCGTGGCTACGACGTGCATGTCGTTGCGCAATTCGGCCTCGTGGTCGAACGCGGCGATCGTGCTTTCGATGTACTCAGAGTGCATGCGTTTCCTCCGCTGGTGCCAACAGCGACCTCAAATCAAACCCCAGCCGCACGAACGGCAGGAGCGTCGACAGTCGCGGGTTTTCGGTCCTTTCGACAAACGCGACGACCGGCTGAGTCCAGACTTTCGAGTCGTCGATTTCGGCGAGTTTTGCGGCTAGATCGACTTGCGTCCAGCCGCGGGCTTGCCGCTCTTGGCGGATCAATTGGCCGGGGGTCATGTGTGTCTCAGATTTCGGCATGCGACCCATCCGAACCGACGACATAGTAATGGGTGAACGTGTCGCCTTCTCGCTCACACTGTCGCACGACTTGACTCGGCAGAGAGTGCGGCGTCCCGGTCCATTGGCTGTCGCCACCGAGGACGAGAACCACGCCCCGGACGACGGTCATCACGAGCACTTCGTCACGGTCGATCTTGCGGGCGGTTTTGTCGGCGGCGGCGGAAATTCCGTGCATGGCGGTCATGTCTTGCTCCTTGGTTGGGGTGGGGTGAATCCCGGACGGGCAAAAGCCCGTTTCGCCGTTCCCGGCTCGTCAGCGGGATAGCATCTCAACACGCTTGGCCCATTCAGCCTCGTCGTGGACGGTCAAGGTCGCGCCGTCGTGCGAGGCGATGAGTCGGCCGTATTCGGTCGGAGAGTCTTCGACGCCAAGCAGTTCGACCATGTCGATGACCTCGCCGCCGGGGGCGATGACCTCACCTCGGGCGAACTCCGCAAACCGCTCCCGAATCCCGGCGTAGACATGGGCGTTGTCGTCCTTGGAGCACCACTTGGGAATCTCCGACATGACACGGACAACGCCTCGATCGTCGACCGTGATGATGGAGTCGGTCCGCTCATCGAGGCCGAAGGACCGGTATTCGGCGTGATACTTGGCGGCGGTCTTGGTGGCGGTCATCGTCTCGTCTCCGGTTAGGCGTCTCAGTCTCAACACTTACAATATACGCCCAACCAAATAGCGAGTCAAGCGGCTAGCCGGAAAATTGTTTGGAATTTTTCTCAGTCCGATTTCGGGCCGTAAAGCCGCATCCTTTCCGCCAACTGATCGCGGAGATCCTGCTCCGTGTCGTTCATGTGGTTGCGTCGATTGCGAAGTAGCTCGGGCTCCGCGCCGTACTCTTGAAGTTGGGTCAACCGGATCGCGTAGCGCAAGAACAAGCCCTCGTCACGATTCTTATGCATAAACTCGTGAACGGCCGGGGATCGCGGGCCGTGCGCGATAATGAGGTCGGCGAACTGTTCTTCGAGGGTTTGCTCGGCAGTCATGCTCGGCTCCAGTCGTAGATGGTAAGCCCGGCTGCTTCGGCCTCTTCCTTCATGTTCCGCGTTCCACGTCCACCCGGAAACAAGGCGACGGCATCAGCGTAAGCAGCCATTTCTCGATTGCGGATCGGGCCGGCGGCTCGACCGTGCCTTCCCCACCACGCTGGGAATTCCTTAACCGGAATGCCGTGCTTCTCGGCCCATGCCTTGCCGAGTAAGTCGACGCCTTTCGCCATGCCGCACACGACCTCGGTCACAAGCGGCCGGATCTCCTCAAGTCGAGCGAGGTCCGCGTCGGTGAATGCGGTCGTGTAGCGGCTTCCCGCGATGATGAGTTTCATGCTTTCCCCTTCGTCCAATCTCGTAGCCTTGCCCACCACGAACGACGCGGAATGACTGGCTCTCGATCGACCGAAAGCCCCCGCATCGCACTTGTCAGCCGAGCGGATGCTTCTTCGGCTTCGGCCCTGCTTGATCGAAAGCCGATCATGATTCCGGTTCGCCGCTCGATCTCGGCTATCTGCTCAGCCGCAACTTCGTCGGCTTCTCGCCGAATGCGGTCGTAGCGTTCAGCGACGGTTTCCTCGCTCACGCAACCACCTTCTTTCGCTTGGGCCGGAATGCGGCCGGTTTGCAGGCCTTCTTTTGGACGATCGGCGTGAGCCTCGCAAGCAACCAGTCGAGGCCCCAACGATCACAGATGAGACAGTAAGTGGACGCGTGCAACTTTTTCCCCAGGCACGCGGGACAGGGTCGAGGGGCGATCCTCTCCCAGGCTCGACAGCCTTGCAAGAGGGTCGAGGGGTACGGGAGTTCGCGGCCGGCGACTTCGGCGTCGGTGCGCCTGAAAGTTCGTCGCCGATCTTGGCGTTGAGCTTCGGCCTCGATCCTCTCGTTCGCCATGGCGATTTCGTCCGGGCGATCGGCTCGTTCGTCGGCGAGTCTCGACGGATCGAGGGAGGTCTCGGCATCTCGTTTCGGTTTCTTGCGCTTGGGTCGGATCGAGGCATCGACCCAAGTCAGTTTCGGCCCGATCCGAAGCCCTAGTCGCGAGGCCGAGAGGGGCGTAAGTGTCGCGACCTCGGATCCTGCCCATGAGCACGTTGAGACAAGCCCAGACTCGC
>CAYOMO010000072.1:5660-7706 GCA_964405065.1 uncultured Gammaproteobacteria bacterium
ACCATCACTCGGGAGTCGGTCGAGATCGCGAGCCATGTCTCGGCCGCTGATTCGGTCATGAGATCGGTCATGAGTCGGTCCCTCGGTTCGTGTTCAAGCCGGCACAAGCAATTTGTCAGACAGATTTTCGGCGATATGATAGGTACACAAGTAAGTTACGGCATAGACCCCCCCGAAGAAAAGGGGCAACCCGAAATCCCTCTTACGTAGGGCAATCAAATGCGACTGCCACGATGGGCGCTTGGGTTGATGACCACGAAAGAGCGGCGCGATTACCGGATCATCCAGGCGATTGCAGCCGGGGCGAGTCCGACCCAAGCCGCGGGAAAGCACGGCGTTTCCGAGCGGACCGCTTACCGTCGCGGCCTTGTCCGTCGAGGCTTGGCGCTTCGGCCGAAAGCCGAGAACTCGCCAACCTCGAAAGCCGGTTGACCTCTTGAGTAACAGAGAGAGGGGGTGATCCGATTCCCGCGAACGTGAGTGTTCCCTCGATCTCGGCCGCATGCCGGGATTACCTCGAAGCCAAGCGCAAGGCCTTGCCCTTCCCCCAGCGGCTTTTCGCATCCGCGATCCCGATCGGCATTATTCTTCAGATCGTCCCGCTCGTGATCCAAATTCTCGCGGCCCTGGGAATCTCGATCCCTTGGTTCGGGCGTCCGACCTTCCTCGATCCCGACTTGCTCGACGCGATGCGATCCAACGGCCTCGACTTGGACAGCAACTCACGATGACTTTCCGAACCTTCGCCGCTCTGATCTTGCTCTCGGCCTCCGCTCTCGCGGTCGAGCCGAAGGCCGTGGTCAAACCCGTCGCGCAAGTCGAGCCGGGCGATATCACGATCCTCGACGGCACGGATTCGACGGGCGATGCGTTTCGATGGATCCCTCTCAGCGGTAAACCGGGCATCCCAAGCGAGTCGGGGCGGTCGCTCTACTTTGCATCGGGCAAGCCGGGCGAGTACCGTTTCGAGTTGGTCGTCGGCGGCTCAACCGGTGACGGCAAGGTCAAGCTCGACTCGACGACGGTGGTCGTCAAGGTGGTCGGGGCCCCTCCCGCTCCCGCGCCGACTCCGGGGCCCGCCCCCTCTCCGGGCCCCGCGCCGAAGCCGATCCCGACGACCGGGCATCTCTACGTGACTTACCTCGCGGACGGCTCGAAGCTCTTGCCGTCGCACGCGGCGATGAAAGTCGCCCCGAAGATTCGAGCGGCGTTCACAAACATGGACGCGTCGTGGTCGTGGCATCAGAACGATGAGGCCGAACCGAAGGAAAAGCGATTGCTTGAACACGTCGACAAGTTTCCGAGCGTGCTGATCCAAGGCCCTGACGGCAAAGTCCTGGCCGTTCTCGCGGCCCCCTCGGAAGACGACGTGATCGCGAAGGTTCGAGAGATCCGGGAAGCCAAATGATCCGCGAATTCCCCGGCGTGACGCTCCATCGCGGCGACTGCCTGGACGTGATGCGGTCGATTGAGGCGGGGAGCGTTGACGCGGTTGTGACGGACCCGCCGTATGGCGTCAGGCTTGGCGAAAAGAAGAGGAATCAAAAGACGCTTGAATCGGTCGGCTACTCTTCGTTCGACGACACGACTGAATCGCTTAAAGAACTGATCGACGCCGCATTTCCCGAGATGCTGAGGATCGCACGCCGAATCGTGTTGACGCCGGGCGTCCGCAATATGTGGATGTGGCCGAAGCCGGATCACGTCGGCGCGTTTTTCTATCCGTCCGCGACGGGATGCAACTCATGGGGGTTCTCGTGCTGGCAGCCGATATTCTATTACGGCAAAGATCCTTACGGCGGAAAAGGATCTAGGCCAGACAGTTTTCAGTACACGGGCAAAGCCGAAAAGGTTGGGCATCCTTGCTCTAAGCCGCTCGGCAAATGGCAAAAACTGCTTGAGCGAACAACGCTCGCGGGTGAGACCATCCTCGACCCCTTCATCGGCAGCGGCACAACCGCACTCGCCGCACTGAACACCGGCCGGAAGTGCATCGGAATCGAACGTGACGAAGGCTACTTCGATATCGCATGCCGTCGCGTGACC
>CAYOMO010000073.1:0-7662 GCA_964405065.1 uncultured Gammaproteobacteria bacterium
AGATATTGTTCAGAATTTGATATCAATACATACCTTAAAACCAACAAGAAAATATTACCAATTTTATAATAATACAACTAATAATCCTTATCCTATACGGGATGAAAGCGATGCAGATTCTAATCTTATAACAGGCAATCTAAATTACGATCAGACTAAACAATTTCTGAACAATCTTGGTCTTAATGCCTCTCTTAATAATCCATCTGAAAATTTTCATCAGCAGGATGAATCTCTCCAAAATACTAATGGCGTTGATATGACAATTATTGTGGGTTCCGGTAAACCAACGCTTGGTCAGATCATTGAAAAAAATAAATATGATTTTTTTGGTAGAAAAATACCTACCCAAGATGAAATCATTGTCAACGGAGACGCTACTGTTCCCCTTTTTAGTGCCTCGCTTAATGACCCCAGCCGAAATCTATCTTTATTTAATCCCCAAAAAGTGTTTTATGCCAATGATACTCATGGTGGAATAATCTCCAATCCAACAACTCTAGATTTCGCAATAAATACTTTTAATAATACCTCTGCTACCAGTAATCAACTCTCTGACACACCAACCCCACTTAGCGGATCACTTTTTTCAGTCCATTCTCCAGTACTCATAGATGCCTACGACACTCTTGGCAATCATACTGGCCCTACTTCCGAAGGAAACTTTGAAACAAATATTCCAAATAGTACTTACGAAACCATTGATGATGCTAAATTTATTTTTCTTCCCAACGGAAAATATCAGTTTAAATTTAAAGCCACAGATCAGGGAAGTTTTGATTTTAAAATTCGCGAGTTTTCTGAAAATAAAAATATTTCTAGCCAAGTATATAAAGATGTTACTCTTACTCAAAATACTACTGGGTATATTGTAGTTGATCAAATAAATCACCAAAATTCTCCTCTCAATATCGATCTAAATAATGATAATTTAGAAGATAAACAATATTATCCAACTGAATTTCAAGGCGAATCTACCGATACTATTGCTCCAAAAACTTCTTTATTACTCGAAGGACAAAAAGGCGACAATAACTGGTTCAAAAGTGATATCAAAGTTACATTAAACGCAAATGACGAATCCAATGGCTCGGGTATATCAAAAATAGAATACTCCCTCGATGGTGGCATCACAGTCCTACAATACATTAGTCCTTTTACAATATCTCAGGAAGGAATTTCCAAACTACGAATTAAATCTACCGATAATGCTGGTAATGAAGAACCACTACAAACAATCGAAGTAAAAATAGATAAGACAGCTCCTGAAGCTAGAATTATTTTTAATCTTATCACTCAAGACTTTGACTTTATTGGGATGGACAATCTTAGCAAGACAACAACAGGAGATTCTGGACAAGTAGTAACTCTAAAAGATGAAGCCGGAAATAGTACTAAATTAACCCTAACTTCCAAAGATCGTCCTCGAAGAGAAAATGTCAGTCTGAAAGCTATCCAGTACAATTCTCAGAAAACAATAAAACTCGACAGCAATCTAATAGGTATATTTTATACTTTGGATAAAAAAAATCAGCTAAACTTTATGCTTCAGCGCACAGTCATAAAGGGGGAAGAAAGACTTTATACGTTCTATAATCCTTTAAATAACACTTCTGAAATAATAATTAAAAAACCTAAAATAAAACTAACTAGTGAAAATCTAAAAGGTAAAATACTTTTATTTATACAAACGGATAAAGGTGAGCTCAAAACATCTTATTAAAGAACCTCAATATTCAGAATAATTACGTATATTAGAGGAGAAATTATAATACTAGAAATAAAAGCAATAACAAAAGCATTTACTTTATTTCTTATTTTTCCTAATTTTGAAAGACCAATAAATACCATAAATATTACTAAAATAAATATTGTTATAAATAAATATATATATTTTTCTAGCGGTAATGATATGTCCATGTTTTTACTTTACTCCTCTTTTTTTCTTCTTTCAATTATTATTTTTTTTACTCACCTCACCTGATGTGACAGTTTGTAGAAAATCATTATCACTTTTGTTGTTAAATATAAATGGCTCCATTTTTTCAGATTCAGGTTTTGGTTGAAAAAAAAGCGGTTCTGCTTTTAAAGCGATATTTAGATCTTGGTTGGCAAATGCCACTTCAGCTCTTTTGTCTTCTTTTCCTTCAAACCGTTGTCTTAATTGACCATCAAATGAACTATTCAAATTTTTATATAAAGCAACTTTGGCAGATTTTTCTGCAAGATCAACCATTGGTAAATGATCTTTTCCACTCTCTTCTCCTTTTTTATAAGCCTGGTTGGTCAACTCTCGATTGATATTTTTAATTTGAATATTCCTTTGAGCAGTACCAAAATTGTATTTATCTAACAGGTAAAGAGTTAGAGTTTTCATCAAGACAGGATCTGTTTGCTCAAATTTATCTTGAAAAATCTTAACCTTCTCAGGTTTCATATCTTGAACTAATTCATTCAAAATCGCTTGATAATCTTGTCTAGATTCTGCAAGTCTATCTTCAAACAACTTTGCTTGAGCTTCATCATAATTCATTGGCTTACCCTCCAATGTTTTCATTTGGTTTTTTCGAGATATTTCTTTGCCTACAACATCAACTTTAGGCTTGCGACTAAACAGCTGTTTTATCTTTCCAATTATCCTCTGCTTCCTTGATACTTGAGGTTTGTAGGCAGGCTCTGCAGATATTTCGGCTATATCTTGTCTATTGTTCAACTCAGTATTTTCTGCCATAGCTAAATATACTCACACCTTTCTCCATTGTGTCAATTCAACGTATAATTAAAATTATGAACTTTTTAAAACGCTTAGTCCCTATTTTGTTTTATTTGCTTCTTTGGGGCATAGTAATTTATTTTATTGAACCACCCAAGACATGGCCTGAAGCTAGCTCTTTTCAAATCCTAGCTTTTTTTATACCTTTAACACTAGCTTTAACATTTATTTGTGATCTCTTTTTCAATTATTTCCCTCACAGTTTTATGGCTTCTTTGGGACTTTTAATGATGTTGGTGATGTACGCCATCAATCAGCTGACTTTTATTTCTGCCGGAATAGTTCTCCTTCTAACTACCTTATTAATAAAGATTTTCCCTAGAGTCAGACTCTTACCTCGCATCAAGTTGACTACCCTCCTAAAAAAGCTTAAAATTCTCCCACCAGAGGAGAAAAAATACTAATGGACAAACCAAAATTTTATATTACTAATGCAATACCTTATGTAAATGCCAAACCTCATATTGGTCATGCTTTGGAATTTATTCAATCAGATACGATCAGGCGCTATCACCTTTTGAAAAATGAAGATGTTTTACTTCTTTGCGGAAGTGATGAAAATGCAGTGAAAAATGTTCAAGCTGCCGAAAAAGTTGGTGAAGAAGTTACCTCTTTTGTAGATAAACATGCGACTATATTTGAAGAAGTTGCTAAAAAACTAAATGTTCAATTTGATATTTTTCAAAGAGGCAGTAATCCTGATCATCATCAAGCTAGTCAAAAACTCTGGGAACTTTGTGCAAAAAATGATGATATTTATAAAAAATCTTACCGAGGACTTTATTGTGTTGGATGTGAACAGTTTTATACCAAAGAAGAATTAAACGAAAATGGTGAATGTTTTGAACATCCAGGCAAACCACTTGAAGAAGTTGAAGAGGAAAATTATTTCTTCAAACTGTCCAAATATCAAGAACAGTTAATAAAACTTTTTGAATCAAATGAATATCAGATAGTTCCCGAATTTAGAAAAAATGAAATTTTGTCATTCTTAAAAAGCGGTCTTCAAGATTTTAGTATTTCCAGGTCCAATAAAAGAGCTAAAAATTGGGGCGTCCAAGTACCAGGAGATCCAGAACAGCGAATCTATGTCTGGTTTGATGCTCTCAACATTTACCAGTCAGGCATTGGATTTGGTACTGACGAAGAGAAATACCAAAAATGGTGGCCAGCAGATCTTCACGTAATTGGCAAAGGAATTATTCGTTTTCATGCCGTCTATTGGCCAGCGATTTTATTATCAGCCGGTCTTCCTCTTCCCAAGAAATTGTTTGTTCATGAGTACTTCACGGTTAATGGACAAAAAATGTCCAAAACGCTAGGCAATGTCTTAGACCCAGTACCTTTAGTAGAAAAATTCACTGCCGATGGAGTCCGTTATTTTTGTTTAGCTAAAACCTCACCTTTTCAGGATGGTGATATCTCTGTAGAAAAACTCCAAGAAGCTTTTAATGCTGATCTTGCCAATGGACTTGGTAATCTGACAGCTCGAGTAGCTAAACTAGCTGAACGATCAGAATTTGTGGCCAATGAACATGAAGCTAAGTTTGATCCAGAAGTTGTTAGGTTAATTGAGGAGTTTAAGTTTAATGAAGCACTAGCCTGGATCTGGTCGATGATTTCCCTCGCTGATCAAAGAATCAATCAAACCGAACCTTGGAAATTAGAAGGTGAAGCATTAAAAGAAGTTTTAGATGAAGTTGTTTCTATCATTCAAAGAGTAGCTTACAACCTACAACCTTTTTTACCAGAAACAGCTGAAAAAATATTACAGCAGTTCCAAGGACAAATAAAAGCTCAATCACCTCTATTCCCTAGAATTACCGAAACTAAATCACTGCCGGAATGAAAATAGTTTTTACTTCATCAAAACAAACCGATGGCAATATGTCATTTCGCAAATCAAGCCCTGATGATGCTTTAAACAACCGTCTAGAGTTTTTCAAAAAAAATCATTTGAATTACGCGGATGTTATAGGCATGACTCCAACTCATACCAATAGCATTAAAATTGTAACCTCCAGCAACAAAGGCGAAATCATTGATGAGACCGATGGAATGATCAGCATCAATCCAGGAGTAATCTTATTTACCATGACGGGAGATTGCATTCCTCTTTCAGTAACAATTCCAGAAAAAACCTTAATTGGTCTGTTTCATATTAGCTGGAAAAATGCTGATAATGATTTTATGCAAGATATCGTTGAAACATTCACAAATGAATTTCAGATTACTCCTTCAGAACTACAAATAAGCATCGGACCCTCTATCTGTCCCAAATGCTATGTCGTAGAAAACCCAAGTCAAAAAGATGATCCCAAATGGCAAACATATGTAACAAAAAAAACTGGAAATAAATACTCAATCGATTTAGCACAAATGGTGATAGACCGTTTTAAAGTTCTCGGCGTCCCAGCAGATCAAATAAAAAATCTCAATTTATGTACTTTTCATATGGATTATTTCTCTCATCGCAAATCAATGATAGAAAAATCCCCCGATGATTTTAGATTTGGTACTCTACTAACTATTCAATGAAAAACCAACAAGACCATTGGGATAATCTTCACTCTAACAGAGCACTTGATTCATTTGCTAACAGTGAAACCTCTTTTGCAAAAGAATGCCTCCCTTATTTTGAAACAGGCAGTAAAATCCTCGAGCTTGGTTGTGGTGCTGGAAATGATTCTAACTTTTTTGCGATATCAGGGTTTGATATCACTGCAACCGATTTTTCCGAACAAGCAATAAAGCAAAACTCTGAAAAATTTCAACATACAAACTTGAGTTTTGAAATATTAAATATAGCCAACAATTTTCCATATGAAAATCAAACCTTTGATATTGTTTATGCCCGACTTTCACTTCATTATTTTACTGATAAAAAAACGCGCGAAATCTTTCAAGAAATTGCCAGGATATTAAAATCAGGTGGACTGCTCTGCTTTATATGTAAATCACCCCAAGACTATCTTTATGGCAAAGGAGAAAAGATTGAAAATGATATGTTTGAAAATGAAGGACATATCAGACATTTCTTTAGTGAAAAGTACGCTAAAGAATTACTAGCTAATAACTTTACTATTCAAACTCTTACTTCAGATACTGAATCAATATATGGGCACGATTCTGCTTTTATAAAAGTTATTTCTAGAAAAATTTAACTAGTAAATTTACTAAAAAATCGTTACACTTCCTTTTATGTTAGTTGATACACATGCACACATTTTTTGGGATTCCTATACAGAAGATCTTGATCAGGTTTTAGATCGTTGCGTTGAAAATGGTGTAACAACTATTGTAAATGTTGGTGTTGATGTTTCTCTGTCTCAAAAGGCTCTCGATCAAATATCAAAAATTGAACAATCAAACAATCAAATTACTTTTTATTCTTCTATCGCTATCCACCCAGAAGAAGCTATCAAATACTTTGAAAACGAAGAACAAATGCAAGATGACGTGGATGCTTTAGAAAAAATTTATCAGCAAAATCCTGAGAAAGTAATTGCCGTTGGAGAATGCGGACTCGACTTTGATTACTTCACACGTAAAGATTATCTACCAGAAAATATTTCTATTGACCAAGCTAAAGAGTTACAAATCAGACTTTTTCAAATGCAGATTGATCTAGCCAAAAAATTAAATCTCCCACTACTTCTTCACATCCGTGACAATAGAGCTGACAATCCGGATAATAGCGAATGTTGGGATCTCGCATTGAAGATGACTAAAGATCACTATGGTATTCTTCACTGCTATAGTGGACTGATGCCTACAACTAAAAAAGCTTTGGACTCCAATTTTTTAGTTTCTTTTGCTGGTAATATCACATACAAAAAAAATGAGTACCTCAGGGAAGCTATTAAATTCTTACCCCTAGAAAAAATAGTTCTAGAAACCGACTGTCCATTTCTCTCTCCCCAATCCATCCGCGGCCAAAGAAATGAACCATCCAGTGTCAAAGAAATAGCACAACATATATCCGAACTTAAGGAAATACCATATGAAAAAGTTGCTGAACAAACCACACAAAATTTTTTGAAAATTATTAAACAGCATTAGCTACTGGTTTATTCCACACCACATCCATATCTTGCAATTCATACAAGGGCGAGTAGGAAAATACTTTTCTCTCACCAAAAGACATCTTTTCTCCAATTTGCGAAATTCTCTTATCGATTGCTCCTTCAAATTGGCCACCAGTCCTATTGGTTCTAATACCTCTATTTTGTGATACTACAATCTGATCAAAATCATTATCAGTTGAGAATCGTTCTAAAGCTGATAACATTCCATTAAACATTGCTTCCTCATCAACTGAATAAAGATAAGTGCTTGAAGGATTGAGAGATGCAGCTAAAACTTTTTTCCCGTTCTCTTCAAAATGATGCAGCAAAGCTAATCCTTGAGACTGGTAAGAATCCGGATCTTGTAAAACTAGCTGCATATAATTTTCCATATCCCAAATATTTTTGTCAGGATTTTTACTTGGATTGTCTCCTGAAACACAAACACCTCCCACCATCCTAGCATTAGCGCTTTCTTTGGACTTAGTAATATAAGCATTCAATACTGTTCTATCCCCTCCTGATTCTGAAACAAATTTATCTAACTCATTTTCTAGTATTTGTCTTTCATCTACAAAAAGGTCCACAAATCTTTGCCCAGTAAAGCCTGCAAATTGTTCGGCATCATACACTCCTCCTACTACATCTGCCTGAACCTCCAGCATTTGTTGTAAATTAATCTCACCCAGATGCATCTCTTTTGGATCAATTGCCTCACCACTAATTGCAGTTGCTGCAGCAATAGTTTTATCTCGTTGAGATTTAAATTGACCGTATATTGCCTGAGTTATCTCTTCTCTAGTTTTTTTCTTACCACCAGTT
>CAYOMO010000074.1:0-7416 GCA_964405065.1 uncultured Gammaproteobacteria bacterium
GCCCAGTATTCTTCTACCACCGGTGGATACGGCAACGATTCTGGCTGGGATACCAAATGCAAATCCAAAGATTGCTGGACAGCTGATGCTTATGAAAAGATGGCCAATTCGCCTTGGTTTTATAAAGGTTGGTATCGTGACCGGAATGGTTCTAGTTGTGGGAAAAGCCATCCCTGGCTAAACAATGAACAGATGTCAGATATATTAAATTCGTATATTGTTTATAAATCTGGAGATAGTCAGGATCGGATTTCGCCGGTGGATACCTCTTGTTGGCCTGGAAATCCGTTTAGTTATGACGAAATGAAAAATAAAGCCAATGAAAAAGGTGGAGCAGTCACAAGTGTTACAACCGCCTCTGTGGTTTACTCCAATAATGGTAATACTGCCGAAGTTAGATTTAGTACCAACCGGGGGACTATAACTATTCCAGGCACCGATTTTAAAACCATCTTTAACCTGAGAGCTCCAGGGTATATTTCAATCAAATCACCCTTGTACAACATTGAAACCAAGTAGTTAATCAGGCGGATTTAGTATTAGATACAAGCTAAAAAAAGTATTTCTAATTAACTAATTCACTAGTCTCTAAGCTCTCTTTTTATGCTATGATCAGCTCATGAAATTCCTTTTTTTTCCGGCTTTATTTGAAAAACCAGCCAGTATTAGTTTCGCTGAACAAGAACCCAATGAGGAATTAATTTTATTTTTAAGGCAACATCCAGTCACCAACGTTCCCTGGATTGTGGGGAGTCTGATCGCTTTGGTTTTACCAATCGTTTTTATTCAGCTTGATCTGATTTTTGGACTCGGATTTTTTATAAATGTACCCACCAATCTATTTGTTGGAGCCTTAATAATTTATTATCTGCTGATTTTGGGGTTTGCAGTAGAACAGTTTTTACACTGGTATTTTAATATCTATATTGTGACCAATAAACACATTGTCGATGTTGATTTTGACTCTTTGCTCTATCGACGTATCACTGAGATCAATCTGACCGATATTGAATCTGTCAAAAGTAAAATTAGTGGTGTTTTTGGATCACTTTTTAATTTTGGTGATATAAATATCGAGACAGCCGCAGCGCATCAAACCATTGATTTTATCAAAATTCCTCGGCCGGACTTTGTAGCGGACACAGTTCAAGATCTAATTGATGCATCAAAAGGAGAGGACAACCCATGATACCAACTCCAGATACATCTCTTTTAAATCAGTTATTTAGTAACTTTGCCCCAATTTTTAAACTAGGATTTATAGCTTTTGCAGTGTTGCATTTTATATTCACACTGATTGTGATGAGACAGGTGAATCTGATGACGACAACTATAATTACTGAAGGTGGCCCGATTTTAAGAGTTTTATCAATAACTTACAGTGTGTTAGCTTTGATTGTACTGGTTTATTTTATCGCCTTTTTTTAAAGGAGTACCATGATTAATTACTCCAAAGCTATCGGCGGCAACACCGACTTTTTATCATCGCAGGCATTTTTATTCCCCAAAATCATCCCATATGATCAGACCGATCACGTTTTTTTGGGAGTTATAATATCCGGGGCTGGAGATGACTGTTTTACCAAAATCCGCCAAGCGTCACCTTTTATTGAGGAACATTTTTTTAGTTCGGAAATTTCTGTGCCCAACAGACTGACAGATCTTTTACCAAAGCTAAAAGAACATCTGACAGGTGTCCAAAATTTACAGATTCTACTGGTAGCCTGGAAAGACAACGTCCTTTATCTACTATCAAGCGGCACTCACCAGTCATACATTCAAAGAAAAGATAAGAAATTAAACCTGACAGAGCATTCTCCATTTGAAGAAATAGTCTCTGGTCATTTAAAACCGGAAGACAAAATTTTATTAATCTCCGGGCGGACCGATATGCAGCAGGTAAACTGGGGAGAAGAGCAGATCAACCATCTTTTGTCATCAACACCATCAGAGTTAGAGGCAGATACAAATGTTCTTTTATCCCAATCTGGTCAGCCTGAGCCAATAGCTGTGATACTGGTTGAAAATACAGATCCAGAAGCTCCAGCGAAAACAGTTCGTCAAACTGATGATATCCCCACAAACTCGATCCAAAATTTTCTACCTCCCAGACCTTCTTTAAAAATGCCGTCACTCAAGCCATTAGTGCGCATACTAAAACCCCGCTCCAAGCGGAGTTTGATTGGTTCTCTGGTAATCTTGGTACTGATGATCACAGCAGTCTTTTGGGGTTACCGATATATAAAAAATAAAGCCACCGAAAACCAGATTATTATTCAGGATATTAATTATGCTAGATCTAAATTTGCTGAAGCCCAATCACTCAAAGACAGTGATCCAGACAAAGCCCAGCAAAGTCTCAGTGATGCCAGAATCACCATCACTGGTGTTTTATCCAGAAGCCCGGGCAATCAGGATGCAGAAAAAGTGAAACAAGAAATTGAAAATGGCCGGGAGTTTATCATGAGGATCTATCCTATTGCTGATTGGCCAGTATTTCTCTCCCTAGATCTGATCAAAGCCGACTTCAAACCGACTCGGATGTCTTACTCAGTATCCAAAGTATTAATGATGGATGACAAACAAAAAACTCTGATTGAGGTGGATTTAAATAAAAAAACCAACAATATCCTAGCCGGTGCCAACCAGTTGGGATCAGCCAGAGCAGCGTCTTTAAATGGAGATAACGCTTTCGTTTATTCGGAAGATAAAGGCGTCTTAGCGATTGATACTTATAATCAAAAAATCACGGTTGTAGCCCAGCCCGATTCAGAATGGGGTTATATTAAAGATATAGTTGGATTTGCCGGTAATATCTATTTACTCGATACAGTCAAAGGCCAGATCTGGAAATATATCCCAACTGCTTCTGGATATTCTCAAAAATACACCTATCTAAATGAAGGTAGTAAGGTCGATTTTGGTGGGGCAGAGCAAATGAAAATCGACTATTCAGTCTGGATTTTAAAAGAAGGCCCGGAGATCTTGCGTCTGACCGGTGGTGTCCAGGATAGTTTCTCAGTAGGTGGACTAGATGAAAACTTGAAACCTCTCAAAAGTTTATTCGCCGATGAAGATGGGGAAGAGCTCTATCTGTTGGATTCAGAGAATGCCCGGGTCGTCGTATTGGACAAAAATGGGATGTATCTCAAACAATACACAGGTGAAAAATTTGCCACAGCCGATGATTTAGTGGTCGATAGTGAAGCGAAGAAAATGTATCTGCTGGAAGGAAATAAGATCTATCAGCTCGAATTAAAGTAAATATAACTTTTCATTATCCTATCATCCTGATACTTGTTTCAGCATCACAAAAGGTAGACTATTCGAGGTATAATCTAGGCATGAAGATTCAAAATCGCAAAGCTTATTTTAATTACAACATTCTAGAAACCATGGAAGTGGGGATTGTTTTGTCTGGTGCAGAAGTCAAATCAATCCGGGAAGGTCGAGCAGATTTTTCAGATTCTTTTGCCCGGATTCAGGGCGGCGAAGTATTTTTGAAAAATATGTTTATCCCTCCTTATAAAGGTGGAGTACCAGAGGGCTACATTCCAAAAAGAGACAGAAAGCTGTTGTTGCATCGTAAGCAGATTGAGGAGTTAGTGATGAAAACTTCGAAAGCTTCCATGACATTGGTTCCGGTGAGCATTTATCAAACTAGAAATATGTTTAAAATTGAGCTTGGATTGGCACAATCAAAAAGACAATTTGACAAAAGACGGACAATTAAGGCTAGAGATGAACAAAGAAGAATAGAACAAGAGATCAAATACTAATTTTTTTTAATATTTACCCCGCCATAGAGTTTACATTTTAATTTTACCTGCCTCGTGATTCGATCTTAACTTCATTTGATCCTTGCTTTTGTATTTAAATCCTATAAAATAAACTTCGATATGAAGAGAGACGGTGCAAATTTTTATATTGATCCAGAAAGTGTATATGCTTTTCCTAATAAAATGTGGCAACAAGATGTTCTCATACATCGGAAAAAAATATTAGAAAGCAGAAGATGGAATACAGATACAACGACACCCCCTGAAGTATGGCCTGAGGGGATAGAGCCAATCAGCCAATTTTTTCAAGAAAGTTCATATAGTGGATATTTTAAAGTTGGAACAAATCTTGCATCTATTGATTTAAGGATTGGCCGAGTTTTTGCTGATATAGCATCTGATGACACAACACAATTAAAAAAAACAATGGCTATTTTTGAGGGTTTATTCCCTTTCAAAGCGGTTGCCGCCGGATCCCTTCCAGTAACAATATCATATTTAGGACGATCAGGAGTAGAAACACAGAACAAAGAATTAGATGTCCCTGAATGGGATCATATTAAGCAAAACTATGCTGACCAAACCAGGTCGGATTTAAGTAAACTAATGGAATGGAGCAAACTACCTGAGATTGGCAAATTGTTGTTGTGGCATGGGCCACCTGGTACAGGTAAGACAACGGCAATAAGAGCTTTGGCCAATCAATGGCGTAAATGGTGTTCAATGAACTATATTGCTGACCCAGAAAAGTTTATTAACGATCCCAACTATTTAATGAATGTAATTCTTAGAAATGGAGACGACATGGAATTTGAAGAAGAGGAAATGCCCCCGGAAAATAAATCTAAAGGGCAACTTATTGTTTTAGAGGATTCAGGTGAACTAATAAAAGCTGATGCCAAGCAGGAGATGGGACAGGGGATTAGTCGTCTATTAAATATGACAGATGGGATTATTGGTCAAGGGTTACCCTATATGGTGTTAATAACCACAAACGAAGAAGTTGGCCATTTAAATGAAGCCGTTACCAGACCTGGCAGATGTGCTGCGGAGATCTTTTTTAAAACTTTTAATCAATCAGAAATTGAAGAATGGGCTAGTGCAAATAATGTAAATACCGTAGCAGATATGAAAAGCGCCACTCTTAGTGAACTGTATATGCTTAAAAATGGACTAGCATTACCTACGAGGAGAAAAGCTGCATTAGGATTTCAAACACCAACGCATTAATAAAAAGCCTCATCCGAAGATGAGGCTAACTTGGTGGAGACGGCCGAGTGTGACCCGGCGTCTGAAACAATTCAATAAAAACGTCTACAAGCTTATCCGGCATATATTTAGATAAAAGTTGTAACCATACCGGCTGGAAAACCTTTATCTGATTGAATAGTCTTTAATCATTTCACATCAACCAACAGCGAAATGATTGCATCCTGACTGGGTGGGCCTTAGAACTTCCATCAGGAAGAGAAGATTTCTAAAGCAACGCTTACGCTACTGCGTAGTTTGGGGTTACGAATGGATTGAGTCCACCCATAACTTTGGAAGCCAAAGCTTCTGCGTCACGAACAAGTTTAGACTTGCCGTTTAGATTTTGAAACCATAGTTTACGAGATTAAGGTTTCCTACTCGGCTTGCAATTTTTAAAGAGCTGGTCCGTCGAATCTATACGTCCCCAAGATGTATATCTTACCACATTTGAGGCTAAAAAGCAAAAAATCACACATCCGGTGTGCGATTTCCTTGTTCTAATAGATATTTTATGGTAATTTCTCGCTTACGCTCGAAAAATATGCTGAACGCTTTTTTAGATCTGATTTTTCCTAAATATTGTGTTGGCTGTCAGAAAGAGGGGAGTTATTTGTGCCTGAAATGCAGTGAGCAGATCCCTCAAAAAGACCTCATCTGCCCCCAATGCAAAAGACCTTCTTTTGGCGGGAAAACCCACTCAGACTGTCAGACCAAGTACGGTTTGGATGGTCTTTGGACTCTGGGCGCTTTTGAAGGGGTTTTGAGAACATCGATCCAGAAACTAAAATACAAATGGGTTACTGAGCATGCCGATGTATTGATGGAGCAAATGGCTCATTATTTATCAATCTCTTACGCTGTCTTTCTTGACGAAATTAGACAAGACAGGGGAGAAGGCTGGGTGGTCGTTCCCGTGCCACTTCATTGGCAGAGGCAAAATTGGCGGGGGTTTAATCAATCAGCTTTAATCGGAAAAAAATTAGCAACAGCTTTGCAGATCCCATATGTCGAAGTGCTCAAACGAACTAAAAATACCACCTCCCAAACTCATTTTGATGCGGAAAAACGCCAGCAAAACATGCAAAATGCTTTTCAAATCATCACTAACCGCTTACCGCTAAACGCTAACATCTTACTGATAGATGATGTCTGGACCACTGGTTCAACTATGCAAGAGTGTTGTGTTACTCTGAAACAAGCTGGAGTTAGAAAAGTTTGGGCACTAACAGTAGCAAGATAAAGAGTTAATTGAAGTAAGCAAGTATAATAGCCGCTGACTCATAGCAGAGAAAAGCAGCTCCAGCTTGAATAGCAATCTTTTGAGCCATCCATTCTTTTGGGGTATTGCTGAAAAAGACCGAGCTTGCCTGAGCGGGGACTACAAAACCACCCCAGAAAAAAGCGGCCATAGCATAGGGATTCCAATCTGGCTGGTTGCCGATAAAAATAGCCAAGACAACAGTCGTAATGACAGTGACTAAAAGTTGGAGACCATAAAATGGCCCCATCTCTTTCATCATTTTTTGCTGAGTCTCTTTTGATAGCTTATCAAAGCCATGGATTTTACCCCAGATTTTGCCAAAAAGGGGACCATACCAAATAAATCCGACTGCAAATTGTGCCGCTACTGCTAAGAAAATTGCTAAATAGTTGAGATCCATAGCTAGATGTTAGCTCTTAAAATAAATAAAAACAAGTATTAATTAGAGAAAAGAGAAACACTTACTGTTTCTTCTGGAAATAATTCTTATTCGAGCTAAGTCGAGAATAACTTTTTTGCAAACCAAAAAGAAAGTTCTGCTTACGTTAATTATTAGTACTTCTCCATGCGCTGAAATTCGCATTAAATACGCTTAGTCGAAGAAGAATATTATAAAGCGGAGGGGGAGGGATTTGCGTGAATGTCGGTGCATAAAATGCACAACGCCATTCCCTTCAAATCCTACCGCAAGCAAAGCAGTTTGCTTGCTTACTGATCCTAGGAGTTTCTAAGCGGAGGGGGAGGGATTTGAACCCTCGGAACCTTGCGGCTCGGAAGTTTAGTAAACTTCTGCACTAGGCCACTATGCGACCCCTCCTCGTCGAAATTCATTTAATGTTTCCGTCAATTATTGGAAATAATCGATTTCAACCACCCATTATTTCTCCTCTAAATTGCTTCGCAATTTTGGAATGAATTTCAAATGTTGGTCTAGCCAGATAATGCGGAGAGGGTGAGATTCGAACTCACGGTAGGCTTACACCTACGACAGTTTTCAAGACTGTATCCATAAACCACTCGGACACCTCTCCTCGTCGAAATTCATTTAATGTTTCTAGTTAGAGCGGAAAGGGAGGGATTTGCGTGAATGTCGGTGCATAAAATGCACAACGCCATTCCCTTCAA
>CAYOMO010000075.1:0-7391 GCA_964405065.1 uncultured Gammaproteobacteria bacterium
GAGGTTCTTATTACAATCAATATTCCCTCATGGAGTGCCAGTAAAAATGACAACTTCGAACACCACGATTAGTGCGCAGTTTCAAACAATTCAAGACCCTTCTAGGCTCTCAAACTCAACTGGAGCGGGTGAGGGGGATCGAACCCCTTACGTTCACTTTGGAAAAGTGACATTCTACCGATGAATTACACCCGCGTGTAGAAATTTGAGACTCCGTAGTTATTACTGATGGTATTTTAACAAACAAAGGAGAAAAATAAAAGTTTTAGTGGATTTAAAAGCCAGCAGTATTAATTTAAAATAGCTAAATGCTACAGCCAGAGAGCGAAAAACCTAAAACAGTTGGCCCGGATAAATGGGGTAAACAGCCGAGATTACATGATGAGTGGATTACTTCAAATAGGGATGAATTGATTCGCAGAGGTATTGATCCGGCTAGATACAGAACAGGGATGGTGGGAGCTTTTGTAAAAGATACTAATACTGCTTTGATGCATGCGGAACAGTTTTTGGATCCAGATGCTAATTTGCCGCCTTTTTTTAGAGAAAAGGTTCCTATACAACAGGCTAATTTTAGAGAAAGAGTTGACTGGATGCTTTCTACGAGTGCTTTACCGGAGGAATGGAATAAAAAATTAAAGGATGTATTGGATGAAGCTGGTAGGCAGCCTTGGAATGTGCGTGGCGATCTGATAATTGTCCAAGGAATATGGAATCAAGTTATTTGTGAATACGAGCGGGAAGTTGCAAAAAAAACGAGTCCATTTAAAGATGATATGGACTATTACCTTGGCCATAATAATGTAGTCGGACAGTTGATGCTGAAATCTATAGTTAAGAAGTAAACTTCGCCTCTCTTAAGAGACGATTGATATCTCTGTAGCCAATATCTCTTCTGAAATGAAGCAGATTTTCGTCATTCTCACCTGGAATTGAAATCTTATTTAATACAGCATAGGCTTTATTTGTCGCATCAATGGCATTTCTGCCACTAGCTGTGATGTAAAAAAGCCGGCCACCATTGGCAAAGTATTTTTTTCCAACCTTTTTAACACCTGCACCATAGACTGTCACAGATCTGTCTTTTAAAGCTTGAGATAGTCCAACTATCTCTTTTCCTTTAACGGCTGAATAATCTAGCGGATAGCCTTTTGATGCAGCGGCGATAGTGACCCGATACTGAGGGTCGATTCGGATTTTAATTTTATTAAGTTGTTTTTGAGCCACACTAAGAGCAATTTTATAAAAATCACCTTTGATGGCTTGAATTAATACTTCGGCTTCTGGATCTCCCCAGCGGGCATTAAATTCAATGACATACACCTCTGGTCCTTTTTTAGTCTCCACAACAATCCCGCCAAAATAGAGAATTCCGTTGTAAGGAGAATCCTGACTTTTGAGAGCAAATAAAGTGTCACCAATTGTTTCATAGGTTTGTTGGAGGACTGAGTCGGTTACTACAAGAGGTGGAGTTGAACATCCCATACCACCAGTATTTTCGCCTTGATCACCATCATAAACTCGTTTATGATCTTGGGCACAGCCAATGAACTGGTAATTTTCTCCATCACAAAGAGCAAAAGCTGAAAACTCTTCACCGATCAGCCAGTCTTCGATCAAAAAACTTTCAGCAGCTTTGCCAAAACGACTAAGTTCTTTAATCCGACTGATGGCTTCTTGATTGTCTTTGGCTGGAAGAGCTCCTTTACCTTCGGCTAGCCCGGCTGCTTTGATAAATCGGGGTTTGTCGGGGCTTTTTTTGATGTATCTGATGCCTGCTTCAAAGCTGGTAAAAGCTTTAAATTCTGGTTGGTTGGCGCGAGTTTTTTCTAGGATTTTTCGAGAGAAAGCTTTGTCCCATTCGATTTGTCCGGCGGCTTTGGATGGACCAATGACATTGAATCCATTTGTTCTTAATAGATCGGTTAATCCAGCTTCGACAGCGTTGTCTTGAGCTACATCAATCAAGGATGGTTTTTCTTTTTGACAGATTTCTAAAATTTCTTGGAGACTAGTTGTTTTAAGCTCTGGATAAATAGTAACTTTTTTCTTGGTCAGTGTTGGCATTAGATCGTTGCCTGGGATAGCGATCAGTTCATCGACAAGGGGACTTTTGGAGTAGGCATGAATGAGGGCAGCTCCGCGACCACCTCCATCAATGACTACCACCTTTGTTTTCATTTGGATCTACAATACTTAACTAAGCACTAATTATCAACCCCACGTCATTCCCGCGAAAGCGGGAATCTAATGCGAAGCATCAAGCTCCGCTTATACGATATGAATAAGCCAATCCAAGATAACCTTCAATTTATATGAATTGCTATTTATATGGATTCCCCTTTTCAGGGGAATGACGTATTTCCTGTCATTTCGACTGAACTGAAATGAGTGAAGGAATCCCTTCGTGATAAGTTTGGCATGACAAGGGGAGATGAGGTTATATTAATTTTTTTATGGTTGCTTCCAGCTCTTCTTTGGAGGATGATTTAGCGTTATTAAAACTTAGATCACCTGATTGATCAATAGGTACTAAGTGAATATGGGTATGATCAACATCGAGTCCGTAAACAATTGAGCCGATTTTGCCTGTTTTTGGATTAAAAGATTGTTTGAGTTTTTCTGAAACTTGTTTGGCCGCAAGCCATAGATCACTATATTCCTGATTCGCCATTTCAAAAAGATATGGGGAATGAGTTTTGGGGATTAAAAGGGTGTGACCTTCTTTTATTGGATGAATATCCAAAAAAGCTAAAAATTGGTCATTTTCCCAAACTTTATAACAAGGGATATCGCCTGACACAATTTTGCAAAAAAGACAGCCATCCATATGCATTACTATAACAGACTGGGAAAAATTTTCAATTTTCGATTTTCAATCACCAATCAATGTTCTAATTTATCAATTATTAAAATGTAAATTCATTTGAAAATTGTAAACTGTAAATTGAAAATTAAGAATTATATCTTCGCTACTTTTTTAATATTATCCAAGTCTTTTTGCAGTCTTTGGAGCTGTAAACGGATGGAATCTAGTGCTTTAGCATCTTTGACATCCTGAGCTTCTTCCTCTTCATCTTCAGCCTGAATTTCATCAATATCGGTTGAGATCTCTTCAACATCTTCTTCCAGTCCTTCAACGTCTTCCTGAATCTCGTCAATGTCAGCCTCAACTTCTTCCAAAGATTTAGTATTTCTATTGACGGTCATTTGAATGAAAATTGATAAATAAATAGCCTCCAGAGAAACAACTGTTGTTAATATCAGTAAAACCTGATCGGTATTGACTCCAAAAGTAGCCAATGCGAGAGACCCTAGAAAAAAGAAGGTATGAACAATTAAAGACTGAGTAGTCCCGATCCAGTTGGTGAAAGCAATAGAGATTTGCTCGAGTTTAGCGTTTGGTTGGCGTTTTTTCTTAACCATAATTGTCTCCTGAAAGAGAATCTACTCATTTAGCTTCTGGTCATTGTCTCACCGAAGCGACTAGAAAAACTAGTACCAGTAATAATTATAGGATATTATGAAGTAAATAGCAAACTATAGGGTAAAAATCGATCTTATTTGATATTTCTACCAGAACCTGAAAAAAGTCGGGGACCAGGGAATTGAACCCTGTACTTCTCGCTCCCAAAGCGAGCGTTCTACCGATGAACTAGTCCCCGAGCTAAAAAAACAATCACACTTGGCTAGTTCGTCGGAAAGGTTTCCTTACCGATGAACTAGTCCCCGAAAAGGGTTATATTAGGCGGTAATTGAATTAAGATTACTTGGCCGAACACCCTTACAAGGCAGAACAGACGCCTGCCCAGTGCAAACTATGCTAAATGATACACTCCTGAAGCTAAAAAGTCTACGTTGAGAATACAGTCTGGATAGTTGCATGATATTTTGCGCGGTTTATGCGCTTTTGTTGAATGATACTTGACTCTTGACTCAGGCTTCTTGACCTAGTATGATCTATTACAGTTTATGCAAAGTGTGTGTTCTAGTGTTAGATGATATCTAGTTTCTAGGCCAGGTCTAGCAGCTAGATAGGTGGTGATTACTATTAAAAAATTATTCGTAGGGTCCCTTCCATGGGGCGTGGATAACCAAAAACTTCAAGATCTTTTTTCTCAATTTGGCAATGTAGCTTCAGCTCAAGTAGTAATGGACAGAATGACTGGCCGTTCACGAGGCTTTGGCTTTGTTGAATTTGAAGACGATGCAGCAGCTGATGAAGCCGTCAATAAAATGAACGGTGCAGATGTTGATGGTCGAAAGATCGTTGTGAATGAAGCTCGTCCACGAGAAGACCGCCCACAAAACGGTGGTGGTGGACGATATTAATTTCGTCTTTTGTACAAAAGAAAAATGGATGATTATGGGGCAACTCAGGTCATCCATTTTTTTTGTGATAGAATACTTTTCTTGATTGACTTAAAGCAGATTAATACAGGAATACTTTGGTATGTTGTCGGTTATATTGTGGCAGATGGATCGCTCAGTATAGATAAGAGGCATATTAATATAACTTCTAAAGATCAAAATCATTTAATTAAAATTCGGGAGGCTTTGGGTTTAAAGATTCGTGTTGGAGAAAAATTTCGATCATCAGATAAGACCAAAACTTATTTTCAACTGCAAATTGGTGATGTCAGATTTTATAGATATCTAGAATCAGTAGGCATTACGCCTAATAAATCTTTAACTATTCAAAAAGTTGCAATTAATAAACAATTTTTTAATGATTTTTTACGGGGTATTATTGATGGAGATGGCAACATATCAACTTGGATTCATCGGACAAATGGTCATCGTCAATGGAGTTTAAGAATTTTTTCTGGATCTTTAAATTTTTTATTATGGTTGAATCAGGAAATAGAATCTGTTTTTTATTTTTC
Organism: uncultured Gammaproteobacteria bacterium; assembly: GCA_964405065.1. Lineage (GTDB taxonomy): Bacteria > Patescibacteriota > Microgenomatia > Daviesbacterales > UBA10151 > CAZWRN01. The sequence continues at coordinate 4,887 of CAYOMO010000075.1, forward strand.
AGGCAAAATTCACACTCGAGTTGAATTTGGTAAGAAAAATCCTATATATATTTTAAAATTTGGTAAAAGGAAAGCCAAGTCGATATTTGAAAAATTATACAATTTTAATTCTTATCACTCGAAAGAAAGTTTTTACAGGTGCAACTATGTTTGCAAGATAAGCCTAAAAATGGTAAATTAAGCAGGCAAGATTAAGCCCGGGTGCTGGAATGGTAGACAGTGCAGACTTAAAATCTGTTGCTCTTTGAGCGTGAGGGTTCGAGTCCCTCTCCGGGTACTTCTATGACAAAACAAGAAAAAGTTGAAGCGATTGTTAAAAGATTGCTTAAAATTTATCCTCAGCCACGAACTGCTTTAAATTGGAATACCCCATTTGAACTTCTAGTAGCCACGATATTATCAGCACAATGTACTGATAAATTGGTAAATACTGTTACCCCGTCTTTATTTGGTAAATTTAAGACAGCCCAAGATTTTGCAAATGCATCGGAAGAAGAGATAGATGAATTTATTACTAAAGTCACTTTTCATCGTGGTAAAGCTAAAAATATTAAAGCGGCGGCTCAGCTGATAGTTGATCAATTTGCCGGAGAAGTGCCCGAGCAAATGGCAGATTTGGTTGTATTGCCAGGCGTGGCTAGGAAAACTGCCAATGTGGTATTAGGAGACGCATTTAAGAAGTCTGAAGGAATTGTTGTTGATACTCATGTGATGAGGATGTCTCAAAATTTGGGTTTAACAGATCAGACAAAACCTGAAAAAATCGAAGCAGACCTGATGAAAATAGTCCCCAAAAAATACTGGATTATTTTCCCGCATCTGCTGATTTTAGCTGGTCGGGAGTATTATCCAGCCAGACTCAAAGATCTTAATACCGGCCCTCTGCAAGGGTTATTTGAAAAATAACCACGCATAAATCACGCATAAATCGCGCAAAAGATCGTGCATCAGCCTTGGAATTGACAATTGTCTGAATTGGTTTTATATATCTGTCATGTTGAGCGAAGCGAAACATCTCTCAACTCGTTTGAGATTATGAGCTACTATGTCTACATTGCTACCAATAAATCAGGCACTTTGTATGTGGGAATGACTAATAATATTGAGCGTCGTGCTTTTGAACATGAAATGAAAGCTGACCCGAACAGTTTCACTGCTAAATACAATATTAATATTCTAGTCTTTGCTGAAGAGTTTGCTCAAGTTTATGATGCAATTAGTGCAGAGAAAAGGATCAAGGGTTGGAACCGAAAGAAAAAAATTGAATTAATTAAGACTATTAATCCTGAATTTCGCAATCTTTTATATTGAATCTGAAACAAGTTCAGAGATTCTTCACTTCGTTCAGAATGACAGTTATTATTAGTACTAGGAAAGAATATAGTAGCTAGCTGGGCCTTTGCCTTCCATTTTGATTAGTTTTTTCTCAACTAAGTTTTTGAGTTTGAGCTGAGCTGTTCTTTTAGCAATTTTGAGGATTTCGACTACATCTTGACTAGTCACTTGTCCAGTTGTTGAAAGAAAATCCATGATTTGGATCTCATCTTTATCTAGAAATACTTGAGATTGGGCGTCTGTTTTATTAAATCCAACTGATTTGATCCCATCTCTGACTTTTCTAGCTTCTACTAAGAAACCTAAAACAAAATAATCCAGCCAGTTGGTCATATCCTGGCCTTCGTGATATTTGTTTCCCTGAATTTCATTTTCAGCGTTGTAATATTCCTGGCGGTCTGTATTGTAAAAATCTTCCAAAACGATAATTTTGCGAAAATCCCAACTAGCTTTATACAAAATATATTGCGTCAGAAGTCGAGTGATACGACCATTTCCATCTGGGAATGGATGGATAGAAACAAACTGTAAATGAAAAATACCCGCTCGGATGATAGGGTGGAGTTTGTCTTTTTCACTCTGTTGGAGCCACATCAGAAGTTCGTTGATCAGGTAAACTACCTTTTCAGCAGGAGGTCCTTCATAGCGAAGCTGCTCTCGGCCATCGCCCAAATCATCAACTACATAGATCGAGCCTGTACGCCAAGCACCTTGTTTTTCTTCAGGCAGGAGGCCTTTCATTAGTATTTTATGTAGATCCAAGATCTTTTTTAGGGTCAGTAGGCCTGGTTCTTCGGCCATTTTTTCGACCTCTTTGATCGCTTCTTGGTAATTTTTAACTTCTTGGATACTTCTTTGATCGGCAGAAACTGACATTCCTGATAGGACTTTATCGACTTGAAATTCGGCGAGTTTATTTCCTTCGATTGAGGTTGAAGTATGGACCATGCGGATCATCGCCTGTCTTTTTAGTTGGGCTTCATTGAGCGGTAAAACCCGGGATGATTCGACCATGGTTTTGATACCGGATATTTCACCAATGGCATTTAAGATATCGGGAGTAATTGTGAAGACTGGTTTATACATGGTATGTGAAACGCAACAAGCAAAACGCAAAACGAGAAATTTCGTGTTGCATATTGCGTGTCACGTATTGCTATATTATAACAT
>CAYOMO010000076.1:0-7379 GCA_964405065.1 uncultured Gammaproteobacteria bacterium
TTTTGTCGTGTGTTTTCTGGGATATGTGCGTAAATAGCCGAGTCTTTGTATGTGTGGCCGAGTGATAAATAGAACAAAAAGTTATGAAGTTTTTCGGCGGTCAATTCTATCTTTCTACCACGCTTTTTGGGGTCTGTTGCCCCCGATAGTTCCTTTATGATTGTGCGGTAAACTTTATCGCTGACATGTTGCTTAATAAAATCTTCTTCAAATTCCTTTTCATAGTCCCTATCTTTTGTGCCATACATATTTAATTCGCATAAATGGCATTTAATTCATCAACTTGTTCAGAATAAAGGCTGGCTTGTTGCCAATTAGCGTGTCTGTAATCGTTCCAGTAGGCGAGCTTAGAAAAATTCCAGTCTTCGCGATTGGAATTTTTTTTATCTGTTGATTGCTCTTTGAGGCTATTTTTTGTAAAATTACTCTTCGTGCTTTTTTGTGTAAGAAATGTGTATAGAATCCCGACTTGGCAAATATTTAAATACTAGACACCTCAAATACTCCCTAGTGGGAGCAGTGGCTCTAGTGGGGTCACTACCTTTTGCTACCCCGGCTGAGGCTCAACTAATTGATCCTCGCCCACCTGGTGAGATCTCGCAGCCAAAAAACTCTCCCAAAGTCGAACCGGTCTTTGTCCCCCGTCCATTGGCTTCCGTGTCTGAACCACAAGATTTGGATGCTATTATCGCAATAGCGGCTCAGGATATGGCGCTTTCAGAAGCCCATATTCGACGGATTCTTCACTGCGAAAGTACCCTTGATCCCCAAAGAATTAATACTGCTACCGGTGCCCGAGGCCTCTGGCAGATTATGCCTGTGCATGCACAGAAATTTATTACCCGTGGATGGGATTATTGGGAGGACTGGTCAAATGCTTATCGGAATACCAAAGTTGCAGGAGATGTCTACCGGGAGCAAGGTCTAAAAGCCTGGGATTGCCGCTAAAATATTACACTGCTTTTACATTGTTTGATGTATGATAGATACAGATGAGTTTGCGAGTTGTAATCTATCTTCTTTTAGGAATTCTGGCACTGCTAGGAGTGCTTTACATTTTTACTTGGATTAAAAGCTTTTTGCCAAATGGCTCATACCCCACAGTAGACACCAGCCGGACGGCCGTAATTCGGGAAATCAAAAGCCTGAATAGGCTGGAAACTGCTCAATTTACGATTGATAAAGTGATAGAAGCTGGGACTGATAAAAATGATAGTACCTTTTCCCAAATCCTTTATGGAGATCGCCTACTTCTGATAGCTCATGGGACAATTATCGGCGGAGTTGATCTGTCAAAACTAACTGAAAATGACGTCCAAATCAGTGGGCAAACTGTCACGATGAACCTCCCCGCTCCCGAAATACTGGTGTCCACGATCGATAATGCTCAGACCAAAGTTTTTGATAGGAAGCTTGGTTTTTTGACCAAAGGTGATAAAAATTTAGAAGCTGAAGCGAGACAAAAAGCTCTCTCCACTATTGAACAGGCGGCCTGTGATGGCGCGATTTTAGAGCAAGCTGGTGACAGCGCTAAAAAACAGCTAACTATTCTTCTAGGTGGACTCGGATTTACCAGTGTGACTGTCAATGTCCCAGCGGGATCATGCAAAAATATTTGATTAATGAATACACGAATCGAAAACCCAGCACCGGATCCATTTAATAAAAATTACTTAAAAACCCCACCATCGGAAATACCCTACCAAAATCGGATTGCTCGGAGAACTGAATTAATAAGACTTGGATTCACACCCAGACAGGCAGATGAGTTGGTGGCTTTCCATCAGACAAAAACTGGACGTTTTAAATAAAACTATTAAACAATCTATTTGTCTATATTTGAGTATAAAATATGTTCAGTATTCATAAATTATCTTATGGGTAAAACCACTGGTGCCTAATATTTTTTTATGTTGTTTCACTTTTATAATTTTCACAGTTTAATTGGAAACGTTTTATAAATTCTTTAATGCATAAGCCACAAAAAGTGAAAGAGCCTGATGAAAACCTGCCACCTGATAGCGGTAATCATCTGGTTTAAATGTCAACTTTTTAGCATCGACAAGCACAGCATTATTTCCTTCAATCATAATATTTGGCGATCTGAAGGGTGAAATAACTTTTCGGGGATCTTGAAATGAATGTCTTCCTATTTGGATCTGGTCTCCCCCAATCAAATCCACATATCTTCCAGTTTGCCGGAAGACTCTGGCTGCATTTGTAAATATTCCAGCGATACTCTCTCTTAGCTCAGGATTTTTAATAATTTCTTTAAGGCTGAGGTCTTTTAAGGCTTACCTTCTATCCATCTTTGGATTGCAAAAAGTTGTCCATAATCACCAGAACTGAATGTATCAATAAAAAAATGCGAATTCGGAACTTGTTGCTTTGCAAAGCCGGCATTTAGTAAATCGGCCTCGTCTTGATTTACTTCAGCGGCGTATCTGACCAGTTGATCAACTGGATTATTGCTTAAGAGGGCGTACCATTTTAAAGCGCTACCCGGATTTAGTTGTTTTACTAGAGCTTCTCGTCCTTTAAATAGAATCCCGTTATTTACCAAATCTGGCACTTTGAGACTCAAAGGTAAACTATTACTAAATAAATTTGTCTGCTCTTGGGTAATAGGCATAGTTTATAAGGAATTTTCTCGAGTAAGCACTCGAAAAGAAAATATTATTCCAGGTAGTCTCGGAGCTTTTTAGCCCGGGTTGGATGTTTGAGCTTTCTGACGGCTTTGGCTTCGATCTGTCTAATACGTTCACGAGTAACTCCAAACTCTTTTCCAACCTCTTCCAGAGTTCTTTGCTTGCCATCTTCTAGTCCAAAACGGAGTTGAAGCACTCTTTTTTCTCGAGGAGACAAGGTGTTTAAAACATCGTCCAAATGCTCTTTCAAAAGCTCTCTAGTGGCTTGCTCCTCTGGTCTGGATTTTTCATCTGGAATAAAGTCACCCAATGCTGAGTCATCTTCATCCCCCACTGGTGTTGCAAGTGAAGTTGGCTCTTGGGAGACTTTGACGATCTCACGAGCTTTAGCCGGATCAATACCAAGTGCTTCTGCTACTTCTTCAGGGGTGGGTTCACGACCCAGATCCTGCATCAGCCGGCGCTGGGTACGATTGAAACGGTTGATTGTTTCAACCATATGAACGGGAATACGAATAGTTCGAGCCTGGTCAGCAATCGCCCGGGTGATAGCCTGACGGATCCACCAGGTGGCATAGGTAGAAAATTTGTAACCTCTACGCCAGTCGTATTTCTCCACAGCCCGCATCAGACCAATATTGCCTTCTTCGATCAAATCAAGCAAAGACATCCCCCTGCCAACGTATTTTTTAGCGATAGAGACAACCAGTCGCAAATTGGCAGAGATCAACTGATGTTTAGCTGGCTGTTGACCATCTTCAACTCTTTTTGCCAGATCTATCTCTTGCTGAGCATTTAAAAGTGGTACTTTTCCAATATCTCGTAGGTACTGTCTGACTGGATCTGTCACAGAGCCTTCATCCAAGGCAGCCAATACTTCCAGCTCTCTTTCCAGATCAGTTGAAGATTTGACCTCATCTGTTTCTTCAGCAGTAGTCTCAAAGACATCGACACCACTTTCTATTAACTTGAGATAAAAATCATCTAGCTCTTCGAGCGTTTCTTCAGGCTTGGGAAATACTTGGAGGATCTCTTCTTGAGTGACAAAACCGCGCTCTTTACCGAGCTTCAAGAGCTTTTTGTCATCCATACTGGCATTTTTTGATTGTCGTTTAGCCATACAATAATAAAATTACAAAGTATAAATGATAAAGTATAAAACCTTGTTTTGTAATTTGTACTTTATAATTTTTACTTTTTTTTGGGATGAATACTTACAGGAGCGGCCAGCTTGAGTTCACCGTTCATCCCATCGTGTGACCAAGTCAGATTTGCCAAAAAAACAAGCACCAAAATGTGCTGATATCAGCTATTCTACCCTATAGATGATTACCCCGCAAGTGCCAAGTTACTATTACTTTACTAGAGCACCCTTTCCGTTATTCAATACTCCCTCTCCGGGGAGGGAAATGTTATAAAGTGCGTAGCTTGACTGACAAATCTCTGAAGCGCTTATTTAGCATTTCCAATGAATCTGCTTTATCAAACTCCTGAGCATTTTTGATTTGGAGGGAAAGCTTTTCTAAAGAAGCTTTAATCAGCATTTTTTTAAGTTCGGCTATGACATTTTCCAACTCTTTTTGCCAAGCAACACCAGTTGCTAGTTTTTCATCTATCTCAACAAGATATAGTTTATCAACCGTTTCCACCAATTCGGGAGGTAATGTTTTAGTAAATTCACTGATTTTAAAAGCATGCCCTTTAAAAGAGATCGAATCCAAAAATATCACCAACATCACAAAGATTTGTTTGAGTTCTTCTTGGGTGAAAAGTGATTCCGGGAAGTTTGGCACATATGTATGTTCCTCTGGTAAATGAAGTATCAAAGAGATCAAATATTCTTCCAAAAGCCGGCGACGGTCATGGACTTTTGATTCCACAGGAGCTTTCTTAGTTTCCGTTTTAACGCTTTGAGCAGTCACTGATGTCACATGTCCGGCTTGTTTACCAAATTTTTCTAGTTCATGTCTGATGAAGTCATCTTTAACCATTAAAAGGGCTGCTAGCTTTTCAATGTAGTGCTCTTTGGTAATTGGAACTGCTATTTTACTCCAAATAGGCAAAAGCTCGGCTAGCGCCGCATTTTTATCGGAAGCATTTTTGACTTTGTATCTTTTATCAGCTGATTGAAGATAATAATCATAAATAGTGGTGGCATCTTTGACGGCTTCAAACCATTTTTCTGGGTTTTTTAAAACAGTATCCGCTGGATCTTTTGATCCTTCAACCTGGATAACCTTCAAATTCATCCCCGCCCGGTCAGCCAGCTCGATACCTCTTCTTGCCGCAGCATCCCCTGCTAGATCAGTATCAAAACACAAACTGAGAGTATCAGTGTATTTTTTTAAACTTTCGATATGCTCTTCAGTAAAGGCTGTTCCTTTTGAAGCGACGACATTTTTTACTCCGCTTTGATAAGACATCAACATGTCCATTTCACCCTCTACAATAATAGCTTCGTTAGCTTTTTTGATGTCGCTTTTGGTGATATTGAGTCCTAATAAAAACCGCCGCTTATCAAATAAGACAGTCTGAGGAGTATTAATGTATTTAGGCTCCTCTTTACCCAAGACTCGACCTGAAAAGCCAATGATCCGGTCTCTCACGTCAGCCAGAGGAAACATGATTCTTCCCCGGAAACGGTCGTAACACCCAGATTGTGAAGGAACACACAGACCAGAGTCGGTCATCTCTTGAGTTGTGAAACCACGTTTTTTGAGGAATTTTGTTAGTGTGTCCCATGAGTTTGGAGAGTACCCAATCTGGAAGGTTTTGATTGTCTCATCGGTCAATCCTCTTTTATGTAAGTACTCTAAAGCGACCTTTCCAACTTTATCTTCAGTCAATAAATAATGAAAAAGTTGGGCGGCTTTGGTATGGGCCGCGTAGAGCTGATCTTTGATGTCTTTCTCGCCTTTATTGGATTTTTTTAAAGTAACTCCAGCTTTTTGGGCCAGTATCTCTAAAGCATCTTTAAAATCTAAGGAATCTTTTTCCATTAAAAATTTAAAATGATCCCCGCCTCTGCCACAACCAAAACAATGCCAGATCCCCCGCTCTGGAGAGACCATAAAAGATGGCGTATTTTCGCCATGAAAAGGACAGTTGGCTTTATAATTAACACCAGCTTTCTTTAACGGAATGTATTCACCAACTAGATCAACTATGTTTATTTTTTGTTTAATGAGTTCGATATCGTCCATAGAATAAGCGTAAAGCGTTTAGCGGTAAGCGTAAAGCGTTAGAAGTCAGAGTCTGTCCCACTAAACAGGTGCTATGCGGATTTTAGCCCAAATGAAAACCGAAAGCAATCGGATGAAACCGGAAAATCAGCTCACACAAGAACTAGTCTATTGTTTGGGAAGATATCTTTTGCGTAACTGTTCAAATACAAAACCCACCCCCATTGATAAAACCCCAGCTATCAAAAGAGTAATTGGCCAGCCAACATTATCCGAAAAATACTCGCCTCCAATATCAAAAATATACACTATTAAAAACATTGTACCTAAATACAGATAAGATCTCGATGCTTTGGCGGTACTCAAGAAAATAAATCCTAGGCTTGTAAAAAGCAAAGCTGTTTCCCAGTCTACTTTTTTACCTCCTAAAGATTGATACAATATTGAAGCTAAAATGAGGAAAGTGGCCAGAAAATTAAAAATCTGGCTGTATCCACTAAATCCTTTTACCCACGTATCTTTAAATTTATCAATCGTAAAGCTAACCATGAAGAAAACTAATCCAACAGTGATAAATGGGATGGCAAAATTATCTTTGGCGTCAATCAAAAGCCAACGGATCAATCCTCCACCATTAAAAGCTATCGCAATAGGAGCGATGATTAAAATAACTGCTGAGAAAAAGTAAGCGAATTGGGCATAGTCAGGTTTTTTAAACTTTTCATATACCATAGCAATGTAGGCATATAAGATACCCAGAGGGATGTAAAGCCATTGATAAGGCAAATAATCTTTTTCCGGCAAACCAATTGTTCGGAGAAAAAAGTACCATGCAAAAATACCGGCTCCACAGTAAAGTAATACCCAGATTCCAGCGGGAAAGATATAGCGCATAGAAATATAGCTAATCAAGGCTGTTGCACTAACAATCAGTCCAGCATTCGCAGCATTCTTCGTATCAAATCCAAGCTCTTGCAAAATGATTGTTGTAGCTAATGGAATCAACAATGACCCCACAACTAAAAAAATAAGGGCTATATTTTTCTGTTCCTTGATCCAAATAGTCGCTCCCCAACCCAGTAAGGCAAATGTGGGAACTGAGATAACCAATATTCTTACCAAACTTCCCCAACTTTCCCAATTAATACCAATAAAAATAATTGCCCCTAAAAATGTAATAAGTCCGCCTATAAATAATAAGATTTGAGCTGGGTTGAGATTTTTTATTTCAAGGTTAATATCACCAGGCCTGGGTGCTATAGGAATAGGTTTGATTGGCTTATTTGCTCGATATTCAGCTATTCCCTGATCGATTTCAGCTTTACTCCATCCCCGCTCTTCCAAAGCGGTAATAATATCCGACATCTGATACCCATCAGCTAGATTGCGAAGAATATAGGTAACTATTGATGAGGACATCTCCTCTTCAGTGTATCGAAAAGAGTTAGTGAAGGCAAACAGAAGAAAACTGTTGAATTGTTAAATATGCGGAGAGAGGGATTTGCATTTTTGTCGGTGCAGGTATGCACATCGCCAAAACTTTCAAATC
>CAYOMO010000077.1:0-7271 GCA_964405065.1 uncultured Gammaproteobacteria bacterium
AGCTACTTCGCAACAGTGGAGCAGCAGGCTAATCCTCGGTTGCGGGGTAAACCAATTGGTGTGACCGGTGGCGATCGGATGGAACGAACTGTATTGGGTGCGGTTTCGGTGGAAGCAAAAGCTAAAGGTGTCCGGGGAGGAATGACTTTGGCTGAAGCGAGGGAGTTTTGTCCAGATATTATCCCAGTTCGTGGTGATAGTGATAAATATTTAGAGTGTACGAAGCGATTTTTAAACATTTTAAAAAATTTTTCTCCCACTGTTGAGGTATTTTCGATCGATGAAGTTTTTTTAGCTTTACCTATTACAACTCTTGGTTTAAAGCGCGGAGATAACCCTTTTTCAGCGTATGAACAGTTATTTGCTATAGGTGAGCAGATTAAAGATCAGATTAAGCAAAAAGTAGGGGAATGGGTCAGATGCTCGATTGGAATCTCTTACAATAAAAGAATGGCCAAATTTGCCGGTAGCCTGGTCAAACCAGATGGTTTAACCATTATTGCTGATGAAATAGCGGCGATGCGTTTACTGGATCAAGTAGATCTGACTGATGTTTGTGGAATAGGTTTTCGAACTAGGCGCAAATTGCATCAGATGGGGGTTACTTGTTTTGCAAAGTTACGTCAGGTGCCACTGGAATATTTGCTCGCGACATTTAAAAGTTATGGCCAGATTTTATACGATATCGCCCGAGGGCAAGATGAGTCGCCCTTGGTGACATTTTATGAAAAAGCAGAGGTGAAATCGGTCGGGCATAGGCATACTTTGGCGTTTGATACTTCTGATGTGCTGAAAATTCAGCAACTGTTTTTGAGATTAGCTGAGATGGTAGCTCGTAGATTGAGAGCTAAAAATTTAGTTGGTAAAACGGTGACTATCTGGTATCGCGCTGCTTTTGATAAAGATTATTTTGATCAAACTGGAGATAAGTTTTTTGGTGAAGGAAGGCAGGGGACTTTGCCATATTCTAATGATGGTCTTACTTTATATCATTTAGCTTGGCAGCTTTTTTCTCAAATCTGGCAGGGAGAAAGTATTCGGATGGTAGGGATTGCAGTAGCCAATGTGCACAAGATTAATCCGGAAAATTTGAGTTTATTACCGGAAGTAGAGCGTGATAAGGTGATTACTAGTGCTTTGGATAAAGTGAATGATCGATTTGGGGAATTTACTTTGCAGCGAGGATTATTGGCTGGAGCATATAAAATGAAGCGGATGCCAAATCCTTTTTTGTCTGATCGAAGGTTTAAACTTTAATTACCAGATGTTTTTGGTGATGGGATCGGTGGTGGAGAAGGTGGGGTTCCGATAGCCGGCGGAATTACTATAGATCGGATCTGATAACTACCATCTACTTTTTGAAGATTGATAATAATAAATTCACCAACTTTAATATCTGTAGCGGTGGCTTTGGTCGAAGAGTTACCTCCAGTTGCTTGTTTAGAGATAACTGTTTGATTATTTAAGTCGAAAGTAGCTTCAATTTCATTATTGTTTTTGACAGTTAATGAAGTAGGGGATATTGTTTTCACTTTAGCACTAATAAGTGCAGACTCATCATTAAAAATTGCTTCGTTGATTTTGGAATTAGTTTGGGGAGGTTGGTTTGATTGATCGGGTAATGTTTTAGCAGGTAAAGCTTGAGATATAACAAATCCCAGAATTATACCTATTACTAGACTTCCAACTATTGCGGCAGTAAGGCGAAATGTTTCGTTCTTTTTTGCTTCAGAAGGCATATAGGGTAATTGTTGACTATTTACCGGGGCTTGTCAATATGAGGCTATTTTTTTTCTTCCTGATGGATCCGTAACAGTGTTTTAATCACTGTATCAGGGTTGAGTGAGATACTTTCGATACCTTCTTTAACTAAAAAGGCGGCAAAATCCGGATAATCAGAAGGAGCTTGTCCACAGATACCGATATATTTTTCTCGATTACGACATTTTTTTATTACCATCCGAATCAGCTCTTTGACTGATTCATCATTTTCATTGGCAATTGAGCGGATTTTTTCATTACCATCGCGGTCTATTCCTAAAGTGAGTTGGCTCAGATCATTTGAGCCGATACTCATACCATCAAAAATATCTAAAAACTGATCTGCTAATATCACATTGGAAGGAATTTCACACATGACATAAATATGTAATGCCGGATCTTTTTTTCGACTCAAGCCATGTTTTTCCATCAACTCAATTACTTTTTTACCTTCATTTACTGTTCGACAAAAAGGAACTAAAACCATGGCATTTTCTAATCCATATAAAGAGCGGACTTTTTTGAAAGCTTCAATCTCTAAAACAAAAGACTGAGCAAAATCTGGTGAATAATAACGTGAGGCTCCTCGCCAACCGATCATTGGATTTTCTTCTTTTGGTTCATAGGTATCACCACCTAGTAGTGTTCGATACTCATTGGTTTTAAAATCAGATAGTCTGACCAGGACTTCATGAGGATAAAAAGCGGCTGCTATTTTGGCGATGCCAAAAGCCAGATTGTCAATGTAAAATTGCGTTTTATTTTCCCAGCCTACAGTTTTTTCATCAATCTGTTTTTTTAAAGAATGATCGAGCGTTTTATAATTGATTAGAGCCTGAGGATGGATACCGATATTGGAAGCGATAATAAATTCTTCTCTAGCCAATCCTACCCCTTGGTTGGGTAAAAAAGATTTTTCAAAAGCGGTATCTGGAGTGGCGATATTGACCATAATTTTGGTTTTTGTTTCAGGTAGTGATTTAATATCTGTTTCATTGATTTTAAATTTTAATTCTCCTTCAAAAACAATACCTTCAGAACCGGTGGTGTCGACTGTGACCATCAGGCCTGTTTTAAGTGTTTTTGTCGCTGTTTCAGAACCAACAATACAAGGTATTCCTAACTCGCGGGAAACTATTGCCGCGTGTGAAGTACGTCCGCCTTTATCGGTTACTATGGCTGAAGCAATTTTCATGATAGGTTCCCAATCTGGATCAGTTTGAACTGTTACAAGTACCTCACCAGCTTTAAATTCTTTAATACCAGCCGGGGTCATAATGACTCTGGTTTTTCCGGTTGCAATTTTGTTTCCAACAGAGGCTCCTTTGACTAGCTCTTTTGATGTTCCGATCCTTTGATATTCTTTCATTTTGCTAAAATCCCGCTCGGCGTGAATGGTCTCTGGTCGAGCTTGGACTATGTATAAATGTCCGGTTTCTCCATCTTTAGCCCATTCCATATCCATCGGAGTCCATTTGTTGTTTTTTTCAGAGTAATGTTTTTCTATCTCCATTGCCCAACTGGCGAGTTGGAGGATCTCTTTATCTGTTAAAACAAATTGTGTTTGTTCGCGAGTGGAGGTATCGACTATTTTAGTAGGATTTTCACCCTGGGCATAGATCATTTTTTTATTTTTGACACCCATTTTTTTTGAAATTACCGGCTGGTACCATTGTTTTTTAAATAATGATGAATGTTTAGCTTTTTTATTAAGAGTTGGTTTGAAGACGATAAATTCATCGGGGGTGACTGCTCCCTGTACCACCATTTCGCCCAATCCCCAAGATCCATTAATCAAAACTACATTTTTAAAACCTGACTCAGTATCTAAAGAAAACATAATTCCAGAGCAAGAGAGATCGGAGCGAACCATTTTCTGGACACCGACTGAAAGAGCTACTTTGAAATGATCAAAATGTTTATCAATCCGGTATGAAATAGCTCGATCTGTAAAAAGTGATGCCATGGCTTTTTTACTTGCTTCCAAAACGGCTTCGATACCACGGATATTTAGATAAGTTTCGTGTTCACCAGCAAAAGAGGCTCCTGGTAGATCTTCGGCTGTAGCAGAGGATCTGACTGCAAAATCACTATGACTGCCATATTTTTTTTCAGCATTCTGATGAGCCTTTTTGATGGCATCAATTAGCTGGGATGGAAAAGGGGTAGAGACAATTTTATCACGAATTTTTTCAGCCTTTGATGCAAGTTGGCTAAGATTGTGGTGGTCTAAATCGTGCAGAGTTTCTTTGATAAATTCTTCCAGACCAGTTGAGCCTAAAAAGAAACGATAGGCAGCTGCGGTGATAGCATATCCCCCAGGAACAGGCACACTTTTTTTGCCTAAAGTGGAGATCATTTCGCCTAACGAAGCATTTTTACCCCCTACCTGAGGAACATCTTCAATTGATAGCTCTTCAAAAGGTATGGTCAGTTTGGATGTGGTATCCATTCTTACACTGTAACAAAAAAATTTAAAAATCAAAAGTGAGATAGATCACAAGCAGATTAGATAGTAGCAATTTTGATAGTATTGGTAGTTCCGGAAACGCCAGCGGTGAGACCGGTCACGATTACCAGTTTGTCGCCTTTTTTAAAATGATCAAGTTCGGAAACTTCATTAAAAATATGTTCAACAAAAGTATTAAAGTTGGTTGTTGGTTTTACAATAATTGGTTGAACCCCCCAGACCATATTTAGCTGATTGCGTGTTAATTCATCATGGGTGACAGCGATGATTTTTGTGTCTGGTCTAAAGGCTGAAATGATTTGAGCAGTTCGTCCGGTGGCCGTTCCCACAACAATCGCTTTTGCACCGACTCGGTAAGCTAGAGAACAAGCAGAGGCTGCTATGCCATATAAAGCCAGATCACTAGCCATGACATTCTCCCAATTAATTTTAATATAATGTCGTTGTTCTGGATTGGCTTCAACAGTCTGGATGACATGATTCATAGTGGAAACAGCTTCAACTGGATATTTACCGGAAGCTGATTCAGCTGACAGCATGACACAATCAGCCTGATCCATGACCGCTGTAGCCACATCTGATACTTCGGCTCGGGTTGGACGAGGGTTTTCGGTCATTGATTCAAGCATTTGGGTGGCGACAATAACTGGTTTTTGAAGTTGACGAGCCAGTTTAATAATTTTTTGTTGAACTATCGGAACAGTAGTATTGTCGGTTTCAATAGCTAGATCACCACGAGCTACCATAACTGCATCAGTTTGTTTTAAGATCTCTTCTAAATTATCAACCGCTTCATTTTTTTCAATTTTGACAATAATTTTGACTCGAGGATTGTGTTTTTTAATCAGTTCTTTTAATGGTTTTAGATCATCGACTGTCTGGACAAATGACAAAGCAATATAGTCAACATCTTGCTGTAAAGCAAAAACAGCATCAGAGTGATCTTTTTGGGTGAAAGCAGCCCCTTTTAATAGAGTATCTGGCACATTGACGCCTTTATTGGAGGAAACAACACCATCATTTATAGCTGTGGTACGAATAGTTTTTCCGACCACATCATTGACTGTAAGTTCAACCAAACCATCATTCAAATAAATCCTTTGGCCTTTTTTAACAAAAGGAGACAGATCAAACTGCATAGGTAATTCATGAAAATGTTCGGAACTTAAAACCAGATCAATTTTCTCGCCTTTTTTGATTGGTCTGATGCCATCTATTTTACCCAAACGAAGTTTTGGACCTTGTAGATCGGCAAAAATCATCAGCGTTTTACCAATTTCGCGGGATATTGAGCGGACATATTTGATCTGTTCGGCTTTTTCTTCTTGGGCACCATGAGACATATTTAGTCTGACAATATCCATTCCGGCTTTCGCCAGTTTTGTCATAGTTTCTTTATCCCATGAAGCTGGACCGATGGTACAAACAATTTTAGTGCTTTTAAATGGCTGGTTCATATATTAATCCTATAGCTAATTATATGTTTTTTGACACTAAATATCAATTGGTTTGTCAAATCTATTTAATATTAGACATTTGACATTCAATGTAATACTGTATATCCAATATCTTATGAATGCAATAGTAACTGGTGGGGCAGGTTTTTTAGGAAGTCATCTGTGTGATGCTCTGATAAAAAAAGGGTATCAGGTGATTTGTGTTGATAATCTGCTGACTGGGAGTAAAGAGAATATTTCTCAGCTGATATCTCATCCTGATTTTCGCTTTATTGAAATGGATGCATTGAATATCTCTGATCTGGAGATTAATCAAGTAGATTTTATTTATCATCTGGCTTCACCCGCTTCTCCCAATAAAAATTCGCCTAAAAGTTATCATGCTTTGGCTTTTGAAACGATGCAGGTGAATACGATGGCAACCTGGGCGGTCTGTGAATTTGCGCTTTTAAAAGGGGCTAAAGTACTATTTTCTTCTACTTCAGAGGCCTATGGAGAGCCGCTAGAACATCCTCAGAAAGAGACTTACCGGGGAAATGTTTCTACTACAGGGCCCAGAGCGGTTTATGATGAAGCTAAAAGATTTGGAGAAACTATTGTTTCAGCTTATGTCAGAGATAAGGATTTAGATGGGAGGATTATTCGGATTTTTAATACATATGGTCCTCGGATGGCGTTGGATGATGGCAGAGTTGTGATAGAATTTGTCAAAGCTGCTTTAAAAAATGAAAATTTACCAGTTTTTGGTGATGGTAAACAAACTAGGTCTTTTTGTTTTGTCTCGGATTTGATCGAAGGAATTGTTCGGGCTATGGAGACAGAAAAGACGAGGGGTGAAATTTTTAATTTGGGAAATCCGCATGAATTTACGGTTTTAGAACTCGCCGAAAAAGTAATTGCAAAAACAGCCTCTGTTTCAAAACCAGACTTTAAGGAGCCTTTGCCTCAGGATGATCCTTCCAGACGATGTCCGGATATCACCAAAGCAAGACAAATATTGGCCTGGGAGCCACGAGTTGAACTTGAACAGGGTTTAGAATTTTTAATTGAAGACGTAAATAAAAGGATCAATAGTTAAAATCGGCAAAATCCGGATTTCCGAGTCGCTCGCCCTGAGGTATCTGATTTAGTTTTTCAATGTCTTTTGTCTCCATTTCAAAATCTGCAGCTGCCAAATTTTCTTTGATTCGGTCGATGTTGGTGGTGCGGGGGATCACAATAATATTTTGCGAAATAGCCCAGTTTAAAACAATTTGTCCCATGGTTTTATCGTATTTTTCAGCCAGATCAGAGATTAGATCAATTTTGAAATCCACCCCGCCTTTAATGGTGGAGTAAGAAGTTGTTGTTATCTGATGTTTTTGGTGAAATGCTCTTAGGGCTTTTTGATTGAAAGAGGGACGCAGTTCAACCTGGTTGTTTGTTATTTCAACCCCCGATTTTAAAACATCTTCCAAATGATGCTGGGTAAAATTGGATACACCAATTGCTTTAATAATGCCTTGCTTTTTGAGTTCTTCCATGGCTTTCAAAGATTCAATCATGTCATAGTCTCGATTGGGCCAGTGAATCAAAAGTAGATC
>CAYOMO010000078.1:0-7258 GCA_964405065.1 uncultured Gammaproteobacteria bacterium
TTAACTGATCAAATTCAGCTTTAGTTATTTCAATGTTATCTCCAGCACGAACTAGCTCACTCTCATTTGCTCTACGTTCAAGTTCATATCTATCATTAATTTTTTGAATCCGGATAACAATCGAGTTTTGATTGTAAAGATAAAACCTTTCATAAACATCCTTAGCTTTTCCAGATAAATCAGGTAATTCATTCGGAAGAAATTTTCTAGTTATTGATAGAGACATATTCAAAATTATACTACTACGTACCCAGCTTCCATATATGCCTAATTTCTGTTAGAATTTATAAGCTCAAGTAGCTTCTTACCCTGCGGGATCGTTTAATGGTAGGACAACAGACTTTGGATCTGTTTATCTAGGTTCGATTCCTAGTCCCGCAACTTTTCTTACCGTACCTGTATAAAGTTACGACCTCTGATATAGTTGATCCGTAATTAAATCAAGCCCTATAGTTTGATTTTAATTGATTTATTTTGTATAATCCGACTATATGGGTAAGCAAGAAAAACTTAATACTCCTACACGAAAAGATTTCCATATTGGGGATATTTTGAGTGTAACTACTAAAAGATTAGTTTCTCTGCGTGGCCCAGAAGGGCTTTACCCTATCCTAGGGTTTATGAATGGAGGAAGCAATCCTTTTACAATGCAGCTGGGCAGTTTTGCGGATCAATGCAAGTCCCATTTACTGCGTCAACATCCTCAACTTAATGAAGTTGATTCAAGCGGGGTTAATGAACACAACTGGAAAACATGGTTAGGTGAGCAAGCGGTAAAGTATGGTTATGAATTGCCAGTAGAACCACTACCTTTAAAAGAACGGATAATTAAAGATCCAGTTAAAGAATTACAAAGTGAATATCCTGATAAACTTATTTTCCCTGTTGATGAGAATGATATTTTGTAAAAGAGTTATTTTTCATTCTTATATAAAAAGTCGTAACATAGTCCACTAGAGCCAACAGCGCACCATACGGTGCACTGCTGCGCTTCTCTTGTTAATATAGCGGTGCGCTGGGATGTACCGAATGGTACGTCCCCTTCATAAGCCAGCTCTTCCTTTAATTTTTACATCTTGTTAATATCCATTCATGAAATTTCACTACGTTTATGTACTCCAAAGTTTAATTAGAGAATGGATTTATGTCGGTTCAAGCGGAGATTTAAAACAAAGATTTAAGAGCCATAATAATAAGGAAAATTTATCTACTAAAGCATATGCGCCATTTAAATTAATCTTTTATGAAGCTTATCTAAGTAAAAAAGACGCCTTAAGAAGAGAAGAATATTTTAAAACTACTAAAGGAAAAACTACATTAAGAACTATGTTGAAGGAGTATTTTCAAAATAATTAGGCCGGTTCGGCAATTCGGAGCAAAGCGGAGAATTGAGATATTCCTAGTCCCGCAACCGAGTAATTTAGCCTCAAAAAATCTTCTAACTGTATCAAAACGGCAGTGAGAAATCGAACCTAAAGCTTATAGTTCATATTTCCCGCTAAATAAATTATAATTCGTTCATGACTGGAAAAGATTTTAACAATCCTGTAGAAATTAGATACTCAGCAGGTGTGAACAGACAAGTTAGACGTGTTCCTTTGGACTGGCAACATTCACGAAGTAAGTACGGATACAAGCCCCTCTTCGATCATGTTGATTTTGAGAGAGATGTAGTGTCTTATAGAGAAGATGACCCTTCTCTAACTCGAGAGTTGATTGAAAGTTGGTATATGCCGGATTTTTCAAATATTCCAAAAGAAAGAATGGGAATTATGGCTTATGAAACTGTAACTGAGGGTACGCCAATAAGTCCTGCTTTTCCCGATAGTCCTAAAGGAAGATTTGAATTGGCCCGACATTGCATGGATAACTCTTCTGTTTTTGCAGATTATAAATGTCCGAGTATAGAAGCTTGGGTTGGTATATTATATAGTCGAACTACTGCAATGAGTGATATTGAAGATGGCACAGTTACAATTAGACCTCAAGCTGATTTACAGCAAGATAAGTTCTAACATCATCCAGTCCCCGCAACATTTTTATATCAAACTATATCATCTATCTTTACTTGTGGTAAAATCCATCCATGAAACTTTCCGATCATGAAGCGCAAAATTCAGAGCCGTACCAATTGACCAGAAGAGACTTCTTAGATGCAGTTGTTAATAGAATTCATGTTGTTCATTTTTATCCAACATCATTGCATCGTGCACGAGTGTTTGCATTGCGTAAAGAGTTAGACCATTTAGGAAGAGTCAAAGTTGCACTGGCTATCAACCCTGATTTTCCCAGAGAAAGACAAGCTCAATCTCTAGTTCATGAGATGATTCACGTTGATAGAAATTCCTGGGAAAGGGTAATTGGGCTGGATGATCAGTTAGCTGATCAAGTTAGGGAACAGGAAGAGGCTTTAGCAGAGAGAGCCGCTCAAACTTTTTTTGATGCAAATAAACCACTAGCAATAAAAGCATATAATCATGTCTGGTTAAGAAGAGAAGATTTAAATATTTAAACTATCAGCATAAAAGTTCCTCCTCCCAGACCCCGCAACTTCCTTAATATTTATAAAAATCACTTTTGGTATACTTCCTTCATGTCAGCCTTTAGAATAATTTTTGTTCATGGGTATACTGCCTCCTCAAAAGCTGATTGGTATCCCAATATTTCCGCAGAATTAGATAAGGTAGGAATAGATTATTCAATTCCTGATTTACCTGGTGATAATTTGTCCCATGCTAATGAATGGTTAATTAAATTGCATGAAGTCATTACTGAATCAGACAAGCCATTAGTGTTAGTAGGACATAGTTTAGGAACAAGAGCCGTTTTGTTATATCTTGAAAAGTATAAACCTCAGGTAGAAAAAGTATTTCTTATATCAGCATTCGCCAATAAAACTGAAAATTCCCATCGCAACGATGGTGAAACATATCCTGATTTTTTTGATTATGAGATCGATTTAGAAATAATAAAACCATTGGTCAAAAAGTTTATTATTCTTCACTCCAGAGAAGACTCAGATAAACCGCCTATATCTGGAATTGATTATCAGCAAGGTGTTGAACTGGCCAATGCGTTGGATGCTGAGTTAATAACTTTTGAAGGAAGAAAACATTTTAGCGAGCCAGGTAATGCTCCTTATATACTTGAGGTGCTAAAAAAAGAATTAGATTTCTGAAAAAAGGTCGTAACATAGTCCACTAGAGCCAACTTTTAAATTTTCAGATCTTTAGATCTGATAAATTTAAAATTGGGTGGGGAAAGCAATCTAACTGCGATCAACTGATAAACTCCAAAAATTTACTATCTCATTAAACAAATTGTCTATCATATTATTTCAAGGAAGTCGGTTCGGCAATTCGGAGCGAAGCGGAGAATTGAGATATTCCTAGTCCCGCAACATATTTTAAGTATGCCAGTTGAACAATGTCAGAACTATGAGCATCTTCTATACCAAATCATTAGATAATTAAATATTGATTTAAATAAGTGTTTAAGTCATCATTGTCCTATGAATACTGGAAATAGTGGTTTGATTGGTGCAATATTAATAGCTTTTATCCTTTTCTTTATAATTAACTTAGTCGTCAAAAAAATGGTTAAAAAATCTCCCCGACCTTCTGAGATTACAACCCTGTCAATAATACTTGGATTAGGTGTTATAACCCCAATTTATTCCTTTGTTACTTTATCCAAAATTTCCTTAAATAGCCCTGTGGCAATCCTAAATTTCTTTCTTGGGATAATCTGGTTAATAGGTATTTGGAAAATGAAGCGATGGGGGGCGCTTGGATATATTGTCTCCGCGTTACTAACACAATTTTATCTTTTTACACAGGGAATCCTAACAATATATTCAATATTATTATTATTTCCAATATTAATTTTGTTATATCACTTCCGCAAAATGAACTGAATAAAAAGTTCCGACTTTGTTCAAGAGAGCCAACAATTCGAAGAATTGATGTGGGGCGGTGTGTTGTCCCGCAACTTTTTAATGTAGGCGCAATGGACAATGTTAGAACTTTTTTATATACTTTTCGGATGAGCGAGAAAAAATCATTAAGCACATGGAAATTAGCTATAGTATATTTGTTAGTCTATTTATTAATACTGATTATATTAGGTATTTTATATTCCACCTTAGTTATAACTCTGTTTAATTTATTCAGCTTTGAGATTCCAGCATTAGTTAAATGGCTATTCTCATTTTCTACAATTATTGGAGCTATTATCATTAGTGCTACATTAACTAAAAAATGGTTTTCAGCAAATAGCATAAATAAAACAATTTTATACTCGACACTTTTGTATTTTATTGTGGAATTATTATTTGTAGTAAGGGATTTTGTAGTTACAGATATTAACGGAATACCGATATTAAGAGATCACCCCTCAAGTATTATTGGGAAGGCTATAACTTTAGCAATATTTTATTTTTCTAGCAGATGGCTTTTAAGTAGAAAAAAAATCTGAAATAATCCGACTTTCATTCTTGTGTAAAAAGTTCCCACAATGTCTACAGAGCCAACTTATTAATCTGCTTGTATCTTTATAGTGATAGACCTGTTACACTGGATTTACTCAATTAATCTAAATTCTTTAAAACAAGTCTTCGCAAAGCTTTCTTTAGAATCAATTTCCTTAATACGAGTATTTATATTTTTATGGCAGGACAAGGTAATGGAAATAAGACAGATGCTCAGCTAGCTAAAATAGCAGCTCGTGAAGACTGGTTTAAACTAGTCGTTAAAATCATCAATTGGAAAGATGGTAATCCAGAATCCGGATCAACTGCACTAGGCTGCAAAATTACTTCAAAAGAATGGAACGCTTATACCAAAGGCTGTTTAGCCAATCATCTGATAAATGGTAAAGAGAGTGCGATTAATACTTTAAAGCTCACCAAACAAAAAATCCAAACCTTCGGTGGATTTGAATAAATTAAACTTCATCCTTTCAAAACTCAAGCAACAGCCCATGCCCAAAAAAGTATAACTCCACCAATTGCTCCGATGGCAATGATTATTCGTCCAGATCGACTACCGTTTTTGTAGGAAGCTATCTCGTATCCAGCAGCTGCTCCATATAAAACAACCGCAGCCAAAATAAAGTCACCTAGTGTCCAGGGAGCTTTGAATATAAGAGGTAAACTCAGGATACCCATCACCAGCAGTCCCCATACGATTAACCTTTTTTTAATGTTCACTTTTGTTTTCATATTTTTATTCTCCTAGTATTGTTTCGTTTTGATATTCCAAAATGTCACCTGGCTGGCACTTGAGTGCTTGGCAGATCGCTTCCAGCGTCGAGAAACGGATCGCTTTGGCTTTGCCGTTTTTTAAGATCGACAAATTGGCCATTGTGATGCCGACTTTTTCAGTCAGCTCAGTGACACTCATTTTTCTTTTTGCCAGCATGACATCTAGATTGACAATTATTCCCATATTCTGTTTTTTAGACTGTTAAGTCATTTTCCTCTTTAATGTCCACTGCATTTTGAAATAGTTTCTGGAAAACGGCACAGGCTGTTGCTAATACTCCGGCAACCAAAGCTGCCGCGAGTCCTAAGAGAACCACTCCTGGAGCATCATCATCCTGGCCAAACATAAAAATCCAAGGCATTGCAAGAAGAATAAATCCCATTAAAGCCAGAGCACTGTATTTCATGTTGCGTAAAGTTTTGACAGCAGAGTGAGTAAAAGCTTGATTGTGTTCAATCAACCCCAACATTTTGATGGCAAAATAGATACCGGTGAAGAAAGGCAGTGAGCCAAGATAAATATAAGCCAAAAAAGGATCATTAAAATAGATCAGGATTCTATTGGTAGCATGTGAGTTACGACCTTCAATCTGTGGGAAATAGAGTAGCCCAGCTAAAATCAGAGCCGCAATACCAAATAAAACTAGTTTTAAAAATGTAGTTGAGCTTTTTTTCAACATAAAGATATATTAACTTAGTATTTATCGTTTGTCAATAAATTATATATGTTTATCGATAAATTATTTATTAAAAGCATAAATAATAGCAATGCCAGAAAAAATAAGTCCCCCTCCAAGTAAAACACTGGGGGTAAGATTGTTTTCTCTAAATAAAATCCAGGCCAGCAGGATAATAAATATCGGATAAGATATTTCAACTAAGGTTGAAAGTGTGGCATTTTTGGACTGGATGGCCAGAGCAATAAACAAATTTGCCAATATTGATGTAATCACTGTTGCCAGAATCAACCAGATAAGTGATTTGGATGACTGAATAGCAGTTAAATCTTTGATAAAGGTCCCGCTAAGCGAGGCAAATAAGAAGAAAACAATGGCACCTACGGTGAGATCTATAAAATAAAGAGTTGAAACAGAAATTCGGCTCAGTATTTTTTCATAAAAAAGATAATTGGCTCCCCAAATGATTGCTGAGAGGAGAGCGTATAAAAGCCACATGACTTTATAGTATCCTAATATTCGTGTGTTACAATAGCCCTCATGCGTAAAATTGTGGTTTTAAGTTTTATCTCCTTAGATGGTGTCATGCAGGCTCCTGGTGGTCCGGAAGAAGATACTTCGGATGGATTTAAATATGGTGGGTGGACGGTGCCTTTTTTTGATGAAAAAGCCGGCGAAGTGATGAGGGAGCAGATGGGTGGAGATTATGATCTACTTTTGGGTAGAAAAACTTATGATATTTTTGCTTCTTATTGGCCTGAACATACTGCTGAATGGCCGCAGGTGAATAAGATAACCAAATATGTGGCCTCAAAGACTCTAACTGATCCAAAGTGGGAAAATACAGAAATTCTGCCTGATGTTGAATCTATAAAAAAGCTCAAACAGTCGGGGGATAAGATTTTGCAAGTGCATGGCAGTGGTAATTTAATTCAGTCTCTGCTGAAAAACGACCTAGTAGATGAGCTGTGGCTCAAAATATTTCCGGTGACTTTGGGTCATGGTAAAAAACTGTTTGCCGAAGGAACAATTCCGGCTGCATTTACTTTGGAAAAAACTGTTGTAACACCAAGTGGTGTAATATTTGCCAATTTTAAACGAGCTGGTGAAGTAAAAACCGGTTCTTTTTAAACCCATAGGTTTGTAAATTCTTCTAAATAATCCTATAATATATTAATGCCTGTGCCTGAACAATCAATATTTTCCAATTCTTCTCGTCTTTATACCTTGGATGCTTTACGGATGGTTACTAGAGAGGTGGTGGGGAAATATTTACCAATTGGATTACAAATGGCAATCGAAATAGGGTGTGGAGATG
>CAYOMO010000079.1:0-6957 GCA_964405065.1 uncultured Gammaproteobacteria bacterium
TCACCAGGAGCTGAATTGAAAGTATCAATATAATATTTAGCTGCCTCTTCTCCATTGTTGCCGGCAAACCAGATGCAGTTAATCAGCTTACTCATGTCTTCTTATACTACCACATTTTGAATAGATGGTTTGTAAGAATTTCTCAGTTTCATTGGAAAGAATGGAATTGGATGCGTATTTATGGTAAAATCTCCCCTATCAACTCGAATATCCTTTATTGGGAATTGGATATTTGACATTGGTAGTATTTGACATTTAAATATAATCCTCGATAGCTCAATGGGCCGAAGCGTCTAGTAGACGGTTCGGCGGGTAAGTTACTTTTTATCGATGGAATCGAAATAGAATTTGTAACTTACCCTGGAAGAGCAGAATTCCCGCTCTACCATTTCACTGAGTGCATATTAACAACTTAATACATTCCTCGATAGCTCAATGGTAGAGCGGTTCGCTGTTAACGAAAAGGTTCCAGGTTCGAGCCCTGGTCGAGGAGCAAAATAGGACGAGCTTTAACAAAAGCGTCGTTTTCGGCCGTCAAATCAGTCTTTTCTCGCTGTTCGAAAGTTTCAAACGCTTTTGCTAACATTTTAAGTTGTTTCGAACTGTTAGTCTTCTGTACGGCTTCATAAAGTAATTGATATTCCTCTGTAAACTCAAATCTTAATTTCCCTTCGTTTAAGGTAAGGTTTCTAAAAACAAGTTTTATTAGGCTTCGTTTTTTTTCTATTGTTTTAGCCTTTTTGTATATAGCATTACCTCTTTGGGAAATATCATAAAAATCACTGCTTAATCTGAAAAACTTTGTTGTCGACTCACCTAGAGTACCCAGTTTTTTATCTAACTGTTTTATTTCTTTGCCGTATTTTTCAAATAATCTGTCGTAGTCGGCCAGTGTAATTTTTCCGTCTAATTTATCTTCATAAATAGCGTCGATACGATTTTTTAATGTATTGTGTCTTTTTGTTAATTCCCCGACAGAAGAAGAATGGTATTCAATTTCGTCCTTGTGACTTTCCTTTAGGGCTTTCCTTATCCATTCTGCCAGTCTAGGGCTGTTTACTTTTAGCTTACCTATATTTTTAAGTATTTGTTCTTCCACTTCCTTTTCTACAGACCACGTTTTTTGCTTGCAGTCCTTGTAATGATTACAGTGTCCATAGACAATACCTTTATGGATTTCCCATGTAATAGAGCCTCTGCATTCCTCACACTTAATTAGAGCTTTAAATAAGTGAAAATGAGTTCGATATTTCGGCGTATTTTTACTTTTCAATACACTTTGAACTTTATCGAATAGTTCCTCGCTAATTAAAGGTTCTTGTTTTCCTTGATGGAGCTTATCGTTCCACCTATTCATGCCTATATAAAAAGGATCGGTTAGGTATTGGTGAATCCTGCTTTTAACTATTTTATTTTTCTGGGCGTTACGTAAGCCATCTTCTTCCATTATCTTTGTTAGTTTTACTAATGAGTATTCACCTGTTGCGTAGAGTTTAAACATTTTCTGAACTAATGGTTTTATTTTTTCATCAACAATGTGTATTTTGTGGCCTTTTTCGCCAACTGTTATGTACCCAATAGGTGGTCGGGTAGGAAGCCAGCCTTGTGCTAATTTTTCTTTTTGTCCCTTTTTAACTTCTTCGGATAAGTTGTCTACATAGTTTTTAGCAAAAACAATTCTTATATCCCAATTAAGTTTTTCCTGTGAACGGGAATTTTTATGTAAGATTAACGAGTCCTTAACAGAATGAAGCTGTCTTTCTTCGTCCTCATTCAACCAAGTCCATAGATCGACAGTGTCTTTAAAATTACGCGTGAATCTATCCGCTTTCTCTACAACAATTATTTTTATGTTGTTCTTTTTGACATAGTCGAACACCGAATTAAAGATTTCTCTTTGTTTCTTTCCACTAGCTGACTCTGTGATGGTAAAGGGCTTAGCGATTGTAAGGCCTTTACTTACAGCATACCCAGCTAGAAGCTTTTGCTGTGCTGGTAAGGAATATCCTGTTTCGTCTTGCTCTTTGCTTGATACTCGTTCAATAGTTACAGTTTTCATATTCATTTAGGACTTATCGTCTTCTTTTAGTCTACAATAATCATCTACCTTTTTGTTGAATACTTGACCTGTATTTTTAATCGTACGGTCTTGTTTAATTTCACTAACAAATTGATAAATCATGTGTGCATTCACACCTCTACGGACTGCGTTAAGATATGTTGTTTGCAAAGCAATCTTGTTTTCTGGCTCTAGCGCTTTCCAGGCATAGAGTGCGGCCGCCTCATCTTTATTTGAAACCTTATATTCCACCTCATTAGATAACCTTCTTTCACTAAATATATCTTTAAGCGATTTAACCGCACTTTTTTTACTATCTTCGCTTTTTTTAATTTCTTTTATATTACCTTCAACTACATTCGCTTGCGTTATCATCTTGGTAACACTTTGTATACGCTCCGTAGACAATCCGTCTACATAATCTTTATAGGAAGGTAGTAGCGACTTATGAAACCTATCTTTCGCTATATATTGATAGTTTTTCCAGTTGGGGAATTCAATATAATGTTGACCATCGTTTTCCCAGTAATAAATTAACCCCACCCGATTAATTTCTTCTAAGAAGCTTTGTATCTGTGTTGGTGTCCAATCATGCGATGGGACAACCATAACTTTGATATGCTTAGCGTTGCCTTTAAGTCGCCCCTCGTCGTCTGCATGGGGGATTAGCCAGGTAAACAATAGCTGTGCTGGTAATGGTAAGTTGTTAACTTGTTCTGAAATAGAAATAGTTTTATGTAACATACGTGCTTTTGCCATATAAATATCAATATCAATAACTAGGTTTGTCTTTTTCTGCTGATAGTAAAGCTTCGAAATAACTGACAAGAAAATTGCCTATTTTGACTACATTCTCGTATGGCAAGTCAAGTTTAAGTTCATCTTTCAGTATTTGTTGTAGCTCTAAAATTAATTCTTTGCTTATCATATTCGTATGACTAAAAATCTGCGCCACATGTCGCACTTTTAACTTGAATAAATTAAGTCTTTAAGTGTTCGTATGGAGTCTGTGTATGATTTTATTTTTGAAATTGCCTGATTTTTCCAATAGAGGCCAATAAGTTGTTCGCACTTGTCTTTATTTGAAAAATTAAACCAGCAAGTTTTACCTGTTTTTTCGACTTCTTGAAGTTCAAGACCTTCGCAATAGAGGTAGGCGGCGAGATATAAATCTTTAACTTTGTAGCTATCTGTTTGCATGTCCATATTGGTATTTGTATCTAAGCGACTAAATGTCAGCTATTAATACCAAGTAAAAGGACGCGTTGAGGCGTATACAATGGGGTAATTTAGCCTGGTTTGGCTATGGGTAACAGCGCCAATGTAGCGTATTACTGTTTTGAAGAATATGGTTTTACACCAAAGAGAATGGTTTTGAAGTCTCTGTCTTGCCATTCAAAGGTTATGTGTTTTTTCAGTTCTGGCTTTGTATCAAACTTTCTTAGTAAGTGGTTTTTTGTATCGTTTAAATCAAACTCATCATAGCCGTATTTTTTTATCTGGGTAGTGATATAGTTTCTATCGATAGAGCATTGATACAGGGGGTTTAATTGTTGGTTGTAGTATTTATCTTTCCAGTATTTAAAAAGTATCTCTAATAAATCAAAGATTTTAAGATTAGTCTTATTTGTGTCAAAACTAAGTGATAACGGTCTTTCTTTAGGATCTCTGTCTAGGTGGAAAGTCTTATCTTCAATTCCGCAAAATAGCTTCGTTTGATTACCGTTTGTACGCCTTTTCTGTTCGTCTAACAATATATTTCGATAGTCATTGAAAGGTAGATCGTTATAGTCAATCGTGATAGCCATGCTATTACCGAGTGCCTCGAATTGAAAATTGCTCAACAAGCCAACTCTTTCGAATCTTTCTATAATCTCTAAGATCCGACCCCACCAATCATTGTGAGATTTTAGAAAGATTTCCTTAGAAATGTTCTTAACTTCAATCTGTATGGTATTTGTTTTTGAATATGGAACTTGCGCCAGGAAGTAGTCAAGCAATGCGACTTCTTGTTCAATAGAAGTTTCTGATAATTTATCAAGTTTTAACTCGTCCGTTTTCATATCCATATCATTTTCAACTAAGTTGAACCCTGGCTATTAAGCCTACATTGGGTAGTCAGAGTATATCAAAAATGGTTTTAATATGAGGCGAGTTCGTGGAAACAGTTAGTAACCCAACTTGGTAAGAATTTCTTTACGTTTATCTTTAAGTCTGTCGAATTCTTGGCTGTTCTTTTTAGCTTCTGCGGTAACGGCTTGTATCGTGCCTTTATCACCTTGTGAAACAGCGTAGAAGGCCGCAGAAGACAGTTCTGAACTCTTTACAGCCACTAGGAAGATCTGATCATCAATCTCTTTCAATTCTCGCCAAACTGAAACGTTTTTTTCAACTTCGACCTCTTTTGTTTGTGGCTCTTTGCTTAAAGTTGTACCGAAAAGTGTTCCTACAAGGAAAATCATTACTGACAGGCCTAAAGCCACGGCGACTTTTTTGCTTTGTGCTGGTGTAACTTGTGGTTGTTTTAAATTATCCATATCCATTTGAGACTTATCGTCATCATTATACCACAATTAAGACTCATCGTCTCTGGATACATAGTCTTCTTTTAGAGAGCATATATACATGGAAGACATTAAAGCCAAGTTTGGCAAACACCTTCGAAAGATTAGAGAGGAAAGAGGCCTTACGCAAGAAGGACTTGCAGACCTTGCGGGTATGCATTTTACATACATCGGTCAAATAGAAAGAGGAAGGCGTAATCCTTCACTTATAAACCTAGAGCGCTTAGCTAAGGCTCTAAAAATAGACGCTGGGAAACTTCTGCCGTTTTAAATAGATTCCCTTAAATAGTGAAGTCGATATCTATTTTCTCGTTGTTAGTTATTTTTTCAACAAGCGTTTGTAATTTACTTTTGAGGGACTTCATTGATCTATCTAAGTCATATATTCCTGCCGATGTATTCCATGAAGAATCCATACTTAAAAAATTATCCACACCTAGCTCTGTGGGGTAGCTACTATCGGAATAAAATAATTTTGCAATCTCTTTTTGTTTTTCGATAGGGAAATTAGGAAAAGGCATATCCCTCCAATACTTCATGGCTAAACTACCACCATTCCCTCCAACGGCATAATAATCAATAAGATTGTTTTTTCTTAGATAGTCTAGGAAACATTTAACAAACATCGACAGAGTTATATTTTTATCTTGGTGGTTAAGTGTAATACCATGTATATTTGTAATCGTTCTGTCTTGATCACTAAGAATTACCGCTGATCTTCCTTTTTCGAACCCTTCCGCACCGAAAATTATATCGCCTTCTTTTAATGTTTTTAAATCCCTCGAATTACCCAGATATTCTTCTTTTAGAATAGTTCCATAAATAGAGAAGTTTCTAGGCAACAACAAGGTGTAAAAGTTTGGCTTCTTAGCCTTAGAATAAACACTTTTACCGATAGTAGAAACTTGAAGATTTTGTCCTCGACTTACATTAAAACCCAATTGATAGACACTCTGATATCCATGTTTATAATTTCTGATTATGTATTCCTTTTTTTTAAAATCATCGGAATAAAAAGCGGCATTTATTCTTCCAGTACCTTTAATATCGGATAGCTTTGGTTGTGCATAGAAAAATTCCTTAGAAGTCGCTTGATTATTTTTAAGTTCCTTGTCGATTATTTCAAGGACACGCTCATATTTACTTTTAATTTCCACCTCTTTATTGACCAGTGCTTCTACTAAATTTCCTACATAACTTATTGCCTGCGCTTTATTGTCTTGATTAGGGAAGGGAATACTACATTCTAAAAACTTTTTACCAGCATGTCTTATTGTTGCGCCCTTTGAAACCTTCAAATCTAATTGACTCTTAAACATCTCGCTTTTTAAGAAACCGAGTACATAATACTTATATTCAGTAATCGGTAGTTTGTATAATGCACCAGACAACATAAAGTTGGGATAATCTTGATCAAGAATGATTACTTCACCTATATTCGAATCTTTAGAAATTAAAATATCACCTTTTTGTAAATGATAATTTACGAATGCTTTTGGGTTGATGGGTACATAGCTTTCAGGGGATAATGTTGGCAGATAGCTATGTGCTTGTAGACTTTTGGCTCGAATAAAATAGTAGGGTGAGGCAAATAAGTATTTATCTGAACCTATCTCAACACCATTATCCGATTTTTTTAGTTTCCTAGATAAAAGATTTTCTAAGGCGAAAGCATTTTTATTTGGCAAAGCCAAGATACTTAATTGGTGAGGATCTAAATTATATTTACTGTTAAGAATGTCATTATAAGAAGTGTTTTTCATAATAACTATTTATTAGATATAAAAAGATCTTGAAGTGTTTTTTCCTGACCCAGACACCAATCTTTAAATTCCTTGATCGTTTCCGTAAATTGCTCGTCTAGTTTGGGTGTTCCATCTTCGTTTACTTCAATTTCAAAAGTATCTTCGTTGATGGAGTAGATAGGATTAAAGAATTTCACTCTTTTTGCAGTTCTCACTTCGTATCCAACCCTTTTAATATCTTTAATAAATATATTGTAGTTTTCTTCCTTCAACTTTGATAATTCGTGGTCATTTGGTTTATAAGCAACTACTAGAGTAGTATTAACCCCAGTATCGGCAAAAACATTAGCTGGTAAGTCAAATAATGCCACAACCCGCATGTTTTCCATAAGCCATTGTCGAGCCTTTTCCCAGCGATCAATTGACGCAATCGAGTTTGAAAGTATGATTCCGACTCGACCATTTTCTTTTAGAATGCGATATGCGTTTTCTAAAAAGACTAGGCCAAGATCTATCCAATTGCCACTTCTTGCAACATCCCACAGCTCATACATTTCGATAATTTCTTTATCTCTTTGGTTTTTTGGTT
>CAYOMO010000080.1:0-6929 GCA_964405065.1 uncultured Gammaproteobacteria bacterium
AAAGTGTTGTGCTGGTGGAAAGTGTGATCTGGGACTGATTCAAATAGTTTGACAGAATCCACCCGGATTGGGTCAAAGTCAATTTGTTCGATTTTTTCAAATTCAGCTTCCTGAAAAGGGGTAATTTCAAAATTGTTGATCTTTCCTAAAGCAATGTGAGGTATAAACCTTCTGTCGTCGACATCCATACCTAGTTTTTCTATACCATCTTTGATCCGATGCCTTAGTAAAAAGAGTTTATCGATCTCGCCTTTAACACCAATCCAGATCACTTTGGCGGTGTGTAACTGAGGAAAGCCGTCAATATAACCAGGAGTGAAAGAAAAAGGCGGAATGTCTCTGGTGGCTTCTGTCATTATTTCTATTAAAGGGTCTTTCATATCATCTGGCTGTTCGCCAACAAAGGCAATAGTTAAATGAAACTTATCTGGATCCTGAGGCTTAAAGTCTGGTACTAAGGCGACAATTTTTTGCTGAGCCATGTGAAGTTCTTTTTTACTATTTTCAGGAATTTCTAAAGAGATAAAAAAGCGCATAGAATTAGTTTAAAGCGTTTAGCGGTAAGCGTAAAGGGTGAAGGGATCTCTCCGCTGCGGTCGAGATGACAAATATTGTATAGTAAGTTTATGAAAACGATCACCTTGTGTTCAAGTGCTTCGATGTATCAAAAATTGATTCAGATTGAAAAAGAGCTGATTAAACTTGGTTTTAATGTACTCGTTCCAGTGAGTGCCCGTAAAATGGAGGAGGCAGGAGATTTTAAGATAACAGGTAAAAAATCCTGGATGGAAGATCCCAGCCAGTTCTATAAAAAAACTGCGTTGATGGAGGCTCATTTTAAAAAAGTCGAAGAAGGTGATGCTGTGTTGGTAGTCAATCTGGATAAAGGAGATGTCAAAGGTTACATTGGTGGTAATGTACTGATGGAGATGATGTTAGCTTACTGGCTGAAAAAACCAATTTATGTCTGGCAAAATATTGAAAAAGAGCATCCTTTTTATGAAGAAGTTTTAGGAATGAAAGTAAAGTTTTTGGATAAAAATTTGGGAAATTTACAATTTGATCATTTTTGAAAATTGGTAATTGTCAATTGTAAATTAATCAACCTTCTTTAGTGCCAACTAAATACACAGCTTGCCAGGGACGGTAGTTGGAGCGGAAAGTGTCGTTGTAAAGGATTTGTCCGCCGCGTTCAACTTATCTGGTAAACACCACATTGGCTCCATTGGCTGCCCACTCAACCTGTATGACGGTTCCTTTGGGTAAAGTGGGATCATCCTGACGCAGTTCAGGTGGAGCAGGGGTGACACTGGTGATGACTGGAGTAGAGATAGTTGCTATCCGGCCATCAGAAGTACCGTAAAAATCAACTGTCAGACTGGTGCCGACTACTTTGGCCTGGATCAGGATGTAGTGAGCAGTATCATTTTTAAATTTAAAATCAACTGTGGGAGAAAAGATGGTGGCATCAATTCCTGGCGGATAGCCTTGTTCGTAGTAACCAACTCGATAGGCATGGGCAACCCGATTGGTGATTTGTAATCCGGCATTTAGTGCAGCACGAAAAACAGTTGTCGATACTTGGCAGACTCCACCACCATCATCTAGCACAGTACGGCCACTTTTAATAACATATGCTTGTTTATAGCCACTGGCTCCGGAGATATCACCAACTGTATTTACAAAAGAAAATTCTTCTCCAGGAGCTACAAGTACGCCATTAATTCTTGATGCTGCTAAACCTACATTGAAAATACGACCTTCAATCGAACCAGCAAAATTGGATTGTCCACGCCCGATTAGTTCTTTAATTCCATAGTCATTGACAAGTTGGTTTTTAGGCGGAGTGATTTGGACTGGAAGTTCAAATTTTTGTTTGTTGCTGGATAATAGTGCTTCACTGAGGCGATTTATCGACTGGGTGATATCAAGTGCTTGTCCTTCGGTTGGTGGTTGGAATTCTTTAATTTTAGGTCGGTTGGGGTCGGAAGTGTTTTCTACCGAAAAAAGTGGTTCTTGGGAGGGGCGGTCGATTGAGACTGCGATAGTTTTAAAATAGTTGGAAGTTTTTTGCTGATTGAGTGTAATATTGGTATCGGTAAATGTTTCATTGCCTATTTCGGCTGACTGAAGTTGAAAAGATTCTCCGCCAATATTTAATGATGCTAATGTAGGTTGTGAAGATTGCATATCTATCAGATTGACCAAATCATTAATTGTTAGGGTATAAACTTTATCCTTAAAAGTCATCTGGAGTGGTTGTAATTTGATCTCATCTAGTCGTTTTTTAATTTTTAGAGCTGTTTCATATGAGAGTTTAGGCGGTGCTGGTTTTACTTTAATTTGACTAGTAACTAGTGGTTTACCATTTATAAAATCACTAATTTGTTGTTTTAGAGAGATCTCGTCTACTTCTAGACCCAATTGTGAGGGAGTGACAACGATCTGTTCCCCATCAACTTTGATTTGAGAGTCAATTGGTGGTTGATTGAGTTTAGTGGATATTTGTTGCAATTTATTGTCAAAGGCGGAGCTAAAAGAGATATCAACCTCGTAGTTTTGTGGTTTGAAATAGATATTTTGATGTCCAGGAGTAAAACTATCTGAAACAGCCTGTTTTGAATCAATCAGGATGTCTTCAGGGGCGAGAGTTAGAGAAAGTGTTTCAGTATCGGAGATATAGTTAAACTGAGGTTTTTGATTGATGCGGTCGTGGATGGTCCGGTCTAGCTTAGTTTTGGCTTGTGGCACTGTTAAAAATGATAAATTCACTCCAGCCACCTGGATGCCGGGATAGATTTTATCAAATAAAAACAGCCACAACACAACCAATAAAAAAATAATCGCCAAAAAAGCTACTAATATATATATTAAAAATGATCCGACTGGACGGCTTTTTTTGTCTTTGCTCATGGCTGATATTGTAACAAATTCGGAGTACAGAAGACAAAAACGGATAGTTGATAACAGAAAACAGATAGGTAGATTTATTTCTGTCTTCAGTATTCTGTCTTTCTGTTTCTGTACTCTGTCCTCTGTTTTCTGAGGTATAATATATGTATGTTTCGTTATTTGGTCATTGGGGTAATTGCTTTTGCTATTTTATCAGCATTTTTATTTTGGAAATTTGGACCAGATTTGTTTAAAAAGGAGGAACCACCAACTGCTTCACAGCTGACTATATGGGGACTATGGGAGGATGAATCTTTTTTGAAACCGGCATTTGAAGAGTATAAAAAAACTCATCCCAATCTGGTTATAAAATACGAATACCAGTCTTCTTTAAACTACCGTTCACGAACTCAAACAAAGATTGATAAAGGTGAAGGTCCGGATATTTTGATGATTCATTCTACTTGGGTGCCGATGTTTTTAAAATCAAACTCTTTAGCAGCTGCTCCAGCTGAAGTAGTGCCGATGGCAGATTTTATGAAGGAGTTTAATCCGGTTGTGGTAGAAGATTTTACCAATTATAAAATGCTAGAAGATCAGATTAATCGAAATGCAAACATAAAAGATAAGCCAAAAGCATTACAGGAACAGTTTGTCAAAAAAGGTCAGATATATGGTATGCCAAGAGGTATAGATGGACTTGGTTTGTATGTAAATATGGATATTTTACAAAATATTGGAGGTCAGGTTCCCGTGACTTGGAATGAATTTAAAGATACGGCGTTTAAAGCTACTGTTGCCCAAGATGGTGTGATTCAGACAAGTGGAGCGGCTATTGGATTGACTGGAAATGTAGATCATTGGTCGGATATTGTGGGGCTTTTGTTTATGCAGCAGCCAGGTGCTAATATTACAGCGCCTAATGATGAAAATGGGGCTGATGTTTTAAAATTTTATACAGACTTTGTGCGTAATAAAGATATTAAGACATGGGATAGTACAATGCCTCGTTCAACTGATGCTTTTGCTTCGGGGAAAGTGTTGTTTTATTTTGCTCCTTCCTGGAGAGCGCATGAACTTCGGAAACTGAATCCAAGTTTGAATTTTAAGATTTTCCCAGTGCCTCAATTGGCGAGTAAAAAAGTTGGTTGGGCTAACTACTGGGGGTATAGTGTATCTTCCCAAAGTAAATTTCAAAAAGATGCTTGGGAACTGGTTAAATTTTTAACTTCAGCAGAATCAGAAACATTGCTTTATCAGCAAGCAGCTACTACAGACAACCGTTTATTTGGTCTGCCGTATGCTAATGTCAATTTGCAGACTCAGTTGCAGCCTGATCCATTGGTTGGAGCATTTGTTACCCAGGGCCCTTATTACAAATCTTGGTATCTATCTTCTGATACCAAAGATCAGGGGATCAATGATGAAATGATTAAATATTTTGAAGATGCTGTCAATGTAACTGCGGATGGGGCTGATCCAAGAGGAGCACTGGATACTACCAAAAAAGGGATTGATCAGATTTTGGATAAATACATCAACCCGTCTGCTGCCTCTCCCAGCCCTAAATAGTGGTATTATTGCATTTTAAATCTAATATGAGTATTTTTTCGTCCGAATTGGCTGTCGCAACAAATATGTTTCAGGTTCAAAATGGAACATTAAGGGTTTTGTCAGAGCAACCCAAACCATTAAATTATGTGATAGGTGGAGTAAACTTGATTGATTATAATCCGGATAATCGATTAGCTGTTTTTACCAGATTGATAGGAAGATTTATTCCAGCATTTTCAGATGCTGATGTTTTTAATCAGTCAGTAGTTGATAGACTTCAAAGTTTGGTGAATTGAGTGTCACACAAGCTTTGGAGCACAGGAGGACTATTATTAATTTAGGTAAAATTGAAGCCGTTGTTTTTTGCCAGGATGGGCTAAAAGGGAAGATACTTATGACGCTTATAATACTGCTCAATCAAAAGGGCGAACTATTTGTATGATGGAAAATCTTGATCATCCGTGGTTGCGCTTCTAACTTAATGGTTGTAGATTGATAAACTGCACTTCGACATCGAGTCTGACGCCAAATTTGGCAAATACTTTTTCGGAAGCTTCGCGGGCGAGATTCCAAAAATCTTTGGCTGTGCCTTCACCAAGATTGATAAACAAATTGGCGTGATAGGGGGCAATCTGAATGTTTCCCATCTGGACACCTTTTAGTCCGGCCATTTCTAAAAGAGTGCCGGCAGGTATTTTTCCATAAACAATCTTATCTTCTGGTATTTTGGCTTTCGCTTCAGATGATAGCTCGGATGCGATAACATTTTTAAAGAAAGATCCCGGACATTTAATACCTGGAGGGTATTTTGCTTCACGTTTTTTGATGGTTTCAGCTGAGAGGCTTTTTAATTCTTCGCTATTTCCTGGAGTAAGTTCCAGCTCTATTTCCAAAATATACTCATCGGAAAAATAATAAGCGTTGGATTTAGCTTTTTTAAAATAGCTATCCCGATAGCCAAAAAGGCACTGTTCTTTATTCCAGACAAATGTCTCTTTACGGATCCTGTTGTACCAGGTGACAGTGGTGAGATGATCAGAGATGGATTGACCATAGGCACCGGCATTGCCATAGATAGCACCACCTATGGTTCCGGGTATCCCAGCCAGAGACTCAAGCCCAGCCAGTCCATGCTCATTGGCATAGTCGACTGCTTCTTGTAAAAGAGTTCCACTTTTTATTTTTAAAGTATTGTCGGATCTTTCGATACCTTTGATGTCGTTTTTGATGATAACCGAGTCACTACCTTCGTCTGAGCAAAGCAGATTACTCCCGGATCCGATCATAACGAGCAGATTTTTTTCCGCAATTTCATGGGTTACGGTATCTATCAGTTCTTGAGGTGTTGTTACACTGACGACTTTTTTGACTGGTCCGCCGATTTGGAGTGTTGTCAGGTCTTTTAGATTTTGAGCCATGTATAAATTGTATCACTTCAGCTTGTACATGTGATATCCTTGCCAAGCAACTGCCGTATCCTCGATCTAGTCGAGGATCCATTAAATATCCAACAATATATTGAAGATTTATGGTGATGGATCCCGGTCTTCGCCGGGATGCGGGTAACAATATGGAAAAA
Organism: uncultured Gammaproteobacteria bacterium; assembly: GCA_964405065.1. Lineage (GTDB taxonomy): Bacteria > Patescibacteriota > Microgenomatia > Daviesbacterales > UBA10151 > CAZWRN01. The sequence continues at coordinate 6,026 of CAYOMO010000080.1, forward strand.
GCTATTTTAAAAACACTTATCTATGCTGACTTGTTTAACTATCCGATGCTTTCTCAAGAGATTCATAAATGGTTGATAAATCAGGTTGCCACAATTGATCAGGTTGAGAAAGCGCTTAAACGTGCAGTTGACCGTAAAAAGATTGCTAAAAAAAGTGGAATGTATTTTCTGAACCGACGATCGGCGTTAATTCAGATTCGTAAAGATCGTGAACAGATCTCACAGCGTTATTATTACAGATCACAGTGGGCTGCTAATATATTAAAAATTATTCCCTGGATCCAGTTGGTGGGAATTTCTGGTAGTTTAGCTATGCGTAATGCTGATGAAAAGGCTGATATTGATTTTTTTATCATTACGCGGGTTCGCCGGATATGGCTATCACGGCTTTTAGCTATTGGATTACTGGAACTTTTTGGTATTCGAAGATCCCGTGATGCTTCTTTGAAAGAGAGTTCTGGAAAAATCTGCCTGAATTTATTTATTTCGGAAGAAGTAATGCACCAGCCTGATCACAATCTGTATGTAGCTCATGAGGTATTACAGATGAAAGTGTTATGGCAGAGAGAGAAAGTTTATCAGCGGTTTTTAGAAATGAATCAATGGGTTTTTAATTTTTTACCAAATTGGATTGGGATGAGTGCAGTAGAAAGGAAGATTAGTCAGGGTATTAAAAAGCAGTGGCTATTTTTTGATTGGCTGGAGAAGATTGTCGAGATATTGCAGAGGAGATATATGGGAAGAGTATTAGGACAGGAAAAAGTTGGGCATCAGATGGCGTATTTTCATCCAGAAGATGCAGGAGAATGGGTGATGAAGCAGTATCAGCGAAGAGTTGCCTTTTTAAAGGGCAAAGCGTAGGACAATGTTTTAGCTGATAGCTGATAGCTGATAGCTGATAGCT
>CAYOMO010000081.1:0-6755 GCA_964405065.1 uncultured Gammaproteobacteria bacterium
GTAAAGAATAAAGTAGTACTGAGCTACTGGGAAAAGGAGTTCAAAACATTTACAGATCATGATAAAAATCAAGCGATTGGTCCGATTACCAATAAACTAGGACGATTTTTATCCTCTCACATGACGAATGATATTTTGAATGAGCAAAAAAGCACCTTAGATTTTGAGAACATTATGAATACGAAAAAAATATTAATCTGTAATCTTGCAGAGGGGTTGATCGGAGAAGACATCACTTTATTTTTAGGCAGCTTACTCTTGGCTAAAATTCAACTGGCAGCTTTAAGACGAATACATATGCAGGAAGATAAGCGAGTAGATTTCTTTTTATATGTAGATGAATTTCAAAAATTTGCTATATCGTCATTTGCTCAAATGTTATCTGAGGCTCGTAAATATCATCTGAACGCCATTTTAGCTCATCAGAATATTTCCCAGATTGACGATGAAAAGTTGACCAGTACTATTTTAAGCAATAGCGGCACCATTATCTGTTTTAGAACATCAGATCCTAAAGATGAAGATCGAATGCTGCCATTTTTTGCACCTCAGGTCACAAAAGGTCAGATAGCCAACCTTCCAGCCTATAACTTCTACATTAAGATAAATGCACTTAAACCACAGGATGCGTTTACGGGATATGTCAATAAATTTACTGTTGAAAGTAACCCTGATATTGAACAGGCAGTCATTGAGTACTCCCGTACAACCTATGGGATAGGCAAGAAGAAAGTAAAAGAAAATTCAGTGAAAAATAAAACTATATCAGGTAAAAAACAAAGGAAAAGACGCCCAAACCCTATTAATGTAATGCCAGATAAAAATCCACAGAAAAAGTCACCGAAAAAATAGTGGTAAGCATTGATGAGAAACGTCTTGTCAATTAAATATTGATACTTTTATCAGTAAAAATTCACTTATAAAGTATAGATTATTTTTTGGAACTAAGAAAGTTGAGGTAAGACTTTAAAAATTATCTTAATAGAATATTTCACAGCTAATATCAATTATGAGTAAATTATCGATTCGACGTATTTTAATCAAAGATTTGAATGGTTTGCTTTACGAAATTTGTGGAATTAGTAATCCGAAAGATCGTTTCGGCGAATATTATGTAAAAATTGTTTTTCCGAAATATGAATATACTAAGTTGATTGCTCAGAACAGAGATCAAAGCTTTAGACCAACGAGTTATGAAGAATTTGGAACACGTGTTATAGACTTTACCTATCACTATAATGCAGGAGTTGCCCACTACAAAACATCAATGCCAGGATATATGGATCAAATTCGTAAGCTACCGATACTGCGAGTCTCCAAAGGGTTAGATTTAATAACGTATACTCTTTTTACTCTGATACCTATGAAAACGTACAATGTCACAAAAATACTGTCAACAGATTTAGTACTAAAAAATCCATTTAATAACATGCCACGCGATATTCAAATAATTTTATCTAACGATCCAGACGTGAGAGTAATAAATGCCGGTTCAGCAAAGCTTTTATTCTATACAACATTTCCTTTACAGGAGCATCAAGTTTATATGACAATTAGTGATAGTGAACGCAGAGAAAAAAGTAATAATCCTACCATTATTACTCAACTCTATCGCAATGGTGACCCAATTAGATTTCTTAAAAAACCTAAATCGTTATAGAAATGGAGTTATTAGTAAAGACTAAGATATTCTAAATTGGCTGGCACTGGTTGATGATTTCCGAACTCTCCAATGGTAATATCCTGAACTAGTTTATCAAAAGTTACAATACTATCTCCAGTAAGCTGTTTTTTGAGTCCTAATGAGTATTAAGAAGCGATCTATTTTGATATAATTGAGCTTGAAAATATGAACACCTTTTTGTCTGTTGATGGTAATGATCTTCTCCGCTTGAGCTCATCTAATGCAGTAAAATTTTTCCACAAATTACTTTGTGCTGAGGCCACAACTCTTGGTTTAGGGTTACCGCGAGTAAATGTTCCATATAATATCACCGCCTCTGATGGCGGAATTGATGCAGAAGTAACTGCGGATAACATCTCCGGTGGGCACGGGATTATTTTTTCAGCTTTGACTCGCTATCAGATTAAGACTGGCGCATTTTCGCTAGCTGCTTCTCAAGTAAAAGAGATTCTTCTTTCCGATACGGGTGAAATAAAGCCAAGAATAAAAACTTGCCTTGATCAAGATGGTACTTTGGTCGTCGTTCTATTTGGGAGCGACAATCCAGAGCAACAAGATGGGCAAGTTATCGCGAAGTTCATTGAGATTTTGAAAACAAAGGATGCCAAATATGAAAACGCCAAAATTAAAATCTGGCGACAGAATCAAATTATAAGTTTTTTGGAACCGTTTCCCTCATTACGTTTGGCACTGCTGGGACGGGGTGATATGCCCTTTTATGATCATGATAGTTGGAAGAATTTGGCTGATATGAGATATACCTTTCATGAAGGTGAGGCGCAAAAAGAATACATTTCAAATCTAAAAAAAGAGCTCGAAGAGATAGTCCAACCTGTTCACATCAGAGTAATAGGCGAACCAGGATTAGGAAAAACTAGATTGATGATGGAAGCTACAGGTGACGAGAAACTTGCGCCGCTTGTTATCTATTGCGAATCTCCGAAACAACTTCTTGATAGCCCGCTTATTACCCATATACAACGAACGGACAACACTTTCCAAGCAATATTAGTGGTTGATGAGTGTGATGCAGATAGCAGAACAAACATTTGGAGCAAACTGGAATCAGTAAGTCCACGTATTAAGCTAGTTACAATTCACAATGAAATTGATGACTCTACAGGTAAAACAAAATACCTTAACCCTCCTCTGCTTGATGAGAAGCAAATTCAGGATATTATAGCAGGATATGGATTTCCTACGGACCAAGTACGAAGATGGGTGGAATACTGCAGTGGATCGCCAAGGGTAGCACACGTCATTGGCCAGAACCTAAAAGAAAATCCAGAAGATCTCACAAAAAGTCCAGATATTGTTAATGTATGGGATCGCTATATTGCTGGTCGAGATGACCTAAATGGTCAAATGTATGTTAATAGGAAAAAGGTCTTACGATGGTTAAGCCTTTTTAAGAAATTTGGATACGCATTTCCTTTACAAGAAGAGGCGAAATTAATTGGTGCGAAAATTGAACAAGAAGAAAGTATTCGATGGCGAGATTTACAGACAATAATTGATGACCTTCGTAGAAGAAAAATTCTTCAAGGAAATACGACGCTTTACATTACCCCCAAGCTACTGCATATAAAACTTTGGACGGAGTGGTGGCAAAAATACGGTAGTGCAGAGGATTTTAAACTTGAAGAATTTACAGTGATTGATGCTACTAGTACTCCTCCAAAAGTATTGAATGAAACGATGATTGGATGGTTCTGCGATATGTTCAGGTACGCAAGAGCATCAGAAGCTGCTTCTCGTGTAGTAACAGAGCTTCTTGGTGAAAATGGACCATTTCAAAATAGTGATCTTCTGAAAGAAAGGTTGGGAGCGGATTTTTTTTTAGCTCTGACTGAAGCCAATCCTGAAGCTTCCTTAAAATGTTTACAAAAAACTGTTGGAACATGGGATAGAGACCATCTATTAAATTTTAAAACAGGTAGAAGAGAAGTGGTCTGGTCTTTGGAAAAAATTGCTATTTGGAAAAATACTTTTAAGGATGCTACCAGGTTATTACTTTTGCTCGCAGACGCAGAAAATGAAACATACTCCAATAACGCAACTGGCGTATTTACCGATTTGTTTTCTGCTGGCTATGGAGAACTTGCAGTTACCGAACTATCTGCAGTTGATAGATTACCAGTATTATTTGAAGCACTAGACTCTGATAGTAAGGTTAAACGACTTATTGGAATAAAAGCATCGGACAAAGCATTAGAGACTCAAAATTTTAGCAGAGATGTTGGGGCCGAATTCCAAGGTTTAAGGAAAAAACCAGAGTTATGGAAGCCTAAAACATATGGAGAAATTTTTGCCTACTATGAAGCTGTGTGGAAGTATTTAGTGAAAAAAATTGATGATGCAGATGAAGAAGAAAGAAACGAAATTGTAAAAGTTCTTCTAAATAACTTTAGAGGATTAATTCATATTAAAAGTCTATATAGTCTTGTCATAACAACTTTTAACGATCTCTATACTAAAGGGCTCGTTTCACAAAAAGATCTATTGAGGAATCTTACACAAATCTTCCATTATGAAAAAGCTTTACCAGAAGATGTTAGTTCTGAACTTGAAGTACTAAAAGGAAACTTAGAAAAGAAAGATTTTTCTTCTCGTTTGAAAAGATATGTAGGAATGAATCTTTTAGAAGACATATATGATGCAGATGGTAAACGCACATATCAAGTAAATAAAAATATCTTAGATCTAGTACAAGAGGTTATTGATGATCCTTCACGTTTAGATCCAGAGCTAAGTTGGCTTGTTAGTGACGAAGCAGAAAATGGATATATTTTTGGCTATGAATTAGGTAAGAAAGATCAATCGTTCAGTTTACTCCCTGGATTGTTCCAAGCAATTAAAGGTAAAAATAAAAGTTTATATTTCATAGGTGGATATTTTAAAGCTCTTTTTGAAGCCAGTCCAAAAAAATGGGAAACAATATTAGATGATGTTTCCAAAGATAAAGAATTACAAAGCTATTTGGCAGAATTAACATGGAGATCAGGCATGAGTGATCAAGCAGCTAAAAGGATTCTTGACTTGGCAAATGATGGAATTCTGATAAGTGATAATTTCAGAATATTTGGTTTAGGGAGTGTAATAAGAGATCTTTCAGAAGATATTTTTCAGAAATGGATTGAATTCTTATTGGCCCAAAATGATAGAGCTGCGGTTTCAATTGCGCTCGATCTATACGACTTTTTTTATAACCGTAAGGAGGCTAAGTACTCTCTTCCAAAAGATCTAACAATTAAATTACTTGCCCATCCAAAACTTTTTGAAAAAACAAATGATAGATACGACACAATGGATGATTTTCATTGGAAAGAAATTGGTCAATCGTTTGTATCAAAATATCCTAAAGAGTCTTTGGATATTGCAAAAGCAATGATACCCAACTTAGGAGAAGAAGGCACAATATTGGAAGGCTATCATGAACCTGTAGAGGCAGTTCTTAACGATATCGCAAAAAATAATCCCAAAGAAGTATGGAACATTATTACTGAGAAAATCAAGTTCCCACTTGACTCTGCTGGATACCATATCGGCTCTTGGTTACAAGGAAGCAAGCATTCAGATTCTGGAACCCGAGGAGCATTTTCATACTTTAATCCTGAATCAGTATGGAGTTGGGTTGAATCTGATAAGGAAAAACGATCGTGGTTTATATCACATTTTGCTCCAAAGATTTTTATCAAACCGTCAGAAGGATTTTGTTGGGCAAGAGAAATATTAGTCCGTTATGGGGAGAAAGAGGATGTAAGAGATAGTTTAGTAAGCGACTTCCTTTCTGAGGGTTGGTCTGGACCTGCAAGTTTGCATTACGAACAAAAAAGACAACGGTTTATTGATCTTAGGAAAGATGAAACTGACGAGAAAGTTATTAATTGGCTTGATGACTTCATCGACTATTTAGGAAAACAAATAGAGTTAGAAAGAATTAGGGAAGAAAGAAGAGGTTTCTAGGCTCAGAAAACCTAAAAAAACTAATTTTTTAAGAGTTCACGATGTCAAGTTAATAATATTCTTATTAATAATTTTGATCAAACCAGCTCCCTGTAATGCATCCACCAAGTCATAAGGATAACTGGCAAATTAGGATTCGAACCCATTTTGCTATCTCAGCCGGCTGATATATTGACTTGCTTATTTGGCCTGCTATAATAATCCCTAAATTCTAAATCACTGTTTCTTTATATTTATATATAAATAAAGAAAAAAATACCTCCCTTAGCATATAAGGGAGGATAGGTGGGATATACATATGCAACAACTAACCCTTACTACCAAACAAAAAGAAATACCACCTCTCATATATAGATTTAGATTCCTGGATAGAATTCAAATTCAACAACTCCTCAATAATAAAAACCATCGAAACATTCATGTCTGGCTCAATGATCTCGTTCAAAAAAAACTCTTGGGAAAAATATACAACCAATCACCTGCGGAGAGAATACTGCCAACTATCTACTATACAGATTTGCAAGGGATAAAGTATTTAAGAAAACAGCCTGAATGTAATAAAGAGTATCTTGCTAATATGTATAGAGAAAAAGAGAAAACTCAGCAATTTATTGACAGATGCCGTTTTATTGCGAATATCTATTTAGATCTAAGAAATAGAAGTACTGATAGTTCAGATTCCTTTGATTTTTTTGCAAAGCATGATTTTCCGCGGGATGAAATAACTAAAAAGTTACAGCCGAATTTTGGATTTATTCGCTATCACAATCAGCACAAAACCTATACATTTTGTAAAATACTTGAGAACGGAATACCGAATAAAGCTGTCAAAATACGAATTGCAAAATATGTAGATTACTTTAAAGACAAAGCCAATACAAAACTCATCTTTATTTGTGAGTCTGATGAAACCTACAAATCTGCCAGAAGGTTTGTTAAACGCTATTTGGATGAGGAAGAAATAACCAATCTTCCGGTATCAGTTACTACAACGACTGAGGTTAAGGAGAAAGGCATCATAAAGAGAAAAAAAGAAATTGACCAAAAAAATACCGTAGACACCGAATGAACGATGCCTACGGTCTTTAATTCATAGAAAGCCAAA
>CAYOMO010000082.1:0-6583 GCA_964405065.1 uncultured Gammaproteobacteria bacterium
AAAGGCAGGTAAGATCAAAAAACCAGTGGTTGCCTTTATCGGAGGAGACTTTACCATGAGTTTACCAAGTGAGGTGCAGTTTGGTCACGCTGGTGCCATAATAGAAGGAGAAAGAGGTCGGCCAGATTTTAAGAGAAAGTTTTTGAAAGAGTGCGGAGTTTTGGTGGCTGAAGACTTTGACGAGATTTCTGAGCTCATCAAAGGAGCATTAGGCGAAAATTCTAAATCCTAAGCTCTAAACTCTAGACAAGAACCAAAATTTAAAATAAAAAATTCAAAACAATTTATGACATTTGAATTTTGGTTATTAGAATTTATCTAGAATTTAGGATTTAGATATTAGAGTTTAATAGCATATGGCTAAAACAATTACACACATCGACAATGATGAAACAAAACCAGCTTTATTTGGTGAAGCTGATTTACTTGAATATGCCAAAAAACACAGCTTTTCTGAAATGATCTTTGAAATGCTGACAGCTCGCAAGGCCACGCCTTGCGAGGCTAAATTGCTGGATTTAATCCTCAATCTCTCCATTGATCATGGCCCCAATTCTCCTTCAGCAGTGGCCACGATAGCTGCAGCTAAAGAAGGGAAAACCATGGGTGAATCTGTCGGTGCAGGTATGGCTCAGATTGGGGATAGACACGGTGGGGCTGGAGGACCGTTGATGGAAATTATCTATAGAATCAAGTCGCAAGAGTCAAGTGTCAAGGAAGTTATAGCTGAAAAGTTAGAAGCAGGGGAGAGGCTGCCTGGATTGGGTCATCGGGTATATAAGGATCTTGATCCACGGGCTCAGTTGATTATGAAAACAGCAGTTGAAGAAGGAGTTGGTGTTGAGTATGTGGAAATAGTTAATCAGATCCGAGATGAAATGGAAAGGCAAAGCGGTAAAAGTTTGCCAGTCAATATTGATGGCGCTATTGCAGCAGTTTTTTGTGGGTTTGGCCTGGCTCCAGAGCTAGGAATTGCGATATTTATAATCGCCCGATCACCAGGATTATGTGCTCACTTCATTAATTCCAGGCAAATATAATGAGGGCGATTTCAAGCTCTGCTTATAATATTATTTCAAGCTCTATTTATAATCGCCCGATCACCAGGATTAGCCTCGCATTTTATAAATCTTCCTAAATAATTATCCTATAGTTGATAAATTTGCATTTTAGAAGTATAATATATAGCCATATGCCAAGAAATCAAAAAGAATTACCAGCCGATGTCCGATTTATTCGAAAATTATTTGGGTTAAGAAAAAGGACTGTTGAAAAAAACCCAGCTCAACCGGATAAAAATCAAGTCGAGGACAAAGGATCTGAACGAATCAGTGCTCACGCTCAGGCTCAAATTTCAGGCAGGCTGGGTCCAGATACCAGTTTCAGAGTTGCCGTACAAATCCAGTTTGATGCAGGTAAGCTAGCGCAGCAACTAGGATTAAATGAAACTGATCCGACAATTCAGGAATTAGCGCAAATAACTATAAAACCGGTAGATACAAAATTGCCTGATAATTCTCAATATGTTGGAGGTACAGATTTATTATCTAATCCTCAAATTAAAATCAATGCAAACAATCAAGAAAAAAAAGTAACTGACCGATCTGATGGCCTTGTAACTGGTATATAAGAGTATTCATACTTGACCAAAATCAAGGCTAGGAGTAAACTAGTTTAATGAAAATGTTAAATCTTTTTAAACAATTTAATTGGTACCACCTCATTCAACCTCGTAGCGAGGCGGTGAGTGGTACGGGCAAAAATTAAAGCCCATTTAATAAAAGAAACCACACAAGCCGCCTAATTCCAAAAGAAGGGCGGTTTTTTTGTGGAGATAATATGAAAAACCGAAATTGTGAAACAAAAACTGAAATATATGCTGAAGAAACCGGCTATGGATATGACCCAGAAAGGGGGTTGCCATACATTGATATTGCGCCAAGAGAAGTCAGTAAAAAAGGATCAGTTGAACTACCTGGCCGACGGCTTTGGTTTAAGCAACCCTTGAGAGTTCTAGGTGATGGAACAGCTTTTAGAATTGGAAGTTTAGATAAAGGTGGCCAGAGACACACATGGGCAGAAGCTTTATCGAAAAGAGTTAAAGGAATAAAAGTTGGCAGAGTTCCAGTGGAGGGAGCAAAAGTAAGTGCCAGACAGCGAATGCTGTTAGTAAAAAGCTGAAGAAAGGAGGAAATATGGCTATTAATATAAAAGAATTAACACCACGAGTATCAGTGATACCAGGAATGGTAGTCATAACTGAAACAAGTACATATAAGGTTGAAAGACAACAAGGTAACAGGGTGGATATAAGGAGGTTGGCTCCTGTACCGGGTATGATTCAAACACCGGTAGAAAGGTTTGCTGCTCAGGGCCTGGTAGAGGACCAACCGATACAGCATGTGTTGCCCCCTGAAACTACTCGGATGGCATTAATTATAAAGTGAGTATGATATAATAGTATTTAGTCCTTGATTAAAGGAATCTTTAACTCAAGCAAAAAGCAGTGAAAGAGTCGGTTGGGACTCTGGAGGGACGTACCATTCGGCACATCCCAGGCTTATTAGGCTACTCATACGAGATGTCTAATTGAGAGACGAAACTCATAAAAAGACTGTAGCGTTTGTTTATGCTGAGTGAACGATAGTGAATCGAAGCATTGCACATAAGAACGCCAGGAATAAGTATTAAGCAAGGTGGCACCGTCTAGATTGCTAGGCCCTTGTGAGTTATTAAAATGAATATTTTTCGAGGGAATACTCGAGAAAATTCCTAATTTTAATAGTTCGCAAGGGCTTTTTTAATGGAGAAAAATATGAATTATCAAGAAAAAAATATTAGACCTCAGCAAGCAGCTGCTCAGTTGGCTGAGAGAGGATATGGCAAAAAAACTGGGAATAGGCTTGCTACAGCCCTGGATCAGAGCACTCTTCGACTGGTTGGAGGTGAAGAATCACGGAAGATTATGGGGGGGGATTTGTATGCTGTCAGTCATCAATTAGGAGATTTTCCTTTAAAAGGAGCTGACGGCTTAGTTGTGGGAGGATTCAATACAAAGCTAGTAGCAGCGACTGAAGCAATGCTATTTGTTGACTTAAATCAAAAAAATGAAACTGCCAAAGGTGAAAAGACTACATTAGAAAGGGAGTCGTACATTGAAGGTATTGGATCGCAAGACATTCACAACCTACTTCCAGCAGTACAAGATCTTATTTTAGCAGAGGGAGATCCTGATCATGTCATTCGAACTGTTTTCGGTGGAACCAGAAAAATGCCAGCTCGAAGTTTGGGGTATCTCACTCAAGGAGCGGTCATGTTAGAAGAACTTCATCGTCGAGGGTTGCCTTTGCCACAAATGCAATTTGTATTTGCTCATCCAATTTCTGCCGCTGCAAACGATCTTGATCCGAGAGTAGCAGAAGAACAAGCCCAGCTGGTGGCTAAAGTGGGAAGGGTATTTATCGACACTTTTTTCCCTCAGATAGCCAATCGGATGGTATTTATGGAAACAGTAGGGATTGGTGAAAATAAAGAAGCAGTCGAGATAGCCAAAATCTTGAAGCAGGCTTATCAAGAAAAAGTACCGGATGAACTAAGAGTTAAAATGAATACCAAAGGGGAAAACCATGGAGGAGCAGAGAATTCTGACACTTATGCAACTGCTCATTTCCTGGTTCATGATAGGCATATTCCAGGTTTATTAGTACCAATGTTTCAAGATCAGGCTGCTGAAGTTGTACCAAGCACGATTACCACTATTGGAGGAGTACAGGAAAGAGACTTTTACCTTCTTAGAATGGCCCTTGCTGAAGCAGTTCCAGATCTGAAAAATGTCAGAACGCTTTTTTATTCATCCAGACAGGGCGTACCTCCATATCTGATGGCAAATAATGGCAGGACGGATATCGCTTTAGAAGACTATTTAAAACAAGGTGAATATCCATATCAAGGTGGTTTAGGCCCCAGAGATCGAATAGATCCAAGCTCGCCATTTGATCCATCAGCTTTACTTGACTATAAAAATTTAAAATTAGTCACCCAAAATCGGGGAGGAATTGAAAGGTTACTTGAAGTCGCAGGGAGGTTCGGATGAAAAAAACACTGGCAATTTTAGGAGGAATGGGGCCAGAAGCATCTGAGTTGATGTATAAAACATTGATTAGAATGTCAATTGAAAAATTTGGTGCCGTTCACAATGATCAATTCCCTGACATTGCGCTTTTTTCAGTGCCTGTTCCTGATTTCATTTCAGATGAATTATCAAAAAAAGCTGCTTTAAAAATGTTAAAAACCAAAGTTAAGATGGTCAATCCAAAAGATATCCTTTGTTTTTCTATTGCATGCAATACCGCTCATTTATTGATTAGAGAGTTGCAAAAAGAAACTTCGGTTCCATTTGTTTCAATGGTTGATGAAATGATAAAACAAGTTAAAAAAGGCGGATTTAAAAAAATTGGTCTAATGGGCACCCCTACTACATTGCGAACAGGTTTATATGATATGGCCTTTGAAGAAGCAGGTATTGAAAGTGTTTTGCCTCAACAGAATCAAATCGATCAACTAGAAAAAGTTATTCGCAGTGTTATAGCTGGCACAAATGGTAAGAAAGAAATAGAAATATTGGTTAAAATTGCTGATTCTTTAGTTTCCAAAGGTGCTGAAGCAATTATTTTGGGTTGTACCGAACTGCCATTGGTATTCCCCTCAAAATATAAAGTTCAAAGTTTTAACTCAATATCAGTTCTTGCAGAAGCTTTATTGCAGAAGTATTATCAACAAAATACAATGAAGGTATCAAAGCTATGAAGAAAAGAGTTTTTTCAGGAATACAGCCATCGGGAGATTTGCATTTGGGCAATTATTTAGGTGCGCTCAAAAGATGGGTTGATGCTCAGGATGAAACGGATAATATTTTTTGTATTGTCGATATGCACGCCATCACTGTGCCTCAGGATCCGACTGAGTTAAGGCAGAAAATTCGCGAACTCGCAGCAATTTATTTTGCGGCTGGGCTTGATCCAGAGAAATCTACCGTCTTTGTTCAATCCGATATTTCAGCCCATGCTGAACTAGGCTGGATTCTAAATTGTTTTACTCCAACCGGCTGGTTAAACCGCATGACCCAGTTCAAGGACAAGGCAGGAGATGACCGTGAGTCAGTTAGTACGGGACTGTATGATTATCCAGTCCTGATGGCAGCCGATATTTTGCTTTATGACACCGATGAAGTTCCGGTGGGGGAAGATCAGAAACAACACGTAGAGCTGACTCGTGATATTGCGCAGAGATTTAACGGTATTTATGGAGATACATTCAAGCTCCCTGAACCAAAGATCTCTCAAATTGCCGCCAGGGTGATGAGTCTGGATGATCCAACTAAAAAGATGAGTAAATCCAATCCTAGTGCAAACAGCAGAATTAATTTACTTGACGATCCAGAATTGATCCGCAGTAAGATCATGAAAGCGACAACTGATTCTGAGGGGATCGTGAAGTTTGACGAATCCAGACCTGGAGTTTATAACCTGTTGGAAATTTATGAAAACCTTACAGGGAAATCACGCCAAGAAATTGAGCGGCATTTTGCTGGCAAAGGTTATGGTGATTTCAAAAAAGAGGTGGCTGAAGTTGTAGTGGAAGCACTAAAACCGTTGCAGGAGAAATATCATCAGCTGATGGAAAATCCGGAAACAATTGAAAAGATGCTCCAAGAGGGTGCAAATAAAATTCGCCCAATGGCAGAAGAGACTTTACAGCAGGTAAAAACTAAAGTTGGTTTAGGAACTATCACATCTTTGTCATCCTGAACTCGTTTCAGGATCTTCCAAGGTGATGGATTGATAAAGATAAATGATAATCATTAAGATATCATTTAAATAAAGTTGGAAGATGCTGAAATAAATTCAGCATGACAGAAAGAGAATAGGTAAATAAAATTATGATAACAATAGAAGATTTTGCAAAACTGGAATTTAAAGTTGGAACTATTATCTCTGCTGAAGAAATTGAAGGCTCTGACAAGCTTTTAAAACTACAGGTGGATTTTGGACCAAAGCCAACAGAAGAAATTGGAACTTCTGAACCGGTAATCTCAAACGAGTCAAGAGATTCTTCGGCTGAGCCTCAGAATGACAGTGGAGTTGAGATTACAGATGAAAAGAATAGCGAATCAGCCGAGGTTCTTCAGAATGCAGATGACACTATTGAAGTCACTGACACGGTTAAATCAGTTGAAGAAAATCCCACTGAGATCCGCCAGATATTGTCAGGGATCAAACAATGGTACAAACCAGCAGAGTTGGTAGGTAAACAGTTTGTCTTTATCACCAATCTGGCTCCTCGTAAAATGATGGGACTCGAGTCTCAGGGAATGATCATGGCATCTGAAGGAGAAGAGAGACCTTCACCTCTGATGCCTTCAGAAAAAGTCCCCAACGGCTCCAAAATCCGTTAATTCTCCAACAATTTAACAATTAAACAATTTATAATAGCTGTATGCTCAATAAACTGCTTCTGGTGCTGCTTGTATTGTCTATCATTGCAGCAGTCATTCTAAGGGTTCCGGAATACAAGCGTAATGTAC
>CAYOMO010000083.1:0-6564 GCA_964405065.1 uncultured Gammaproteobacteria bacterium
AATATGGGAATTACTTATTAATTCGGTAAGAATCTTTGAGCTCAAAATCTCCGACTTTAGTTCGAAAGATCTCGGTAGCAATAGCTTTCGTCCCTAAGAAGATTCCTAGGTTATGAGCTAGAGATCGCATGTAAGTGCCGGAAGAGCAGCTGATTTCCAGCTCTATTTCCGTCATCTGGGTATCTTCCAACTGACTGAAGTATTCTTGCCAGAGTTTGATAGTTTTAGTTTGCCGAAAATGACCTTTGACCAGGCGCAGATTTTTGATAATTCTTTTTTTTATTTCATCGGAAGAAACTGAATTAATTCCCAACAAATCAATAGAATAAATCTCAACTTTTTTTGTTGGTATTTTTATCGAGCCTAGGTTGCCTTTTTTGGCATATTTATAAAGGGGTTGACCATTGACTGGTTTAGATGAGAAAGGGGGGTAAGGTTGGTCAAAAGCTGTGGTATTTTCTCTGATAAATTGTTTGATCTTAGCTTCGATTGCAGAAGGCATCATAGTTTCGCCTATTGAAGTGATGAGCCCTAAAGGATCATAGGAATCAGTTTCAACACCTAGTAGGATTTTAATTTGATAAGTTTTATCCAGGTGCAAAAATTGATCTCGTTTAAAATTGGCTTCACCTATGGTCAAAAGCATGACACCATGCGCCAATGGATCGAGTCTGCCAGCATAGCCGATTTTGGCTGACTGATATTTTTCTTCAATTGCTCGCAGTTTTTCAATCAGCTGAAATGGGGTTAGACCAATAGGTTTGTAAATATTTAGTATTTTATCCATGCGTGTATTGTAATTTATTTATACTTTTTTGCGAAAGGTGGGTTTTGAAAAAGCGGGGTTTAAATTAATTGTAATTTTTTCAATAAATTTTGTTTAATTTCGGGTGTGACTAAAATTTCAACTAAGCCTTGGTCTGGCTGTCCATAATAAACATAAGATCCGAGGGGGCTTAGTAAAACCGCCGGTATGACGGCCAAATCTTCCTCACCCTCGACTACAAGCAAGCTTTTTTTAGGTTTTCCTATCGCATTAATTAATGCTGTGGTGATCATACCAGCTGGATTGAGCACTTTTTTATATTGGGTATCGGCCAAACCAATTTCGCTCAAATCAGCAAAATGTTGATTACGTTTGGTTTTGAGATCAACTATCGCCAAATTTGGAATAAGACCTTGTTTTAAAAAAGTATGAGTCGTGATATCACCAACAGTAATGATCTTTCCCGATCTTTTTGGTGGGTGTTTGATCAGAGATCCAATTGGTAATTTAAACTGTAATTTTATTTTTTCAGGAAGTGTGTTATCAGCAATTTTTTTGAGTAAAGTGGATAAATTTTGTCCCTGAGGAGTAATTTCACCTTCTCGGATCCTGGTAGAGGATAAACGATTTCTGTTTTGATCAACGGCAGGAGTTACCTCGATAATATAGAGTGGATTAAGTCGATTTTTGAGCCGATTTTTATTGATCAGATGGGCATTTGTCCGAGTCTCGGGTGTGACGATAATAGCTTCTAACTTTGGATTGGTATCGGCTTTTCCATATAAATCATGAATTTGCAAGATACGATATCTGTTTTGCCAACCATTTTGCTGAAGGAAACTGGTTAGTTGAGTTTTCCTTTTTTCGTAAATTTGAGAGCTTTTTTTTTGACGCGAATGATTAAAATTATCGGAAGTGAGTCCAATTGTGACAAATTGACCACTTTCGAAAGCTGTTTTTAACAGTTTATGGTGGCCGATATGGAGGAGATCAAAAGTGCCTCCAAGGACAACTTGCTTGTAGGGCAGCATAGTTATAAGTTTAAAGCGTTAAGCGTTTAGCGTAAAGGGTAAAGAAAGGAATCGCTAATCGCTTCACATAGAGTATAATGCCTGAATGAATGATTTAAATCCGATTAAAAAATTTTTATTAGTTAGTATTGTTCCTCAAAAATTGAGCGAAGCGCAAGCTTTTGCTGACAACCAGGAAGCAATTCGCCTGGTAGAAACATTTGGTGGAGAAGTAGTGGATATTGTGTTGCAAAACAGAGAAGTTCGTGACAGAGGTCATTTTATTGGGACTGGTAAAGCGGAAGAGATATCGAAGCTTCTGACCGAAAAAGAGATCGATATCATACTGCTTAATGGAATTATCAAGCCAAATCAGATTTATCATTTTCAGGAGATGTTTGAGGTTATCAAACCTAGTATCGAGGTGTGGGATAGGGTGGATGTGATTTTGAAGATCTTTGATGCACATGCCAATACTTCAGAAGCTAAGTTGCAGATTGAGTTGGCTTCAATGAGACACATGGGTCCCCGGATTTATGGAATGGGGATTGAGCTGTCCAGACAAAGTGGTCAGCTAGGTACTCGAGGTATTGGTGAGACTAATACTGAGATTATGAAGAGGCATTTAGCTGAGCATACTAAACTCGTTAAAAAAGAGCTGCAAAAGATTACTAAAAATAGACAAAGTCAGCTCGATAATCGCCAAAGAGCTGGTCTGCCGACTGTTTCTTTGGTGGGGTATACCAATGCTGGGAAAACTTCGCTTTTCAACCGTCTGACAGGTAAAGATCGTTTGATCCAGGATGCTTTATTTGTGACATTGGATACTGTGACAGGTAAGATGTATAGCCAAATTTTAGCTAAAGAGATAATTATTTCCGATACCATCGGTTTTATTCACAACCTGCCACCTGAACTGATCGAGGCTTTCTCATCCACTCTTTTAGAATCAGTACATGCGGATATTTTGCTCCATGTGATCGATTCCACCGATGCTGATATTGATCGTAAAATGGAAACTGTGGAAGTGATTTTACGTAAAATCAAGGTCCAACCGAAAAAAAGGCTCTTTGTCTTTAATAAGTCCGACAAATTGAGTGCAGAGAAAAAAAGTTCTATTGAGAGTAATTACCGATCTTTTGAACCAGTTTTTGTGTCAGTTAAAACCGGTGAAGGCATTGATCATCTGAAAGAAGTTATTGGTCAAAATCTGCTACTATAAAATGATGTCGCGGGGATTTTTAATTACATTAGGTATGACGATTGGATCTGTAGCGGGTGGGTATATGCCGGTTTTGTGGGGAGATGGTTTTTTGTCTTTTGCTTCTATTTTAACTAGTGGGATTGGATCAATTATAGGTATTGTTGTTATGTATAAGCTCACTTCGTGATCTTGCTTTTTCAAATTAAGCTCACTTCGTGATCTTGATTCTTCGAATTAAATTAACTGCTTGAATCTTTCCCCTTCACCCTTTACGCTTAACGCTAATTAATAATGAAAAAGTATACAGTCGGTTTTATTTTTACTCCAGATCTAGGAAAAGTTCTTTTAATTCACAAACTGGCTCCTGCTTGGCAAAAAGGCAAGTTAAATGGCCTGGGAGGGAAAATTGAGCCAGGTGAAGGAGCTGTGCCGTGTTTTATCCGTGAAATCGAGGAAGAAAGTGGAATTAAGCTGGAGAAAAAACAGGTGAGACTGATGGGAACTCTCAGAGGAGTAGACTGGCAGGTATATGTATTTGGAGCTATTTTTCAAGGAGAGGTATTTGAAGCCAAAGTTTATGAGAAAGAGAAAATAGAATGGTTTGATGTTGCCGATTTACCAAAAAAATGTGTTCCAAATCTTTTCTGGTCGATCCCGTTTGTACGTAATGAACTTGAATTTAAACTAGGAAACTCATTTGAAGTAAAAGAAGTTCAATTTGACACGAGTACTCTCTAGGAGTATTATTTTGGGGTACGTTGACAGGAGAAGTGCGAATTTGAGAGCGTGTGGCCATGTACTATTTGGTATATGGATACGAGGATAAGGGTCATGTACTGACTAGTACATGAAATCGGGCTCGGGTTACTTTGTTGGCAAGTTATAATGCTGAGCGAATGAAGTGAGTCGAAGCATCTGCGGAAACCCTTAGGGTGTGATTGGCATCCTGAAGTTAGTTTTTAAAAACAGACAGTAATGTCTGAAACAAAGAAACTAATACCTAATTTTCTCCTTTTTTGTGGTTAATCGTTAATAGTGGATCGTAAATCGGAAAAAGCAGTTAATATAGAAACCCGCTACACGATTGACGATACACGATCAACACACAACTGAATTCTCAACGTTAAAAAAAACTATGTGTGGCATTTTTGGCTATGTTGGTCCGCGAACTGATGCGGGAAATATTGTGCTTGAAGGTCTGAAAACTCTGGAATACAGAGGGTACGACTCGTGGGGTGTGGCTGCTAAAAAAGCTGATGGGACTCTCGTGGTCGAGAAGCATGTTGGAAAGATTGGTAATGCGACTTTACCTGAGATGAGTTCATCAATTGCGATTGGTCATACCCGTTGGGCAACTCATGGCGGCGTAACTGATGCTAATGCTCATCCGCATGTTTCCGAGGATCAGGCAGTGGTGGTAGTTCACAATGGTATTGTCGAAAATTTTGAAAGTCTGAAAAAGGAATTAGTAACAAAAGGTTATCATTTTAGTTCGGAGACCGATACTGAAGTAATAGCTCATTTGGCTTCAGAAATAAAAAAGACTGAATTAGATCTAAAACAAGTTGCTCTTAAAACTTTTCACCGTTTGGAGGGGCTCAATGGAATTATCTTTTTCTTCCCTCAGGAAGAAGTGATTTTTGCGATCAAAAATGGGTCACCGCTGATTTTTGGTAAAGGAGAGAAAGAATCCTTTTTGTCATCAGATATCTCGGCTTTGCTGCCATATACTAGGGAAGTTTATTTCTTTGAGGACGGTGATCTGCTGGAAATTACTAAAGATAAAACACAGTTTTTTACAACAGATGGTAACCCTTTAGAAGTACAGTTCAAAACTTTAGATCTGGATCCAAAACAAGCTCTTTTAGGTGAATATCCGGATTTTATGACCAAAGAGATGCATGAGCAGCCAACCATCGTCCAGGAGCTAATGTCCCGAGATGAGAGTGTTTATCAAAAATTTGCTGATTTTATAAAAAAATCGGATCAGACCTATTTTGTGGGCTGTGGTACTGCTTACTATGCTTCTTTAACAGGTAAATATATTTTCTCTAAAATAGCCAATAAACAGATTCATATTGGTGAAGGATCGGAGTTTGGCTATTTAGCAGGTTTTATGAATTCTAAGACTCTTTTAATGCCATTTTCTCAGTCTGGTGAGACTATTGATCTGATTAATAGTGTCAGACTATCCAAAGATCAAGGTGCCAAGATTGTATCCGTGCTCAATACCTATGGATCAACACTGGATCGTCTTTCAGAAGCTAGTTTTTTGCTAAATGCTGGAATTGAAAAATGTGTCTTATCTACCAAAGCTTTTACTGCAAAGGTTAGTTTTCTCTTGATGACAGCTCATGCTTTGGCGGGGACGTTGGATCAAGGGAGGAAGGATTTAGAAATTGCGGTGAAAGAAGCTCAAAAATTGTTGTCTGATGATCAGACCTTTGCAACGATTGCTAAAAGACTCCAGAATACTCGAGACATTTTTGTCTTAGGCAGAGGGATTTCTTATCCTACAGCTTTGGAGTCAGCTTTAAAGATCAAAGAATCTTCATACATTCATGCAGAGGGGTTTGCTGCTGGTGAACTTAAACATGGTGTGATTGCTTTGATTGAAAAAGGAACTCCAGTGATTGTTTATAATCCCCAGGATGAAACGTATGAAGATACTTTGTCTTCAGCTCATGAAGTGAAAGCTCGGGGGGCTTATGTGATTGGTGTTTCTTCCAAACCAAATGATGTCTATGATGCCTATATTGAAGTGGCAAAATGCAATGAGGCGGTTGTGATACCCAATGTGGTGGCAGCCCAACTTTTGGCTTACAACATTACTAAAGGCAAAGGACTTGATCCTGACAAGCCACGAAATTTAGCAAAGTCTGTAACCGTGAAATAAATTAAGTGTAGGAATTCTATCATTTAGGTTTTTAGCTTAATTTAGCTAATTCTGTAACTAAGAAGTAATTATAGAGATTGATCAGGGTTGATTAATATTGGCAGCATTTGAATTCCGATCCAAATAATATGGAAAAGAAGTGCACAAAGAAGATTTACAACAGTTATTAGAGTTATCTTGAGCATTTTATTCATAGTACTCGGGAGATAATTCCAAACTAAAAGGGTAATTATTTGATGCAAAAAAATATTGATTATATTTCGGTAGTCATACAAAAGATGTATTGACATGGTTAGCATATAAATAATGTATCATACTAAATTTGAGGCTTCAATATTAATCACACATCCGGTGTGTGATTAGGTTGCTGTATAAATAAATGCTAAAAGTTGAAAATATTAACTAATCTACATTACCGAAGTAAGGTTTTTTGGGTAGATGGAGATGATCTTTTATTTCGTCGATTTCACCTTTGTTTTTTTCATAGCGTGCAGTGACGACATCAACCGTTACATCGGCTAGCTGATGGACATGGTGCATTTCTTCAGTCAATGCATCTAATTTTTCACCATGCTCGGTAAGAGTTTCTAGGATATTTTTTTGGGTTTTTCCAAATTCAGCCTGGGTTTTAAGCATTTCACCTTGGGTTTTTCCAAATTCAGCCTGGGTTTTTATCATTTCACCTTGG
>CAYOMO010000084.1:0-6541 GCA_964405065.1 uncultured Gammaproteobacteria bacterium
TTTGAGTTGATCCCTATATTGTTTGACCCATTTTTTGTAGGCTACGCTTAAATGCTGTAGGTTGCGCTCAGCCAGCTCTTTTTGGATCACTCCGCCTGAGTGTGGGTAGCGATGCATTTTCTCTTTGGGTGAAGAAAATCCGTGTGTATAGTGGCAAAGCTCATGACCGATGGTATGATCGACTACCTCGACTGGAATAGTCGGATCTTTAAACATACTGGTGATCGTGATGATTGATTTTTTCGTGCGAGGATCGTACTTGATCGAGCCTAGTCGAAACTGGGAATGTCGGCCAAACTGAATAAAGATCGGATTATCTTGCGTGACATCAGAAAAATAGGTCGTCCATAAATGATCCAGACGGGAAAGTAGCCAGATATTGTCCCGGCGGTTGTGATCGGTTCGAATATTGGCGAGTTTAAACTGAGAATCGTACACGGGCATGAGTAGTGGTATTTTAATGCTGCAGTTTAAGTTAGTCAATCTTACTATTGATTTTTATGGAGACTCTTTTTACACTCAGCGCATGACTTCACCTGAAAAAAATGGATTCAAAAATAGATATCCAGATAGATTATATCCCCCGCCCTCAATTAAGGAGTGGCTAACTTGGCTCTCAGGCTCCGGTGCTTTCATAGTATTTGTGATGACTCTCACTTGGAATCTGCCAGATGCAAAACAACAAAGAGCGCTTTTGTCTTATACACCAACATCAACCTTAAGACCAGGTATCCCACTAAGCACACCTACGCCATTGCCAATGGGAGTTACCATCTCGATAGGGCGCCCCGGTACTGCTACCCCCACTCCTGACCCGAGAGGATACCGCCCCCCTGTGCATCATGACCGAGCCTTCCCTGGATATTAAATATAGGACGTCTTATAGCTGATAATCAGCGTTGACCGGAAAAGTTACTGATACATATTGATATATTTTATTTTTTGTACCCACGGTATTTTTAGGCTCAAAATGGTTAGAAAATATTTTTAGCAGATATAGAGATTTTTTGCTAACTTTTTGGGGATTATATTACTATATTCAGCACTTTTCCGGGGATATAGATGGTTTTTTTGATAGTTTGTCCTTCTAAAAACTTGGACGCCTTTTGGCTAGCATGAGCTAGTTTGACTACTTCTTCTTCTGAGATGTCCAGTGAAATTTTGAGCTGATCTCTGACTTTTCCATTGATCTGAATGACTATAATTGCCTCATCCGATACAAGAAGATTTTCATCAACAACTGGCCAGTCACTCCGGTGAATACTAAAATCTCCACCTGCCTTTTGCCAGAGCTCTTCAGTGACATGAGGAGCAAAAGGGGCTAGTAATTTTAGAAAGATCTGTTTTTGCTTATTAGTTAGTGACTGATGGAAGACCAGATTGACAAACTCCATCATCCCGGCAATTGGAGTATTCATTTTTAGATCTTCAATATCGGTTGACACTTTTTTGATCAGACGATGTAAAGCCACATCAATATCCCGAGAATTTTGATTGACATCTTCTTTTTGAATGATCTCCCAGACTCTGGTAATAAATTTGTAGATACCATTAATACTGGATGGTTCCCAAGGGATGGTATTTTCAAAAGGCCCCATAAAACATTCGTACATTCGCAATGTATCTGCTCCATACTCATTGATTACACTTTCAGGCGATATTACATTACCTTTGGACTTAGACATCTTTCCACCATCTGGTCCCAGCACAAGTCCGATGCTTGATAGCTTCAAAAATGGCTCTTTGGTGTCGACAACTTTGATATCATAGAGCACTTTATGCCAAAAACGTGCGTAAAGCAGATGCAGTACTGCATGTTCAGCACCCCCAAGGTACCAATCTACTGGCATAAGGTATCTTTCTATATCTTTCCCTACTAGTTGACTACTATTATCTGTATCACAAAATCTCAAATAGTACCAACATGAGCCTGCCCATTGAGGCATAGTGTTCGTTTCTCTTTTAGCTTGACCTTTGCATTTGGGGCATTCAGTATTAACCCATTCATCAATAGTTGCTAATGGTGATTCACCTGTACCAGTTGGTTCATATTTTTCAACTTCTGGCAGTACCACTGGAAGCTGATCTTCGGGCACGGGAACCAACCCGCATGTATCACAATGAACTAGTGGGATAGGTTCTCCCCAGTAACGTTGTCTGGAAAAAACCCAATCTCTTAGCTTGTAATTGATTTGTTTAGATCCTTTTTGAATATTTAATAGATGATTTGTTATATCTTTTTTAGCTTGCTGGTTGTCTACACCGTTAAATGAATCGGAATTTACCAAAGTCCCCCGTCCAACGAAAGGTAGCTTTGAATTTTCTCCTTTGATTACTGCCACTACCGGAAAATTGTACTTTTCCGCAAAAGCAAAATCGCGCTCGTCATGAGCCGGGACTAGCATCACAGCTCCGGTTCCATAAAAACCTAACACATAGTCAGCCACCCAGACCGGGACTTTTTGATTATTTGCTGGATTAATAGCATATGATCCGGTAAAGACACCTGTCTTTTCTTTATTCAACTCAGTTCGCTCAAGATCGCTTTTACCTTGAACTTTTTTGATATATTCTTTTACCTTTTGTTGTTGATCTTTAGTAATAAGCTGATCCATCATGGGATGTTCGGGAGCCACCATTACACCTGTCACACCAAATAAAGTATCAACTCTAGTGGTAAAAGTTTCTAGATCAAATGATTGTCCTTCGACGTTAAATTTAACTACAGTCCCCTCACTTTTCCCAATCCAATTGACCTGCATCTCTTTAATCGAATCAGGCCACTCAAGCCCTTCCAAATCCGTCAGTAGTCTTTCGGCATATTCAGTGATCTTTAGGATCCATTGACGGATGATTTTGCGCTCCACCTGAGTCCCACAACGGTCGCATTTACCATTAACAACCTCTTCATTGGCCAAGCCGGTTTTGTCTTTGGGACACCAGTTGATTGGCGCTTCAGCTTCATAAGCTAAACCTTGTTTATAAAGCTGCAGGAAGATCCATTGAGTCCATTTGTAATAGTTTGGATCAGTTGTGTTAATCTCACGAGTCCAGTCATAAGAAAGACCAGTAATCTGCATTTGCTTTTTAATATTTGAGACATTCTTTTCAGTGGTGATTCGTGGGTGAATTCCAGTTTTAATGGCATAATTTTCAGCTGGAAGTCCAAAAGCATCCCAGCCCATCGGATGCAGTACATTAAAACCTTTCATCCGGTAATAGCGGGAAATTACATCTGATGAGACATAAAGCTTGAAATGACCAACATGTAATCCCTCTCCAGATGGATAGGGAAACATATCCAGGATATATTTTTTGGGCTTATCGGACAAAGATAGGGTTTTATAAACAGCTTTTTCCTCCCATTTGTCTTGCCAGATTTTCTCAATTTTTTGGGGTTGATATTTGTTCATATATCAATTGTACCAGGTAGTTTTCAAAAATCCAATCAAGTCCTATAAAATAGGGATCGGGTGAGAATTATTTTAAAAATGTAAGAGCATGAAAATGATAAAAAATGACTTTATTTTATTTTCACACCATTTTTCATATTCGTGTGAAAAAATACTTTGATATATTTTAATATATTTACACAAAATATTTACACAAATAGCTGGTCTCTGAGTGAGAATTTTTTTTATACACTCTAACGCGGTTGATGTATTGATCTATAAAGATGTTTTTTGATACAGATAGTATTTTTTTCATAATTCAGCCTATGCCTCTTTCCACAGCTTATTCTCTTCAGAAAACACCTCGTCATTTAAATATTAATGGATATCGTATTAAAATTTTATATAAGCTGGTTTTTATAGACAATATTCTTTGCTACTATCGCCAAACAAGAGTTGTTAAAAAAATTACCCCACACACTTTATTTACGGAATATACTACAAAAAATATAATTATTTTCTTAAATGATACAACTAATATTTTATAAACTTATAAAAGGCGTCATCATTTTGCTGATTATTTGCCTTTTTTATATCTTAATATATTTTAAATAATATAAATGGATTAAAAGATATCAAAAGATATGAACCATCTGTAACACAAATTAAAATCTTAAACTTCCTATATATAGACATCTAGACAGAATTCAGGAGAACTTACATATTGACATCTATCTATAAAATCTCTAGAGTAATTATCATTCCACTTCTACCTGGGAATCTGAGCAGACGGACTATGCGACAACAACTAACTGCCTATATCAACACTGCTATTTTTGGCATCATTGTAGCTGTTGCTGCTTTGACTCCACTGATTTTTTCAAATCTGACAACTGAATTTTTTGAGACACCTAAACTAATCTTGTTGGTTGTTGCAGTGTTAGTATTGCTTACACTCTGGTCTATTAGCTGGGTAATAGAAGGCAAAGTTGTAATCACCAGGACTCCTCTTGACCTTCCTTTATTATTAGTCTTTGCAACAGTATTACTGTCAACATTTTTTTCTTCAACTTGGCAAGTAGCTATCTTTGGAAATCTACCGAGCGTACATGGATCCGCATTTAGTTGGGTAGCTTATATACTCTTTTATTTTATTGTAACTTCCAATCTAAAAAGTCTTTTTCAGATAAAAGTACTTATATATGCGATACTTGCTTCAACGGTACTGATTAACTTGATCTCTGTTATCTCATTTTTCGGAGTTTATTTGCCATTTAGTTTTGCTCAGATCCAATCTTTTAATCCAGCTGGATCGACATTCTCCGCAAATTTTTTGTCTGTTTTGCTTTTACCGGTATTACTGTCTTCAATATTAAAACCAAATCGAGTTATACCGCAGATTGTGGCTTTGGTACTTAGTATTATTTTTGCAATTGCTTTAGCACTGACAGGATCAAAAGCTATTTGGTTTGGGGTAATCTTTGTATTATTGGTAACTATTCTAGCTTCAAAAAGGCAACAACTGCTAAAAGCACTCCCTCTTATTGTCTTGCCGGCAGCTATTGCTTTGGTTTTAGTTGTTCTAACAATGATCCCAATTGGAAAAATGAACCCGCTTTACAACCAAAAGCAATCCTTTCCAACTGAAATACAACTTTCGTGGGCCAATTCCTGGAAAGTAGCAGCCTCTGCTTTTGCTGACAAACCATTTTTAGGTACAGGGCCAGAGACTTTCCTATTTAATTATACCCAGTATAAACCAATTGAAATGAACCAGTCTAAATATTGGACTCTCCGCTTTGACACCGCTTTTAACGAATTTTTTCACTTTTTAGGAACCATGGGTGGATTAGGACTGATGGCACTACTCTTTTTGGTTGTCATGGTGATAAATTTTGCTTGGAAAGGACTATTTCATCATGAAAACAACATCGCGACAGCGCTTGCAATAGCGGCTCTGGTTTCTATTGTAATGTTGATTTTACACAGTACCACACCAGTCATGGTTGTCAGTATGTTTTTGGTATTTGCTATGCTGATGACCCTGCATAAACACCTAACTGGTAAAGTTGATGAATTCTCGATTGGGATTAAAACATCAAAAGTTCGTGATCACAATGGCTATGATATTAACAATATGGTAGTTGGAGATATACTACCGATTATTTTACTATTTCCAGTTATTGCCTTTGTTATTTGGACATCTTTTTATACTTACAATGCTGTGGCAGCCGATTTTTATCACCGTCGGGCTTTAAACATGGCCTCAGTCAAACCTTTGGATACATACAACGATCTGATTCGAGCTGAAAATCTCAATCCGCTTATTGATCTGTATCGGGTTGATCTAGCTCAGACCAACTTTGCACTAGCCAATGCTATAGCCATAGCAAAAGGACCGACTGAATCTTCGCCAGGAGGATCCTTGACTGAATCTGACAAAACTAATATTCAGACACTACTCTCTCAAGCGGTTGGAGAAGGTAAAAACGCCGTTATTCTAAGCCCACGAAATAGTGCCAATTGGGAAATTTTAGCTTCTATTTATCGACAGATTTCCGGTGTGGCTGAAAATGCTTTAGCATTTTCTCTGGATAGTTATGGCAGAGCTGTGGCATTGGATCCGCTTAATCCTGCTTTAAGACTTAATATCGGTGGAGTTTACTATTCAATTAAAAACTACGATCTGGCAATCCGTTTCTTTGATGATGCAATTAAATTAAAAAATGATTATCAAAATGCCTATTACAATCTGGCAGTAGCTTTACGAGATAAAGGGAATTTAAAGGAGTCACAAGTAATTGCTGAGCAGCTAATGACCCAATTACAATCGGATACCAATAATCCTGACTATAAAGTTGCCGCAGATTTTCTGTCCGATCTCAAAGCTAGAATTGCGACTGGTAGTGCCGATCAGTCCCCAATCACTCCCCCAGCAGCTCAACAAACTGGAGCTTTGCAAAATCAAGATCTGCCCAATGTCACTTTGCCTGACTTAGAAAACAAACCAGATATTTCTACTCCCGCGGCTGTTAAAAGATAACCAAGCTACCAGCTACATGATTTTCTGATTGAATTATTTAAATTTAAATAGTGATGCTAATTTATAGAAGTAATTTCGAAACTAATTGTGGACCCTACCGGGCTCG
>CAYOMO010000085.1:0-6458 GCA_964405065.1 uncultured Gammaproteobacteria bacterium
GGTGATTCTCCAGCTGCTATGCGTTATACAGAAGCAAAGCTGTCAGCTATCTCTGATGAAATGCTGAGGGATATCAATAAAGATACTGTAGATTTTACCCCAAATTATTCTGACTCAACTGATGAACCAGTTTTATTACCTACTTTGCTTCCAAATTTATTGCTCAATGGAGCCTCTGGTATTGCGGTTGGTATGGCAACCCAGATTCCTCCTCACAATTTAGGTGAGATTTCTGATGCATTAATTTATGTCATCGATCATCCAACTCCTGAGTCAATTACAACCAGCCTAGTCGAAAAAAATGAAGTTGCAAATGAAATAGCGCCTACAAAAGAGGCTATTCCTGAAGCTGAATCCCAAGGACAATGGATAGATGAACAGGTTCAAAAAGGGTTTAGATCAACTGCTACCGTGGATGATCTAATGCAGTTTGTCAAAGGACCTGATTTTCCAACTGGAGCTTCAATCTATGACATTACTGAAATCCAACAAGCCTATGCCACAGGTAGAGGTCGAATTGTGATCAGAGCTAAAGCTGAAATTGAGGAGACAAAAAGTGGACGATTTGACATTATTGTGACTGAACTCCCATATCAGGTAAACAAATCAGTCTTGATTGCTAAAATTGCTGACTTGGTCAAAGATAAAAAAATTGATGGTATTGCTGATCTACGAGATGAATCAGACAGACGAGGAATGCGAATAGTGATTGAGCTCAAAAGAGATGCCAAGCCACAGTCTGTACTAAACAATCTGTATAAACATACCGCCATGCAAAACGTTTTTAATGTCAATATGGTGGCCCTAGCAGATGGTGTACCGCATCTGATGAATTTGAAAAGAATTCTGGAAGAGTTTGTGTCTCACCGGCAAGTAGTAGTCAGAAGAAGGGCTGAATTTGAGTTGAGAGAATACAAAGCCCGCGAACATATTTTGGAAGGTCTAAAAATAGCGGTCGATAATATTGATGCAGTGATAAAAATAATTCGGGAAAGTAAAGACTCAGATACTGCCAGAACCAATCTGATGGCTAAATTTGATCTGTCTACTATTCAAGCCACTGCTATTTTAGATATGCAGCTTCGAAGACTGGCAGCTTTGGAAAGACTCAAGATTGAAGAGGAATTAAAGCTGGTACGTGAAATGATCGCCTATTTGGAGGATCTCTTAGCTCATCCTGAGAAAATTTTGAAAGTAGTCAGAGAAGAGCAGCAAAAGATCCGCGATAAATATACAGATGATCGAAGAACCAGAGTTTATAAACAAAAAGTCGGTGAATTCTCAGAGGAAGATCTGGTAGCTGATGAAGCCACTATTGTAACTGTTACTCAAGGTGGTTATGTCAAAAGACAGGCACCTGCTACTTTCCGAACTCAGGCCAGAGGAGGCAAAGGTGTTTCAGGTATTACTACCAAAGAAGAGGATGCGGTTAGTCATATTTTTTACACCAGAACTCTGGATAATATCTTGTATTTTACCGATAAAGGTCGGGTTTTCCAGCTCAAAGTCTGGGAAGTACCAGAGGCATCCAGAACTGCCAAAGGCCAGGCTATTGTGAATTTGATTAACATCGACCAGGGAGAAAAAATCACCGCTATTCTGACAACCCGAGGCAAAGATGATATTAAATATCTCTTTATGTGTACGATGAAAGGTAATGTTAAAAAGACCTCTATTGAAGAATATGCCAATATTCGCAAGAATGGTCTGATTTCTATCAAGCTGGATGCTGGAGATACCTTGAAATGGGTAGTTCCAACCCAAGGTGATGATGATGTGATTATTGTGTCTTATGAAGGCCAGTCTATCCGCTTCCCAGAGTCACAGGTTCGCCCAACTCATCGTGATACATCCGGTGTCAGGGGAGTGATGCTGGGTAAAAATGACGAGGTTGTCTCGATGAACCTGGTCAGTGATACCAATGGTACAGTCTTGGTCATCATGCAAAATGGCTTGGGGAAAAAGACTCCAATTAGTGCCTGGAAAAGGCAGGGAAGAGGCGGAACAGGTATCAAAGCCGCTCAGGTAACACCTAAAACTGGTAAAATTGTGACAGCTCAACTAGTGAAACCAGAAGATGATATGTTGGTGCTTACCAGTAATAAAGGTCAGCTGATTAAACTCAATTTGAAAGATGTTCCAACTCTGCAAAGACAAACTCAAGGTGTAATATTAATGCGAATGCGAGAAGGTGAGCAGGTAGCAGCAGCTACTGTTGTGTCTTCCAAAGAGCAGACACCAGATGCTCCTGATGCTAATGTTGAGCCAACGAAATAAACTCTAAATTCTAAGCTCTAAACTCTAGACAATATCAAAATTCTAAAAAAGAAATTCAAGACAAAATTTAATTCTAATTTTGGGGCTTTGAATTTATTTAGAATTTAGTATTTAGAAATTAGAATTTAATTTGATACTTATCAAATTTATTGTTATCATATTTTTATGGATCAATTCAGCAGAAGATTTCGAGTTACCAATTTTGAATCAAAACTATCTCTGTTTACGATCTACTATTCAATGGCCGGACTGGCTTTTGCGATTGTTTTTGCTCTCTACTACCGCTGGCCATGGTATGGCTATTTTAGTCCCGGTTTTTTTGCAGTTTTTGCGACCTGGCCTTATCAATTGATCGGATTTATTAGAGATTTTCTCTACTACGGCCTCGCCGGTAAACCAATCTGACCCATAGTTGAATATTCTTGTCCTGAACAGTATAATTGTCCTGTGAAAGACGCTCTTATTCACTATGGACTATCTGCAGCAATACTGGGTTTATCACTTACCTGTAAAGAAACTGCGAATAGTCTACCTGATCAAAACTTTGATATATCTCCTACTGTTACGACGCGTACTCTCTCAGAAGTAAAATACCCGATAGTTCCAAGTGTTAGAGTTTATGAAACTCCAACTGTTCCTGTAATTTCTTCTGAAAGAGCTAAATATTCCTCTACATCTACAGCAGTAGCACTTGCGACTCAAGAAAGACATTCTTTGCTGTATGGTTCTCCACTTCCCAGACCCACCCCAGACCGAATTTCCATATTAAGAGACGGTAGCAGAAGTTCAGATACAGAATTTAAAATTGTTGAATTAATTCGACAACCCGGAAGAACAGTCAGTTCTCGCCATGATAGAGAAGTGAGCGGAACTTTCTGTACTCCCAAATTTATTGGTAAAACTACAGTATTGGATTGTCAAACTCAATACCGAGATACCACGATTTATGAAATAGATGGGCCTGATGAAATTGCTCGTGTAGAACAATGTCAGGATTTAGGCACAGTTATTGAATGCACAAGTACCCCTCTTTATATATCAGATGAGGTATACCGAAGGCTACATGTTGGCCAATTAGTGGATCAAACTTCACTAGGAAGATATGCAACACAAGATTCGACATACACTTCGAGAATGCACGAGTACCCACAAAAGAATGAAAAACCTGAAAAAGTCATTATTGAAAGAATTCCTAAATAATTCTTTTTTATCTTGTATGGTTAGTTTATACTCCAATCATGTCAAAAATAAACGAAGCTTCTCTTGTGACTAATCATCCCAAAATTGGTGCTCATGTTTCAGCTGCTATTTCACTTGAATTTGCTTTTGATAAAGCTCAAAAAATTGG
Organism: uncultured Gammaproteobacteria bacterium; assembly: GCA_964405065.1. Classification (GTDB taxonomy): domain Bacteria; phylum Patescibacteriota; class Microgenomatia; order Daviesbacterales; family UBA10151; genus CAZWRN01. The sequence goes on from CAYOMO010000085.1 coordinate 3,626, forward strand.
AGCTGAGTGTTTGCAGTTTTTTGTTTCTCCTCCCCAACAATGGGCATTTGCTAGTCATGATAATGATGAGATCGAAAGATTTAAATCTAAGGCTCTGGAGACTCAAATTGGGCCAAATTTCATTCATGGGACTTATTTAGTAAATCTAGGTACTGAAAATCCTGTTCACCTTAAAAAATCGATTGACTGGCTGATCTATGGCATGAAAATGGCTGAGAAACTGCAAATTCAAGGACTTATCTTTCACACTGGATCTCATAAAGGAAAAGGCTTGGAAGGGGCAATGGAGCAAATTGTGGGCGCTATTAAAGAGGTAATGACTCATATTAATTCATCTACTCAACTGATTTTGGAAACTTCAGCTGGTGGGGGAGGGAGTATTGGTAGAAACTTTGCTGAATTGGGACAAATTCTGAAACTAGTTCAGGATGACAGAGTTAAAGTTTGTATTGATACAGCTCATACCTTTGCTGCAGGTTATGACTGGAGAAGCAATATTGATGAGATATTGAATGAATTCGATAGAGAAGTTGGATTGGAAAATTTAGCAGCTTTTCATGCCAATGACTCTAAAATGGATTTTGGCAGTTTTAAAGATCGTCATGCCAATATCGGTGAAGGATTTATGGGACAGATCGCATTTGTTCAGCTGCTCAATCACCCAAAGCTGATAGATAAACCTTTTTTACTGGAAGTACCTGGTTTTGCCGAAGAGGGACCGGATGCTGAAAATATTCAGATTATGAAGAAACTTAGAAATTAGAGATTTGAGCAAGCTCCTGCTTCGCAGTAAGATTTAAGATTTAAGATAGTGTAAACGTAGAGCTAGTGAACTTCTAAATGGAATGCCTCACGCAGGCCTGGAACAGTGACAATCAGAGCCTGTAATATCAAGACTAAAATTACTGAGTAGATAAAATATTTATTGGAATACATTGGCTGATCTTTGCGAAGTATCATCACAAAAATGATCTGGGTCAGAACAATAGTACAAAATACAATTGTTTGAGCCAACTGTGGTAGATATTGTTGAGCCATCATAAAGATGGCTAAATTAACTAAAGCTATAGTTGTACCAGATATAGCAATTGCAGTGAGATTTTTTCTACCAACAATCGCATCAGTCTGACTTCTAGGGCGGGAAGTCATCATAGAAGTAGAGGAACGGTCAAAAGCCAGTGTTAGAGCTGGTAAACCATCGGTGACAAAATTGATCCATAAAATCTGGGCTGGCTGAAGTAGCGGAGGAAAACCGAGTAAACCGGATAGAAAAATTACTAACACTTCTGATAGATTGCCAGCCATTAAAAATTTGACAGTTTTTAAAATATTGCTGTATATCAACCGGCCTTGTTCAATTGCATCGACTAAAGTCGCGAAATTATCGTCCTGAATCACCATATCAGAGGCCTCTTTTGCCACATCGGTCCCGATTTTACCCATTGCAACGCCAATTTGGGATTGTTTTAAAGCTAGGGCATCATTGACCCCATCACCAGTCACAGCAACCACCTCACCCAGTCGCTGATAAGATTGAACAATTCGTAATTTATGCTCTGGGATGCATCTAGCAAAGACGGCAACCTGGCGAATTCTTTTATCAAGCTCCTCATCGGACAGCTCTTCTAGTTGAGAACCGAGCATTATTTCATCATTTTCTTTTAGAATACCAACCTGCTCACCGATAGCTTTGGCGGTTAATTCATTGTCACCGGTAATCATCACCACTTTGATACTGGCTTTTTTAGCTTTTGCGACAGCTTTTATGGCCTCGGGACGAATAGTATCGGCGATAGCAACCAGCCCGATAAACTCCGCCTGTTTTAACTCTGACTCGATCTGATTGGTGGCTTTGATTTTTGTTCTTTGAGCAAAAGCCAATACTCTTAATCCTTGTCTAGCAAACTCTTGATATTTCATCTCAATTTGTTTTTTCTCGCTATCAGATAGGGTAGTGATAGGTATTACAACTTCGGGGGCTCCCTTTATATATAGGGTATGTGTATTAATTTCCTTGGCTAAAACGGCCATCATGCGAGTTTTAGAATCAAAAGGCAACTCTTCAACGATTTTAGATTCAGTTCGAAGTTTTTCAATAGAAACTTTTTTATCCTGAGCCCACAAAAGAAGAGCTCCTTCGGTCTCATCTCCCAAAATATCCACTGATCCATGATCTTCTTTTAACACCAACTGCGCACTATTACAGATGACGGCGGTTTTTATAAGGGCCCCTTCCTGGGAAGTTGATACTTCCTGCACCGATAGTTTGTTTTGGGTCAAAGTACCGGTTTTATCGGTACAAATGACCGTTGTAGAACCAAGAGATTCGATGGCAGATAATTTACGAACCAGAGTTTTTTTATGATACATTCGTCTGACACCAATGACTAAAATAAATGTAATTGCCGTCGGTAGTCCCTCTGGTACCGCAGCTACCAATAGAGCAATACTTTCAAGCAAAGCATTTTTGGCACTAATTTCCTGAACTAGTCTTAGACTAAATAATAAAGTAGAGGTGATGAAAGCTAAAACAGCTATTGTCTGAGCCAGTTTACCTAAATTTTTTTCTAAAGGGGTTTTTTCATCTTCAAGTTCAGATAAAGTTAAGGCCAATTTGCCAAATCTGGTATTTTTGCCGGTAAAAACAACCTGAGCTTTGCCACGACCACTGACAACTGAAGTCCCAAAAAAAAGTTTGTTCAATTGAGCTGACTTATCGGGTGTCTCTTCATGAGATTTAATTACTGGCAGTGACTCACCGGTTAAAGAGGATTCATTTACAGATAGATCAAATGCTTCTATAAGTACACAGTCAGCCGGGATTTATCTCCAC
>CAYOMO010000086.1:0-6367 GCA_964405065.1 uncultured Gammaproteobacteria bacterium
GTAATCTCATCCCAAATTGCTTGTGCTTTGGAAGAAGTAGCTAGTGCCTTCTTAATATCTCCCGGGACCTCTGGCTCTACCCAATCTTTAGTCGGTTCCAGAGATACTTCCACTGTATCTCCCACTTTCGCCTTGGCAGCCTTTAACAACTTTTCATCCGGCCGAAACCAATGGCTTGGTTTTAACCCAGGGCCATATTTACCATCCGGCTCCAATAAAGTTTTAAAAGGAATACCATTAAACTCTCCTTTAACCATTAACATTCCACGCGTCGGCAATTGAGCACTCGAATCTGCAGGTAAATGCAAAATAGTCCAGCCATTAATATCAAACAGCATTGTTTTAAAAGTAATCATGAGTATATTTTAGCAAACTAGATCTTCAGCCTCAAATGCCTTATAATATCTGCAGTTTAGAATTTATTATTTTCTTGTTTCGGATTTGTTTAGAATTTCGATATTAGGATTTAGTATTTTTATTGTATGGTGGTCGTAGCTCAGTTGGTAGAGCATCGGTTTGTGGTACCGATGGTCGCGGGTTCGAGTCCCGTCGATCACCCATTCGACTCACTGCGTTCGCTCATGGCTATAGCCTGCTATCTGTCCGATAGGAGCTAAAGCTGGAGTCGAATGTTCTGAGCGAGGCTTCGAGCCGAAGAACTTCATTTAATTAAATAAATCCCTGCCTGTCAAGTAAAATGAGCTATCACAGTTATATCTTGAGAGATCAGGAAGATCATCTTTATGTAGGCCAATCAAGTGCTCTAGAAAATCGGGAATATCAGCACATCCACAAGACAGCTAAAGCTGCGAAATACATTAAGGATAACGGAAACTTTAAATTAGTTTACAAAGAAGAATATGCTACGCTACTTCAAGCAATGAGAAGAGAAAAACAGCTAAAAGGTTGGACAAAAGCTAAAAAAGAAGCACTTATTGCAGGAGATATCGATAAACTTAAGAAATTAAGTAAACGAAGAATAAATTAAAATTACTTATCATCCAGAATATTTAGCTTCATTTTTCTCCAACCATAACGAGGCATTAGAACCCAGGATAATTGACTTATAGATATAATTCAGTACAATAACACAATGGAAAGACGAAGAAGAGGCAGAGTTATGTATAGAGCGAGAATTGGAAGGGAAAATTCTAGCCAAGCGCGCAAAGAAGCTGACAAGAGACAACTATTAGAAGAAGCTGCAAATATAAGAGGGTCTTTGCGATTAGATAAATGGCTTCTACCTGGGTTAACGTTTGGTGGTATTGCTGCAATAATTGGAGGGGCTGCTTTAGCTGCATCAGATATGAGAGAAGCAGGAATTGTAGTGGCTGCAGGAGGTGGATTAGCAGAAGCTGCAGCAATAGGACGAAGTATGTGGTCTGCTGTAAAAGGAAATACTGAAGAATCTTTGGATAAAGCACAAAGAATTTTACAGATTAGACATAATATTATGCCAGATGAAGGATATTTTGACAGAGCTTATGCAGAAATTAGAAGAGAATCAGCACAAAGAGCTTTAAGTGAAGCACTTAAAAGAGGTGAGGATGTTTATGACCGTAATCCCTTTGGTACCAAATTTCTAAAACCTCCATATCGCTATTAACAATTTTTTAGAACTGAAAGTATTCAAAACTTTCTCTTAAACACATAATTTGCTTAATCATAGATTCTAGATACTCATCATTGAGGATCCATATAACTATAGGTTGTATATTCATCCTTTTTCTAGTATAATTTCAGTTCAAATTTAAACATGACTGAAAGCACTCCTATTCCTTTAAAAGAACTATTAATTGAGGCAACCTTTGCACCTAACCGAGCAATCAAACCTGGTGTTACTAGAATAGACTTGGGAGTTATCGGTGATGAAGCTAGAAGGCTATACGAAAATGGTATAGTCGACGGAAATGAACACACTCTCCCATCATTTGTTACCTCTGACAGAAGATTACTTTTGGCAAATCAAGAAATAGTTGGAGATTCTAATAGCGCTATAACAAAGGTCGCAATTAGAAGACTTGCAAACTTTACTGGACCTAAGCAACAGAGACAAGATCGGTTCGTAGCTTCTTTAATACACAATCACCCCTCTGATCTCCCACCTTCAACCGAAGACTTGCGACGTATTTTTCTTTCAGATCATGAAACTTTTGGAGCTACAGCTGTATTTGTTGCAAATTCAGATACAAAAACTGTGATATTTAGAGGTCCTAATACCCCACAATATAGTGACCAGGAATCGCAGGATAAGGTGGTTGGGTGGGATAAATTAATAGAAAGTGTAGCTTTGAAGAACTGGGATCCAGTTATGAGTATCGAGGAGATAGAAGCATTAGATAAAGCAGCCCAAACAATTTTTTTGCAACAACTTGCATTAATTGCTGATCTTAGAATTTTTAATTGTCCGCTAGAGGAAAATGTAGCTTCGCTTAATCGCTGAATCTAAAAACATGTCTTAAATCGCATATTTGTTTAATCATAGATTCTAGTTACTCATCATTGAGGATCCCAAGGATTTTTGATGCTAATTTTTAATACCACTGACGGATGTTTGAACCCAATAAGCTAATTCGTGAATTTTAGGGTGTGGAGAATATTGACCAAATCTTGTTTATCTTTATCAACATCATATTTACCTAGTGTCAAGTTTAAACTATATAATTTACCATTTCTTTTAGTGTAATAATAAGTTTCACATCGGTTTTCTAAACAATTAAATACTTTTTCAAACATTGTGCCATTTATAGTTTCCTGAGAAGTTTTATTCAAACTCTGGTCCTGAAACGCATTACAACTTTTAATCCATGTAGAAACATCACTATCTATAGTTACTGGTAATCCTATTTGAAAAGCAGCGTGAATACCTTCTTCTTGTGAAGAGCGTTTTGCAAAAAATAAATAAACGCCATCTCGTTGCTGATTTTCTGTACTCCAATTACCCGACCAATTATTAGGGAACATTATTTCAAGTCCCTCCGGCGTATAGCGATCCCAATTGTTGGTCTGTTCCAACTTTGGCCCAACATTAAGCTCAAGTTTTGAATCAGGAGTAATTTTTTGGAAATTAGCCTTATTAGCTAATTTAGGTATTTGAGGGCACGGAAGCTGTTGGGTGTTTATTTGATCCGTAATATAAGATTTATAAATTGTTGACCAAACAGATATGAGTATAACAGCTGCTATACCAATTAGGATTCCACCAATAACGAACTTATAATTCATACTAACTAAACAGTACCATAACTCGACGGCTTGCTGAAAGATTTAAGTTCCTTTAATTGGGTACAAAGTAAGTCTATCCACTCACCCCAAGTATTTTTAGCCTCAAAAATTGCCTGTCCTTAATGAGGTAATAGAACCAAATTACCTTTTTTGATTATATAAATTTGATAACCAGGATTGATGAGGGTCAATAATTTTTAAGGGATTTCTATAAATTACTAAACTAACACCCAAAGGAATTGTTAAGCTTTCTGCATCTTTTAAATTATCTAGCTGTTGAGAATTTAAAGCTGCACCTTCTAATAAAGCACATAAATGAGTCTCAATTGGTAAATCTAAATCAAAGATTGCTCTTTCATAAGTCATTACAAAGTGACCAGTTTTTTCTTCTAATCTTTCTCTTACTCTTTTTATTGCAGGGCCAGGAAGATAAAGTCCTCTTGAATCCAGTTTAAAGTAAAGATCATCAGGAACTTGTTTCAAAAAAGGTATTTTATCTCTTATTTTTTTTAATTTCAAAGCATTTGAACTTATCTGTTGCTCTACCATATTTTTTGGAGTATATCAGATATAGTTGAAAACTTGCTTTAAATAAAAGATACCTTCGACAATTGATTCTAGATACGCATCATTAAAAACCACTATTTATTTCAGAAAAATATAATTACCTTGTAGAAGCTTTTGGAGTTGCTGTGGGAGCTAGCGATGCTGATGCTGTAGCTGTAGGCGAAGGGCTTTCTGAGGGCGAGGGTTCAGGAGTCGGTGTGGGTGTTGGCGTTGGTGTCGGGGTGGGAGTTTCAGTAGGTGTAGGCGTGCTCATAGATATGATAGCTTCTTCGTAATTTGAAGATAAAGTATTTATTATGATATTTTTCGATGGCCGATATAAGATTGCTTTCGCAGCTTTCTTATAAACTAATACCTTATCACCAACTTCAGCTTTGAGAAAAAAAGGTCGATCTTTCAAAGAAGTCACATCTGTAACAGTTTCTACAACCGGAAGTTCATCGGTTGGGACGATTATTAGTTTTCCCACTTTTTCTGATAAAAGAGTTGCCTCTATTTGGTCTTCAGGAATCGGATTTAAATGAAAAAGTTGAGGATCAAAACGAATAAAGGAAATTCCGGCATATATCCCTATACCAAAAAAAATAATAAAAAATATTATGTACTTTGGCTGAATTAAATTTAAAATGCTTTTCATCGGCTAAATATTCTCTTAACCAATCTATTACCCAAGCACATATAAGTCAATGCATCATTTTGGAAAATTTTATCTTCACCCCAGATAGTCTTGAATACTTACAGATTTTCTTCAAAATATCGAAAAAAACTTTATTAAAAAAACCTGCTTCAAACTATTAAAATATTTTACAATTGTTTCTTAATATCCATCATTGAGCAGCCGTATCAACTAAGATCATAACGAATTACTTTAAATGGCATATGCACCGATAATATGTTAGGAATTGTTTGCTGCATGGTCGATGTAAACAGCTGTGAATCACGTTTGCGACCACCCCATCTTTGTTGGGCTAATTTAATTTTCTTTTTCATATTTTTAATGCATCGATTTAAGAAAATTTGCTGACAATAAAATTTCCCAGCTGACCAATCTGATCACTGATTACATTTGAGTCAATTTGTGAAAAATCAACTAAAAATAAAGCTATAAAAACTATAAAAATAATAAAAGCTTTAACCATGAAATCCCTTGTTAATGGATGCAGACGACTTTATACCCTATAAAACAGAATTTGTAAAGCTATGAGTTAATAACCGAGTTTTTTATCGACTTGATTTGGCAGAGGATGTTTTTCAATATAGGCTTTAAAATTGGTTAAAAAGATCTCCATCATTCGCTCAAAATAGTGAGGATTGGCTCCCGAGTAATGCGGCGTAATGATCACATTTTCCATTTTCCAAAGTGGACTAGACGAGGGCAGCGGTTCCTTTTCAAACACATCAAGTCCTGCACCGGCAATCTGACCGGATATTAAAGCCAAAATCAGTTCTTTTTCGTCCATCGTATCTCCCCGACCGATATTTATAAAAAAACTCCTCTTTTTAAACTTAGACAACATTTTTTTGTCAAACAAACCAACAGTTTCAGGAGTTGAAGGCAGACAATTAACTACATAGTCAGATTTTTTCAACTCGGCTGCCAAATCTTTTTCTGATGCCAGTCTAAAGGATGTCTGATGTCTGGATGGATCTCTGACTACTCCTGTCACCTGCATCTCAAAAGCTTCACCAAGTCTGGCAACTCTCTCCCCTATTCTCCCCATTCCCACGACCAAAAGCTGCTTACCCGCCAACTCACTCGGCTGATAATAATTGATATCTCTAACCCATTTTTGTTGGGTGATCTGGACTTTGACCGCTTTTTGCAACCCTCTGGATAGCATCAGCATTAATCCTAAAACGTGCTCAGATATCGGGATTGGATGAACTCCTGATGAATTGGTGACAACTATATCTGAATTAATAATCTCTTTACCCAATGCATTAGCTCCGGCAGATGTCAGATGGAGCCATTTCAGCTGTGGAAAATGTGAAATATCAGACACAGCATCTGCCATACCAATGACTATTTCAGCTTTTTTTGCCAATTGAGAAAATATTTTTAAATCTGGAGAAGCAACAGTAATAGTGGCAGTTGGTACTAAAAGCTGAATCTTTTTTTGATACTTTTTAAGTAATGTCGCATCTGAAATCTGAGGTGTTTGTATAATCAAAATCTGCATGGCTGTATTGTAACAGAGTTTTTAAATGATCCCGCACCCTTTGAAATCAGAGACAAATGTGGTACAATAACATAATCTTATTTAATAAGATATCTGATGATTAGCGATCCTAAACCCTCATCTTCGAAAAAAGCTGCCGAAGAAAAAGCTGAATTACGCGAATCCTGGCATAAAACAGTTGTCAAAATTTTATGCTGGAAAGACGGTCTGACTCAGCAAAATGTTATTACCCTAACCGATAAAATCACTCCTGGTGAATGGAAAGAATATTGCGAAAAGATGATGTCTATTAGTCTGGAAGCCGGAAAAGATAAAACCACTGAAAAACTGAAAAGCATCAAAGAGATGATCCAAAAACACGGTGGCTTTGCTTAATAGATCTTATTTTTTACTAT
>CAYOMO010000087.1:0-6217 GCA_964405065.1 uncultured Gammaproteobacteria bacterium
CTCTCTTTGATTACTAATTTTAGCAATAGTATCTAATGATGCTGCCTGAGCTGAAAGATTTGGATCTGTTTTTAGATCGGCCGGTAAGGCGTCAAAATTGGCTTTGGCTCTTTCAACATTAATTTCTGTCAGAGCAGTATTTTGGTTGGAGGAGTTTAAAGCAGCAAAGTTTACTTCTTGAAGAAAGTTGTCAACTGCCCTTTTTCGATCCAAAATTGTTGAGATGTTTTGATTAAAATTGTTTAGATCATTGTTTAATTTAGCTTTTTCTGGTGTTTCAGGCAGAGCAGATATTGCTAGCCGAGCATTTTCCAAAGCTGTTGTTTGAGGAGTGAGATCTTTATCAGGATTTCCAGCATCATTTATGGCTAGTCTGGTTGCCAGACTCAGGTTTCCCTGGGCTGAACCGACAGAAGGTGCCGTATTGAAAGAGTTCTGTAGAACTCTAGCAGTATCGGCTTTGTCAGCTAATGTAAGTGGGTTAATGACTTGTTCTATAAATTTTCTACTTAGCTCAGCTGACTGCTCGTCTGTTTCAATGTTTCCGGCTTTAGCATTTGTCAAACGTTCATTTATCAGCCTTTGAGCTGTTCCTTCTATAGCGGCTATAGCATACTTGTCTTGTAAATCGCCAACAATTTTCCCGTCACCCGCTTTTTGAATAGTTGCATCGACAATTGATTTAAAACCTTCATCCAAAGCGGCTTTTTCGTCATCTGTCAGCTGTTTATTTGCTGCTTGGTTTTTAACATACTTTGAATATTCCTGGGCAGCTAAAATCTCCGGCATTACTCTAACCTGGACTTTAAGTGCCTGAGCTTTGGCAGGGTCTGTTACGGCAACCTGGTCAGCTGCTGTATTTAAACCGTTTATAATGCCACCAATTGTGTTGTTGGTATCTGGATCAAGGCTTCGACCGGCTTTAAATTCCTGCTGATATTCAGCAGCCCAGGCATTGTAGGCGGCATTACCGACCCTGGCTTCAAGCTGATTTGCCTGAGTTGTTGCTACTGCCCCACCCTGGGTCCGTAATTTATCAACATAGGACAAACCGGCATCCTGCAAAAATTGAACTTCCTCCCTGCCAACATTTGTCTGTCCGTTTAAATCAGCATGTGCCTGGAGCAGATTCACCATCTGGGTTCCTGCTTCAACTATTCGTTCTGTAGAACGTACTTCGCCAGTTCTTTGAGGAAGATAGGTTAAGGTGTGTTCTAATTGCGCAGCATTTCCTTTTGCACCAAGGTTTTTTAAATTATTTACAGCTGTTTGAGCCTCCTGAATTTTTTGTTTATATAAAGGATCATCATCGACATTTTGGGATAAAACAGTTGGATCAGGGTTATAATCAGTCGATCTTTCAAACTGAAGACGGTATTTTTGCGCTTCAGCTAAAGCTGTAGTTGCTCGTTTTGTTTCATCAACTATGCCCTGTCTTCTTTCAATTTCGCCCTGAAATACCGAACCAGACTGATCAACCTGTGAAATATTTCTTCCTGCAATATCTTGAACAGGAGCGAGCCCAATATTTTGATTGAAATTGTTAAGGTTTGACTGAACACCCAATAATTTAGCATTTTCCTGAGCCGCCTTTTCCTGGGCTTCCCTAAGTCTGGCTAATAATACGGTGTTTTCTAGTGGATCAACGGCTGCAGCGTCCGCCATGTCACGAAGTTGTCGTTCGAGTTCGAGATACTGATTGGTATTATTTGTAGCCGACTGAGCCAATTCGGAATACTGCAGATTCGCCTGTAAGTAACTGTTGGCCAGATTATTTACTCTTTCCTGCTGTTGAGGTGGTAATTGGGCTTTTTGCTGTTCTTCTGGTGAACTGGCGTATCTTCCGGTCGCAACATAGTTAGTTGTACACTGCGTATAGGCTTTTTGGGAGGCAACTGCTCCAAAAGCATACTGATCACAATTTGGTAAATCTCCGGCGGCTATTGCTCTGGCACTTTCTGCCTGACAGCTGTTGTAATTATTATTGGCATCCACAGAATTGACCATGACATCCCTGCACTTTTGAATTGCTTGATAAATTTGACCATCATTACCAACAACTGATCCTTGAGGCAAACTAGCTGCAGGAGGTGGTGGTGGTGGTTTACACTGATCATCATTCATACAGCCAGACAAAGCGGGAGCACCTTCACATTTATTTTGGGCGTTGCAGCTGGCTACCCGGTTGAGTGTAATTGTCCCTTTGGCCTGACAGGGAGAACAAATTCCTCCTCCCTGACTTAGGTCACAAACTCCATTAGACCCTATTCCTTCGCAGACCTGCTCTTGACCATCACCACAGGACTGAACCTGTTTACAAGCTGCCCCCTCCTCAAATTTTTGGGAGAAATATTTAGCCGGATCTATTGGCGCATTGGCAGCAACCTGCTCTGCAGCTTGTTTGGCAACTGCTGCTAAATCCAACTCCCCGGTAGAACAGGCGCTACAGCTAGCGACACTCGGATCATACCGACAGACAGGCGCACCATTGTTATTCTCAACTTTACCGGCACAGGCTTTTTTGCCGCCTTCCGTACAGGCTTCGGTATAAACGCAGCTGGCGCCGAGTTCAGCTACACCGACAAAAGGAGAACTACTGTTGACCGCTTGTGAGAGACCTTTCTGGTTGTTTTCTTTACATTTAGCTTTTTCTTCGTCTGTTTGATAGATGCTACATTCCTCAGGCTGAAATCTCATCACTGCCTGAGTAAGCTGATCATTTTGGTAATTTTTAAATTCACAGTTGGTTTTTTTGTCACCTGAGAGAGCAGAACAATCTTCAATTCCTAGATTTAGGCGGATCTGACCGGCTCTAATAGCTTCAGCATTTCTTTTGTCACAGGATGATTTTTCATCACCATTTTTACTTGAACAATTTTCCAGCCTGACATTATCTAAAACTCTACCCAAAAATTGGGTTTCTTTATTTTTATTTTCGCAGGCTTCCTGAGCTGCCCCTTCAAGCTGAGAGCAGTCATCAATTATCAGACTGGATTTAATCAAAGAAGACTGATCCAATTTTTGACCAGTCTGGACTATTCGGGCATTTTCTTTGTTACACTCGGCTCTTTTAGCAGCATCATTTTCATCCAGACAGTTTAATAGCTTGATATCCTCTCCCGACTGAGGAGTCTCAGAAGAACATGCATTGTTGCATTTATCCCCGGAAACAGTTTTATAAACTGCTACACAGGCATTTCCGTCCCAGCCGGAAGATTTTTCAATACAAACATTACCATCGCAATAATTTTGACTTGGAGTTTCGGCTTGACAAGTTGTGTCGGATGGGCCTGACTGTGTAGAAGAAACAGGCTGCCCAGTAAAATCTTCAATGTGAGTTTTGGCATACTCAACTAAACAGTTGTGTTTCTCCTGGGCATCAGCAATATTTTGACATAATGAAACTCCAGCAGCCCCCTCCCCAATTCGAAGAGTTGTACCTTCAACTCTAATCTTATGTTCGTCATCTATGACAGTAATTGGCGGTGCATTTTCAGTATTTGCCTGACAAAAACCGGCTCCATTTCCATCATCCATGCACTGTTCATTGTCACCACATTCTGGATTACAGGCCGGACGGGCTACATATAGTTTTCCCTCTTCATCCGCTTTCACCCCACACAGGCCAGGCACCAGATTGCAGTTACCGCCTATCTCCGGTTTACCGGAAATTTGGCCGTCACAGTACATAATATGAGTTTGGCAGTACTGAGAGCCCCGGCACTCTCCACTATCCAGATCCGCATAACCACAACTTGGTGACTGGGAAGCTAAATCTCCAGATCCCATACCCCCACCATCTATAGGATCAATCCCAACATGAGCAAATTCTTCCTCTAAGATACCCTGACATTCAGCCAGATTGGCCTGATTTTCCGGATCATTACAGTCATAGGTGAAAGAACCATCCGGCTGAGTACATCGCATATGTCCCAATCCACCTGTACAGGAGTTGTTACATTGCTCACGACAATAAGTTTCATCATTAATTTTGGTTTGCTCTAGATCATTTACAACACATCGGCCAACGCTGGTATCCCAATACTGATTACTGCCACAGCTGCCTTGGTTTTCCTGCTGCTCCTGCTGCCCACCGCTTTCGGCGCAACTTTGTCCGGTTGGACGGGGATCCCAATTGCCATTACAATCTTTCCAGGCTTCATAAATCTGGCCATCCGATTGACATTCAGTGTATTGAAATTTGTATTCACAACTGTTGTCGCCTGATTCATCACCCTGCTGTTGACAGCGGTAGTCGCTTCGACAGTCTTCCCCGTCCCGATAGATATTGCATGACTTATCCCGACCCCATTGTTCAAAACAGATCCGGCCATTATCACACCAATAAGATCCATCCGTCTCTTCATTGGTCCAGGTATCCTCATCACAATAGTTGTTGTTATCATTGTCATCATCCTCTTCATCCTGATCCCACCAGTTATTGTCGTCTTCATTATCACTTCCACCTCCGCCTGAATCCTCTTCACAGCCGGTATAGTCCCAATTGCTATCATCTCCTGCATCACCGCCGTTAAATGTCCATCCGCCTTCGCATCCTTTAGAATCAATCGCCAGAACTCTGTTTCCCAGGCGTACACCGGGAAAAACCTGAAAGATGGTCAGAATACTAAAAAAAAGTGTTAGTGAAAGTAAAAACAGGAGATAATTTTTTTTTGTAACAAAAGGCAACATTGTTTAAAATATGCTGAAAAACGCCCTTTGGGGAGGGCTAAATCCATTGTGGCAAATGCGTGAAAAGAAGGCAAGAGCCTTTTATATATAAAGAAGGAGACAGGATTAACGATTAACGATTAACGATTAACGATTAACGATTAACGATTTATTTTACGTTTTGCGTGTTGCGTATTGCTTCTGTACTTATCTCTCCTGTACTAAATTGAAATATAAAACACTGAAGAAGCGATCAGCTGACCGGTTTGGTAAAGAAACATACTAAGTGTTTGACGACCTTTGGGAAACTGAGATGGATCAATTGATCCAGTTAGGATGACTTTTTCCCCCTGCCGGGTGATTTTCATCGGAATACTAGTCTCTTCACCAATTTTGTAAACAGCCATCAGACTCCCGATCTCAGCAGTTGTAGCCAGCATAGCTTTTATTTCAGTTGATTGACTAACTGCTTGCCCCGGAGCCGGGCTAATAACTTCAAGAGGTGATACGGTCGCTTGGCTGGCACTGGTTTTAGTATTTTGAGAGGTTGAAAGATTGCCAGTGATAAGAGTCCCTACTAATACTCCCACCAAAAGTAGTACTACAACAAAAATAGCTCCCGCAATTTTTCTTGAATTCCCACTATCCATCAGTAAAGCGTATAACCTCTAGCTATTAACGTCAAGACAGACCAAGACGATTCACGATTCACGATTCACGATTCACGATTTACGATTTACGATTTACGATTTTTTTACGTTTTGCATGTTGCGTATTGCGTATCTTCTATTTCAGCTGTGCTTCTTGACAGAAGAGCCCTCCTCTAGCGACAATCAATATATGAATCCTTCCTCTATGGCCGCTCGTTTAAATACCAAGGTCTTACTTTTTATCTTGTTGGTACTAATTTTGGGACTTCAACTCTGGCAGATTTTTTATCCTAAAACAGTTGTTACTCAAACATCTGCTGTTCCGCTGGCTTCAGCCACACCGGTGGATATTTTTAGCAGTCAGACAGCTACAATTCGCGGAAAAATCACCAAAATAGAATCCCAAAAACTATTTATCATCAATGATCAAAATGTCTCTGGCCAGTTTGATGCTGGTAGAGTTGTTTTGATTAATGACTCCACCAATCTGCAAGTTGCCTCAAGTACAGCAGAACTAGCAAAAATTCCACTCAATAAACCACTGGTGATAAATCTGCTGTATATCGATGGAAGATATGTAGTTACCTCACTCACCTCAAGATAGAAATTGGAAATCCTAAGTACGAAATTCGAGATAAATCCAAAATTTAAAATACTAATTTTAAAACTGTTTTAGGTTTTAGCATTTTGAACATTTACTCTTGTTTCGGATTTCTAACTTAGGATTTAGTGCTTATCAATATACTAGGTCTTTCACAAACAAAGCTTTTCTCAGCAGATACCAGTCTAAATAATTTATCACCCAGTCATTGTTTAGATCCAAATCACTATCTATACTCAGCCTTTCACCCCAACGGCTCAACATCATCGATCCGCTCTCTGGGGTGAGAGAATCG
>CAYOMO010000088.1:0-6179 GCA_964405065.1 uncultured Gammaproteobacteria bacterium
TAAAATAAACCAATAATTAAAAATAAGTACCAATATCCACTGTCAAAATAATAATCCGAAACAAAGAGAACAAAATTCTCAACTACGTCATTCCCCTGAAAAGGGAATGACGTAGATAGAGATAAAGCATTTAATCGGATTGCTCTATTTGCTCAAGAAACCATTTCATCTTGGCAATATTAAACTGCAAACGGTAGTAATTGCCTCCACTGCTGACGGAAAAATGATATAAGAGACCTCCTTCAGATTTACTGGTATGAACCATATTGATCGATTCTATGGTGATCTTTCTCTCTCTCCAGAAAAAAATATACGGTTCAACTTTAGTACTTTCAAATAAAGCCCAAACTCTAATCGGTTCATATAAATCAGTCATATAATTAGTAAGTAGTCTGTAATAAATAGTTGGTAAGAAAGAAATAGATTATTCATATTTATGTTTTAATAAGCTAACTAGCTCAGGCAATACTAGTGTTAAATAATATAAAGCAGCAAACATATCTTCGGGTTTTCTTTGTCTATTATTTATACACCCACAAAAAACCCGAAGTCAACCGGATCGAAATAGATCAATATTCGATTTAGGCTGTAAAAAATGCTAAAATAAGTTGCCTCTCATGGAAAAACTTTTTTCACGATTTTTCACATCAGTTCAATTTTTGAATCCAAAGTATCTAGCTCTGCTGCTAATTTTGCTACCTTTAATACTTTTTCCTACACTAACTAAAGCCTCCAACCCACTGGATGTTCCCAACAACAAATTTGGTATGCATATCATCTCCAGCTCCCCTGATGAAATAAAAGATACAGCTAGTCTAGTTAATACCAATGGTGACTGGGGCTATATTACCTTTCTAATTGAAAGCTCTCAGCGTGATAAAAGCCGCTGGCAAACTTTTTTTAATGAACTTCGTCGGTCTCATCTGATCCCAATTGTCCGAATCGCTACCAAACCAGAAGGCAACACTTGGGCCAAACCATATGAAAAAGAAGAAGAGGCCTGGGCATCATTTTTAGATGAACTCAATTGGCCAACCAAAAATCGTTACATTGTCATCTACAATGAACCAAATCATGCCACTGAATGGGGTGGTTCAGTCGACCCAGTTTCCTATGCCCAAGTATTGGACAAAACAATTACTGCTTTAAAAAAGCAAAATCCAGATTTTTTTGTGATCAATGGTGGCCTGGATGCATCAGCTCCCAATAAAACCCCCTCATATATGGATTCATTTACTTTTATGGATCAGATGAATACCGCCGTACCTGGCATTTTTAATAAACTGGATGGCTGGTCTTCTCACTCCTATCCCAATCCCAATTTTGCTGGCCAACCCACAGCAAGTGGAAAAATGACCTTCAGAGGATACCAAGAAGAAATCAAAAAGTTACAATCTTTAGGCGTCATAAAAGAACTACCTATTTTTATTACCGAGACCGGCTGGAAACATGCTGAAGGTAAAAAATACAACAGCAGCTTTCCTTCATCCGAAAAAGTGGGGGAATATTATCAAAATGCTTTTCAAAATGCCTGGAACAACTCTCAGATAGTGGCAGTAACTCCGTTTATTTTGGATTATCAAGACAGTCCTTTTGATAATTTTTCTTTTAAGAAAATCCTGAGTGAGATAAACAAAGCTCCTGATCCTAGTAGTGAAAGTGCTAAATTTTATTCAGCCTTTTATACTTTAAAAAATCTACCTAAAAATGAAGGTAAACCAATCCAGATAAATAGTGCCAAATTGCAAAAAGGCGGCTTAACAACAGCCAGTTTCACCAGTGAGATCGATGCTACTCAGTCTGGAATTACCACCACTTTGGTTGCCAATCAAAATTATGATCTTTTTTTAACAGTTGAAAATACCGGACAATCCATCTGGAACGACGACTCCCAGGTCAGTTTAGTCCCTTTTTCCCAAGGCTCTTTACTTGGAGTCAGTCCAGTCAAATTGCCTGTCGATCAAAAAATTGAGCCAGGTCAGAGCTATACTTTTCGTTTTCAGATCAAAGCTCCAACTGCCGGCACCTATAAAATTCAACTAAACATGTATTCAGGCGAAAAACTTTTTGACAGTGAAGTTTTTGAATTTGTTATTGATATTAAATCCCCTGTTGCTTTACAAACCCATGCCAATCTACGGTGGAAAAAGAATCCATCAGGAAGTTATTTATTAACTGTTTTAAGTACTGTCCAAAATACTGTAAACCGTTCGGTGAATAAGCTAATTATTGGCAGTGATGGTACTGCAGCTCCTTTTGAAGCCAAATATTTACTCCCAAATCAAGAATATGATTTTATTCTTGAAAGACCTTTCTACAAACCGGTGACAATCCATCAAAAAGTCACTGAAGGAGTCAATATCTTAGATTTTGGAGAACTTCAACCAGATATTAGCTCCGCTTTTTTAAGTCCATCTGAACTATGGAAATTATTGCCCTGGTCTGAATAAAGTAGCTTGTAAGATTATCTATATTCTAACTACTAATTACTTCCGGAGCTTTTTGATCCGCCGGAATAAATCTGATCGATAGTGAATTGACACAATGTCTGGTATCTTTTTCAGTCAACTTTTCTCCTTCAAAAACATGACCTAAGTGGCCATCACAATTGGCACAACGAATTTCAGTCCGAAAACCATCAGAGTCAGGAATTCTTTTAACAGCTCCCTCAAAATGATCATCAAAGGCCGGCCAACCACAATGAGCATCAAATTTTGCTTTTGAAGTAAAAAGCGGATTATTACATCTCCTGCAAATATATACTCCCTCTTTATAAAAATCATCATACTGACCACTAAAAGGAGCTTCTGTCCCTTTGCCAACAATAATATGTTTTTCATCTTCAGTCAGTGGGTTGAATGTCATAGTCTGATTATAACACTACCTTAATAAATAGAATGAAGATTGACATTCTTTTACAATCTTACTAATGTTATCCAGCGATGCAAAAACTGACTCTCGGACATATCGTTGGGACTGTAGGAATTGTAGTATTGATAATTGTTTGCTGGCTTTTTATCCAAAAAAATCATATAAACAATCAAAATCAACCTGAAAGCTCACCAAGTCCGATAGCAATTCAGTTGGAAGCAACACCATCAGCTATTGCTACAGCAGCAGCTTCTATCACCCCAACCGCTACACCCAGTGCCAAAATTCAGATCAAACTAAGCAAATCTTCCTATACTATAGCCGCCTTTGGCGATTCAATGATTGATACCATGGGAGAAAATTTGGATTATCTAGAAACTAGTTTAAAAAACAAATATCCTGGGACTCTTTTTAAAATGTACAATTACGGGATAGGATCACAAAATATTACCGAAGGACTCAACCGTTTTCATAGTTCATTTAATTATAAAACCAGAAATTATCCACCCATCGATCAGATCAATCCAGATGTTATCATTTTGGGCTCATTTTCCTACAATCCACTCTCACCTTATGACCGGGCAACTCATCAGCAAAAATTGGCTGCTCTCATCAATGAAGCCCGCAATACTCACGCCACTATATACCAACTAGCTGAAATTGCTCCTTTGAAAAATGGTTTTGGTCGCGGACCGGGTGGTATCGATTGGCAGGAAGAGATGATCAAAACCCATGTGGGACATATCATTGAACAACTAGACGATACAGTCAGTACAGCTCAGGCGCAACAAGTATATTTAATTAATGCCTATCAAGCATCCCAGGTTGATGGCAAATATGGCAATCGGCTTTATGTAGCTACTCATGATGGAATACATCCCTCTATTGAAGGCCAAATCTTTGTAGCCAACCAAATAGCCGCCGGTCTAAAACTTAACTAGACTGACACTTCGCCTCACCAGAATCCAATATGGTCTGATCTAGTGCAATAAACTGCCATTTATAACCAGTCGGCTCCAGTGATAAAGACAATACACCAAACTGATCACTGATCCTTTTTTCACTATTAGGCAAAATTTTGACAAATTCATATAAATTTCTTCCTCCGGTCCCAACAATAAACTGTCTGGGTCCTTTGTCAGATACCTGTCCTTGAGCATCTTGCTGCGCAAATCTTTCATAAAGATGATCATGACCACTAAGTACCAGCTCAACCTGATATTGGTTAGCCATCTCCCATAGGGGTTGAACCCCTAAATTAGCTCCATGCATTCCAGAACTAAAACGCGGATGATGCCAAGCCACCAACTGACAACTATGAGGATTATTTTCAAGTTGTTCTTTAAACCATTGTCCTTGAGGAGACTCTAAAGTGCATCCTCCGGCTGCCCAGCAATTACTGTTTAAAACAATTATTTTCCAGCCGGCTTTATCCAAAGCATAATATCCTTTGTCACGATCTCCAGCTACTCCTGTCTGATTTCCAATTCCATTAAAATAATCAAAATACCCCGCGGCACTGGCATCTTCATATTCATGATTACCTACCACCGGAAATGTTTTATCTTTAAACCCACCCCATGATTTGTTATAAAAAGTCTGGAAATCCGCCAATGTAGCACCTCCGTATTGTAGATCGCCCAATGCCATTACATAGTCTGGTTTTAATGAAGCAGCCAAGGAAGCAGTCATTTGTTGCTGACACTGTGTCGATTTCACCGGCATATCCGGACAACTAATATCCCCTACTGCCACTAACTTTAAAATTCCATCTGTGAAATTAGCAGGTATAGGTGCTTTTTCAATTACCCGATCAGTCGCCGGATAAAAAAGGTATCCTGTCAATACAAAAATAATTCCTAAAAATACCAATAAACCAAAAATCTTCATACATTTATTATATACATGTTAACTGCTGTCTTGGCAAAAAACTTTTTAAGCATTAATATAATCTCATGAAAAATCCGTTATCTACCGGTCTATTAGGACTTATCTTAGGTATTATTTTAACCTCAATTTTTTACAAACAACCTCAGAATTACTCCACACCAACCCCTAGTCCAATGATAAATCATTCAGCAGATAGTATGCAGGATATGGTAAATAATTTGCAGGGAAAATCCGGCGATGATTTTGATAAAGCTTTCTTAACTGGCATGATAGAACATCACCTGGGAGCTGTCGAAATGGCTCAAGAAGCCTCAATTAGTGCAAAACACCAGGAAATTAAAGATCTGTCACAAGCGATTATTTCGGCTCAGAATCAGGAGATCGATCAAATGAGAGAATGGCAGAAAAACTGGAGTTACTAATTATCCTCTGTAAATATAGATACTGTTAATAGTATTTTTTTTAGGTTATAATCCCTTTTTATCTCAATTCATATCTCTATGGGTTAAAAATCACCAGCTACTATGTTCAAAAAAAACCAACCATTTAATAAAAAAGATATCAAACCTTTACCAATCCTGCATGAAAAACCATCTACATTAAAAATGGCTTTCAGCCGAACTGCGATTGTATTAACTTTAATTTTTTGGATAATTTACATCATCTCTACCATTTTTAGACAATTTATTGACGGTAAAGTTAATTATCACTTCACCCTGGAAGCTTTTTGGTATGCAGCAGTAGTCTCTATATTTACCCTTTCTGCCTTAATTTATTTAATTACCAGAGTAGGAGCTTTTGAAAGATTTGGTAAACACAAAAGAGTACCCCGTTTTTTACTTGATAAACATTTTTCTGAAATCAAACCATCTATTACCGTATTAATCCCCTCGTATGCGGAAGAAGTTGCAGTAATCAGAAAAACGATTATTTCAGCTGCTTTACAAGAGTATCCTCAGATCAAAGTTGTTCTTTTAATCGATGACAACCCCAATCCTTCCAATCCCAAAAAAATCAGTAAACTAGCTGCTACTAGAGATCTAGCAAATGAGATAAATACTTTGTTTCTCAAACCCTATCAACATATTCTCAAAACCTATCATCAATTTAAATCAGCTGTTCCCCAAGGTAAATCTGTTTATATCAGCCAAATCAAACAACTTGCCCAATCTTATGAGTGGGCAGCTCAGTGGCTACAAGATCAGGCTAAACAGGAAAAAATTACTGACCATGTGGATCATTTTTTCGTTCACCAAGTCTATGGAGAACTTGCAAATGATTTACATCTAACAGCCCAAGCTTTAATCACATCAACTTCGGAACAAGCTCAACTCTCTTACGACCGAGTTGAACAACTTTACCACCGGTTGATCTGGACCTTTAAATCCGAAGTCACCACATTTGAAAGGAAAAAATAC
>CAYOMO010000089.1:0-3277 GCA_964405065.1 uncultured Gammaproteobacteria bacterium
GTGTAACCCCTTTTAGAAGTATTATCAAATATCTGATCGATAAAAATGAAAAAAGAGATATTGTCCTTTTTTATTCCAACAAGACTCAAGACGAGATAGCTTACAAAGATATTTTTGACATGGCTCAAAAACAGTTTGCAATGAAAACTATCTATACTCTGAGTGACGAGACAAAATTACCCGAGGGATGGACAGGAGACAAAGGCTTTTTAACAGCTGATAAAGTTAAAACTTTTCTTCCGGATTATAAAGAAAGAACTTTTTATTTGTCTGGGCCCCATGGTATGGTCGCCGCTTTTGAAAAAACACTATCTGAGATAGGTGTTCCCAAAAGACAGATTAAAACCGATTATTTCCCCGGGTTTTAGCCTATTTCTCAGGATTAATTCAGCAATTGGGCGTATAATACGGCTATGAAAGTGCTAATTGTCGAAGATGAGCATAAAATAGCCTCATCGATAAAAAAAGGTTTGGAACAAGAATCATTCATAGTTGATATCGCTTTTGACGGCGAAGAGGGATTCAATCTGGCTTCAACAGAAGAGTATGAGGTGATATTGCTGGATGTGATGTTACCCAAAATGACTGGTTTTGAGATCTGTCAAAAGCTACGCGGGGAAAACAATCACACTCCGATTTTAATGTTGACTGCCAAAGGAATGCTTCAAGATAAAATTGAGGGATTTAATTCAGGTGCGGATGATTACCTGCCAAAACCATTTGCTTTTGAAGAGTTACTTGCCAGAGTCAGAGCTTTATCCCGCCGGCCGCACAAGTTAGTCAGTGATGTCCTTCAAATTGCTAATTTATCTTTAAATACCAAAACCTATGAAGTAAAAAGGGGAGAACAGTTGATTAATTTATCTCAAAAAGAATATGCTTTGCTCGAATATCTGATGCGACATCCCAATCAGATTTTAACCAAAGATCAGATTATCCAACACGTCTGGGAATATGATTCAGATGTTTTACCAAATACGGTTGAAGTTTACATGGGTTACCTGCGCAGTAAAATTGATAAACCTTTCAAAGGTGCTCCATCACTGCTTCAAACAGTTCGAGGGTTTGGATATAAAATCAAAGGAGAGAAGAAGGGATAAATATCTTTACCTAATCTATGTTTAACCAAGCGCGTATCAAACTAACTGTTTTTTATCTGATCATCATTATGCTAATCAGCGGTCTGTTTAGCACAGTTGTCTACAATCTAACAACTCAAGAAATTGACCGAATTGAAAAAATGAACCGAGTTCGAATGGAAGGTGA
This sequence comes from uncultured Gammaproteobacteria bacterium, assembly GCA_964405065.1. Classification (GTDB taxonomy): domain Bacteria; phylum Patescibacteriota; class Microgenomatia; order Daviesbacterales; family UBA10151; genus CAZWRN01. The sequence goes on from CAYOMO010000089.1 coordinate 1,267, forward strand.
GCCGCTATTTATTCAGTTGCAGACACCCAATAAAAAAATAATATTTATCTCTCCTGAGGTGATAGAAGAATCTAAACACCGCCTACAGTTGATGCTTCTAGCCATCAATTTAGGGATTTTAACATTATCAGCTCTCGGAGGATATTATCTAGCTGGACGGACTCTGCGGCCGATCCAGGAGATGGTAAATCAGCAAAATCAGTTTATTACCGATGCTTCACATGAACTAAAAACGCCACTGACCGCTTTAAAGACCGAAATTGAAGTATCATTACGTGATACTAAATTGTCTCTCACCGATGCCAAAAAATTGCTCAAAAGCAATCTGGAAGAGGTCAATTCATTACAAAGCCTGTCTGAATCTTTGATCAAATTATCCTACAATCCCTCACTATTGCAAAAAAATTATTCTGAAAATATTAGTTTAAAAGAGGAGTCAGATCTGGCAATAAAAAAAATTCAGAGTTTGGCAAAAATGAAACAGATTAAAATAGATAACAAAATTGGTGGGCAGTATATCCATGCAGCCCGAGGGACTATCACCGACTTAATGACTATCTTTCTTGATAATTCGATTAAATACAGTCCTGAAAAAACTACAATTAGTTTGTTCTCATCGACTACTGATGGAGTTGTTTTGATCTCGATCAAAGATCAAGGAATCGGTATTAAAAAAGCAGATCAGTCGAAAATATTCAATCGTTTTTACCGGACCGATGAATCCCGTTCAAAATCCCCAGCCAATGGATATGGACTCGGTCTGTCTATCGCTTTAAAAACGATTAAATCTCTTGAAGGAAAAATTGAAATTGAATCGGAGTTAAATCATGGGACTACTTTTACTATCGTGTTACCTCGGGTGAAAAATATTTAGGATGTTTTTAAAATACTTTGCTGGTTAAAACTGGACATCAAGGTTGTTTCAGTAGGATAAAACTGAAATTTAAAAGGCCGGGTTTTCATCCTGATATGGTATGATCTTTGATTATGGCCAGACGATCAACTGCCAGTAAAATAACAGCTTTTATAGTTTATATTTTTGTTTGTGTATTAATTGGAGTGGGTATATTTTGGGTATCGGAAAAAATGGAATCCCCGTCTGCGCCCCATACCGTATTGGTTGCTGAAAGTAGTGCATCCGCGGCTGTCCAGGGCATCCAGTCAACATCTCCGTTAGAACCTTCTCCTACCGATACTCCACTTGGATCAGCCGTAATGAAAGCTTTGGAAGGCACAAAAGGTGAATATGCAGTCGGAATCAAAAATCTCAAAACCGGAGAAGAGTTTTATTTAAATGAACACAAATCTTTTGACAGCGGCTCACTTTACAAACTTTGGGTGATGGGTGAAACTTTGCATAAAGTGGAAACCAATCAGTTGATGCTGGAAGATGTACTAAGTAGTACGATCCCGGAGCTAAATCGCATTTTTGAGATATCTCCCGAAAATGCTGAATTGACAGAAGGCGGTATTACTATGTCTGTAAACCAAGCACTTAATCAGATGATCACTATTTCACACAACTATGCTGCGATGTTGCTAACTCAAAAAAATAAAGTATCTACGATCCGAGATTGGATTACAGATAAAGGATTTAAAGATTCATCAGTTGGTGGTCAACCATCTACTACCGCCCATGATATGGTGCTTTTTTTTGATAAGTTGCAAAAAGGGGAGTTGGCAAACGCTGAAAATACTCAAAAAATGCTGGAATTTTTAAAAAAACAACAACTGAATGATAAGATCCCGGCTGATCTGCCAAACAATATTGTGATTGCTCACAAAACAGGGGAGCTCGGTTTATTTAGCCATGATGCCGGAATTGTTTATACTCCTAAAGGGGATTATATTATTGCAGTATTATCCAAATCCGATACTCCTGCGGCGGCGGAGAAAAGAATTGCTGATGTCTCCAAAGCAGTCTACGATTATTTCCAAAAATAACTACTTCTCCTCTATACTTGCTAGAAATTCATACCTGATTTTTACAGAAAATGTTTGATACAGCTGA
>CAYOMO010000089.1:3287-6113 GCA_964405065.1 uncultured Gammaproteobacteria bacterium
GAGTAAAAGTGATACGATAGACGCATGAAATCCCCTTTTATAGTAAGTTTGTTTGCGCTAATGCTATTTATTCTACCTGGTGCTGTATTAGCCGTCCAAAATCCAGCCAGAGTTTCACCATCACCGGAAGAAATAATAGAAGCTTCTAGCTCGGCCTCGGAATCCGCTCAGATCGCCTCTGAGTCTGCGGCCTTAGCGGAACTTTTGACCAGATTACAGAAAGATGATCTGACCAAGCCGGAAGAAACACCGGAAAAAGCAGCTGTTTTAGAGCTTTTTAAACAGCGTCCAGAGAAGAGTCTAAACCCGATCAATTTTATGGCTTTTACTGTTCAGTATGCAGTCAACGTGGGTATACCTGCCAACACCATAGTGTTGATATTATTATTACCAGTTTTGGCTAGTATCATCGCTTTTATTCGATTGGTAATTGGTTTGCCAAGTATGGAGATGCTGGTACCAATTATTTTATCCGTTTCATTGATAGCGACCGGTCTAACTGCTGGTTCGATATTGATACTTAGTATTTTAATCGCATCTTTAGCCTCTCGGATTATTTTGAAAAAAGTTCGGATCATGCAGTTGCCAAAGATGTCTCTATCCCTTTTTCTGGTCTCCATTATGGTTTTTTTATCGCTCCTTTTTAGTGCTCAGATGGGGATATTATCTGTCCAGTATATTTCGATCTTTCCGATCTTGGTCTTTATATTATTATCGGATAAAATCGTTTCTTTGCAACTTCAAAGAAGTTTACTTGATACTCTAAACATCACTTTTTTAACTATTATTATTGGTTTGTTGGGTTACGCTATTTTGCAGTACAATCCATTGCGCGAAGCGGTCCTGCTTTATCCGGAACTAATTTTACTTCTGATTCCACTTAATTTGATCATCGGCCGCTACTTTGGTCTACGTCTGACTGAATACTTCCGTTTCAAATCAATTAAATCCAATGGCAATTAGCACCAGTGCTCTCGGGATGAATGCCCGGAATTTTATTTTTATCCGTCAGTTCAACAAAGGTCGTGCCAAACGAATCGCCGATGATAAGATCAAAACCAAAAAAATTTTGCTAAAACATGATGTCCCTACTTCTCAACTGATCACTATTTTCAAAAACCGGGAGGCCATCCGTGATTTTGACTGGCAACTGCCTGCACATGGTTTTGTGATTAAGCCAGCCAGAGGTTATGGTGGGGAAGGGATTATCGCTTTTCAATCTTGGAATGGTACAGATGGCATTACCACCTCCGGAAAAAAATATTCTAAAGCCGATATTGAATCTCACTTGTATGATGTATTAGACGGGGTCTATTCACTGCAATATTTACCCGATATAGCTTATATTGAAGAGTTGATCCACCCGGATCCTTTTTTCCAAAAATTGGCACCCTTAGGTTTAGCCGATATCCGAATCATTGTTTTTAATAAAGTTCCAGTGATGGCAATGATGCGTCTGCCGACCAAGCAGTCCGAAGGTAAAGCCAATATACATATGGGTGCAATTGCCGTAGGTATCAATATGCGCAACGGTGAAGCAGTTCATGCATTGGTTAAAAATAAAGATGCCCAGCAAACTCAAAAAATTATCTCACCCATTATTGGAACCAGAATTCCGGATTGGGATAAAGTTTTGTTGATGGCAGCCAGAGCTCAAGAAGCTTGTGGATTGGGATATGCCGGGGTTGATATCGTAATGGATAAAAATAAAGGGCCGTTGGTTCTTGAAATAAATGCGAGACCTGGCTTGTCCATCCAGATCGCCAATCAGGCTTCGCTGCGGACCAGACTGGAAAGATTGGAAAATCTGCCCATCCCTTCGGCTGAAAGAGGTGTCGAATTGGCAAAATCACTTTTTGGAGAAAAAGAAGCTGGAGAAGAGGACAATACAAAAATACTCGATGCGGTTGAACAGGTCAGTTTCCAAATAGGTGATACTACCAAAACTTATCTAGCCAAACTAGATACTGGCGCCTACCGGACATCACTGGATGAAAAATTAGTCGAGGAGCTCAATTTGAAGATATTGGACAGACAGATTTTAATTAAATCAGCCAGCGGGGTAAACACCAGAAAAGCTGTCAAAGTCAGCTTTATTTTACATGGCCGACAGATCAATTCGGTGGCCACTATTGTCGATAGATCCCATCTGAAATATCCTTTGATTGTCGGCCGAAAAGATCTAAAAGGATTTTTGATCAACCCAGCCTTGCCAAAAGAGATGGAAGACGTGTCACAAGAAGATGATAATGATGAGTAGGATTCAATAAATTATAAAAGATAAATGATAAAGTATAAAACTTAGATTTGGTTTTATAATTTATACTTTGTACTTTATAATTTTTTATGCTAGTCCAAGCACTGCGGTGAGACCAATAATTATGAGGTAGATAGCGATCAGATAATTGAGTAATTTAGGAAAAATCAAAATTAATACTCCAAAGATCAAAGCCGTTAGTCCGTTCATATTCATAAAATTTATTGTCATAGACTAATCATAAAACTCATCCATAAAACTTAAGTAAAAAAACAATAAGAAATAGGTTAAAATAGTTGATATGAATATGTTTAAAGTAACTGATGCCAAAAATCCTCAAGAATATATCGCCAAAATCGATGAACCACGTAAATCAGAAATACAAAAGCTACATGATCTGATCCGAGAATACGCTCCAAAACTTGAGCCTTTTATGATCTCAGGAATGATCGGCTATGGGAAATATCATTACAAATACCCATCCGGCAGAGAAGGGGATTGGTGCACGATCGCTTTGGCTTCGCAAAAAAATTATATCTCGGTATATGTTTGTGTGATGAATGGGGAAC
>CAYOMO010000090.1:0-5956 GCA_964405065.1 uncultured Gammaproteobacteria bacterium
TAGGACGGCAGGTTTTCAGCCTGTCTACCGGGGTTCGAATCCCCGTGGGGTCACAAAAATCGTAAGGTTCAGGGCGACCCGTTCGCCTGTGCAAAAAAGCCCGATAACACAGACTAATTTTTCTTCGTTTTGTTCGAAATCAAGATTTAGATCCTGTAAAAGATTTTTTAGGTGTATTATTTTCTCATGTTTTACCTCGAATCAAATATTGACTATCGCAATTCATTTTTTAAAATGTTTGGGAACAACTTTTTGGAAAATGGTGTTAATGTTTTCTTTAAACTCCGAAATAAAATTAGTAATAAAGATCTTTATTCAGTTGACATTCCCTTATTAGAGTTAAAACTTCATCCAATTATTAAAGATGTGCTTAGAACGTTTAAACCTGGACAAGAAAAATTTGACCAAAACCTACTACCCAGCCATGACAAAGCTGATGCTGAATTAATGCTGTTAGGTAGGGACTTACATCTTTTGCACGGTGAACTTTTAGAAAACCCCGATGTCTATGCTGAATATCAAAGAGAGCTTTCTAATCCACAATTATATAGAGCTAGACGTTTCGAGTTAATGGTCGCAGCTGGTTATAAGATCCAAGGATATTCAATACACTTTATTGCTAGAGAATCTGATATAAGCAAAAAAACATATGAGTTTAGTGCAACTTTGCCTTCAGGGAAAAGTGTCCAAGTTGAATGTAAGCAAAGAAATCAGGCTTTGGCTGATTCAACAGCAATTAATTATCTCTCTCTTCTAATGAAGAAATTGGCACCGATTTTTTGCGATGGATCACATTGTTTAATTGTCTCAATTGATCTAGAAACAATCAGTCTCTCACAAGTTAATGAGCTTGCGAAATTAATTGTCGACCGCATTGAAAGCAAAACTTACTTCCAACAAATAACTACCAAATTAGGAATTGTTGAAATTAAGGAATACTCTAAACATCAAATCAAAAACACGCTATTTTCAGAACTTGACCGTCCGCATCCTACATACACAACTACTGAGGATGAGTACATATCTTGTCACAAAGGCTTCTACTTAATGATAAGACGATCTCTTGGCGATGAGATATTAAAAAGTTACGACAGACTATTTTCAGATGCAAAGAAAAAATTTGATGCAACTGACCCATGTAGGTTGGTTTATTTTGATATAGGAGAATTACCTGTTGATGAAGCAGATCGTATCTCATTGGCTATCAAAGCAAATCCTATCCCAAGTGTTGACGGCGTTTTTTTGTTAAAAAGCATTTTACATTTGGTACCTAGTGGCATGGGACAAAGTGCAATAACATTCAGTCCTGCAACTAAGACTTACCTCAAAAAATCGAAGATGGAAAAAGGCATTCTTCCAGATAGTATTTTTGGGTTGCAAGGAGATTCTGGTTTTGATGGTTACATAAAACTAGTTCTATAAAAAAACTTTAGGAACTTTGTTTCTTTTCTATTGCAACCGTCTTTTTTGAGATAATAAACTTTGTTTTAATAAATGAAATACAACTATGAATAAGAATCCTAGCGTAAAACACCACTTTCTCCCAAGACATTATCTTAGAGGCTTTGTAAATGAAGAGAGAAAATTTTATGTATACGACAAATCAACTGGGAAAATCTTTGAAAGTTCTCCAGATAATGCTTTTTTCGAAAAACACTTAAATACAGTTACATTTTCTAGTGGTGAAAAATCTGACTTTTTGGAAGACGCTTACACTCACATCGAAAATGAATCTTGGAGGTCGTTTAATAGAATCAAAGATTCTGATAAAGATACGAAGATTGAATTGTTAGACAAAATGAGCTTGTACTTTTTCCTACTATTTCTTCATTGGAGACTTCCAGCAAATATCAACGATGTCGAGATACTTTCCAAGAAAGCATTCGATGAAAAAGAAGTCTTAAACTACTTTTCAATTAATAATAAGGATGGGTCTAGAGCACCAGATAAAATCATAGATAAAATTACAAAGTCTTCGGCATTCAAAAAATCTCTAAAACTACTAATACCATTCGCACCATTTTTTAAAGATAAAAACTGGCAGGACGATGTTCTAAGGTGGCGATTCCTTTATCCAGCTGATGGTAAGAACTGGTATGTTGTTGGAGATGTCCCGCTTATTACAACGAATACATATGACGATGATCCCGTTAAGTGTCTAAAGGAGTTCGTGTTTCCGATTTCTGGAAAGATTTTATTAGTAAACACGAATCCTTCTATTGAGCAAGGTTTCCCTCCTGAGCTGGTAGTTGAGTTCAATATGGCAGTCTTTGAAAGATCGCAGAGGTTTATTGCAAGTCCAGATAAAAAATGGCTTGAAGCCATGGTTGGGAATTACAATTTTTACAAAAGTTTCGATAAGACATATACAATAATTCCCAAATTCTTCTCTGGGTTAAAAACAGGAAACTTATGATTATCTATAGAGCAAAACAATTCCGACACAATGGTAAAGAGGATCGTCCTTTTGATCAATTTTTCGTTTGGAATAGGGAAAATATACACATAATGGATAACCATAGAGCAGCTCTATGGTGTTGGATAAATGATTTAAAAAAACAGTCTAGTTCTGATTTGAAGTTATTGCATATTGATAATCATCCTGATATGTCACCTAAAGGTTTGCATTGTAGTTGTGTTAAAAAAGCAGATCTTTCCAAGTTAGCTCTAAAAACATATCTAGTGAAAAAACATTCACAAAATGAAAAACATTTTTATGGCGAGGAAGGCGAAAAATTATTCTCGTACGAAAACTTTTTGAGTGCTTTTATTGAGAATAATCCTCAATATGTTAAATCAACCGATGTTTTAGTTACTCACAGTCATTGGGAAACAAAACCTAAAGTTGATCCTGCTTTTGTTGAGGCTATGAAAAAGTATATCATTGAAACTGATGATAAGGTCGATTGTAGTCGCTCAGCAAAAAGATTATATAAAGATGATCTAATATCACTGTTTAGAAACGGTAATTATCCAGGTTGGATAGTTGACCTGGATTTTGATTACTTTTACAACGAAAAAACAAATAGGATGAATTACAAGTTAGCAGAAGAGGTTATTAAACAAATCAAAAAGTGGTATGACTTGGGGAAAATTATCTCTTTAACAGTTGCCTGGAGCCCTGAGTTTCTTATCAACAGAAATACTGAAACAATGAGAAAAGGTTTATTAAAAGCGAAAAAGATAAATTCTATTTTTTGCAAGATATTTAATATTAACGAATTCAAAATATGAAAACTAACCTAACTGACAAAATTATCGAAGCTAAAAGAGCGGAAGAATCAGGGAACTATTTTAACGCCTCAGTATTCTACAAAGAAGCTCTTGAGCTAGCAATAAAAGCTAATGATTCAAAATCAATAAAACTTTGCAAAAGTAAAGTTGTAGAAATGAACAAGGCATCCATAGACTCTGGCAAGGATTATAAGGAGGTTGAAATTTCTGTAGATATGAGTGAGGAAAACCAAAGAGGAATTAAGGAAAATATTGAGAAAATTATTAATCTCAAAGACGCAAATAAAATTTTACAGGCAATTGGCTGTATTCCTTGGTTTTGTCCGGACATTAAGGAAATTGAAAGACAAGCTATTGATACTACTCCAATTTTTTACCAATTTGGTAACCTTCAAACTGTGAATGACAGTGGTCATAGTCTGAGCGGTGGTTCAGATCCCAGATACTCTTGGTTTATGGATACTTATAACAGGACACAACAATTTATAATGAGAATATATCTGAATCGGATTTTTTATATGCTTATAAAAGATAATAAAATAACAAAAAACGAATTATCTGAGTATTTTTCAAATTCAAATTTATTTGATTCCAACCAGCTAAAAATTATTAACTCAGGCTTAGAAAGATATTCTGCTGAGGACTACGTTTCTGCTCTTCATATATTAGTGCCTCAATTTGAGTTCTTCTTACTTCATTGTGCAAGAAATCTTGGAATTAGTACAGTTGTCCTTGATACCAAAAGAGATATTGCCACCCGTACTTTGACTTTATCAGAAACTCACCTGGATTCTGAAGAATTTAAGAAAGTTTTTGGCGAAAACTTTTGTAAGCAGGTGAAATTTATCCTTTTTGAGCCATTGGGTTACAAAATAAGACATAAAGTTGCACATGGAGAAATTTCTCCCGATGAATGTAGTTTCCAAACTGTGACCCTCATTTTATATTTGTATTTATTCTTGTTAGGAAGAGTAAGTACTAAGAAGGAAGTATGAGCGACACGAAAAAATTTACGATACCTCACGATAGAGTTTGGTTAAGGCCAGATGTGGCCTATTTCGAGTACAAAAAACAAGCTGCTGGGTTGAATGAGTCCTGCTGTCTGTCAAATTTCTTTTGCATGATCTCTATCATAAAATCCATTTTTCTCTCATATTCATATTGTTGTTCTATGTTTTTTTGATCGGTGTTCATGTTTGTCAGGTATAATTATAATTTATATTATGAAAATGGAAATAAAAGAAAATGGTCTTACATACTATATAGAGCCAGTAGAGAATAATCCTAGAGGTTCTAACGGAGATACTACATCTCATTTTATGTACAGAATCATATCAGAAGAAACTGACAAGATAATCGGTTGTATCACTATTTGTTGGAGAGGGACAGCAAGGGCTGTAATACGAGAATTGCCTTTCAAAACCGATCAAGAAGAAGAAAAAATATACCTCGCATTGATTCCATATCTCCCAATTTTTATAGACGATATAAAACGTCTCTATAATACATGTTTTCGATATGAATTTAATACGGCAATAGAAAGAAAGCATGCAGACAATAATGGATATAGTATCAAGATTAGTAATGGCTTTTATAAGACAACACAAAGAATTATATTCCGTGGCACTCCAACAGATGACCAGGTACGGAGGCAAATTCTGACAATATTACACAAATATTGGAAAGATGATCCAGAGACTTATATGTTAAAAAGTGATCTAAATTTATTTGTACCTATTGAAGAAAAAAGTTTCGTGCGAAATCTCTATTTTTTACGAAGTGAAGAATTTATAGAAGGAATCACGGATAGCGGGGTAACACAACATGCAGATATTGCGGCTATTAAAATAAAGAATCAAGGCATCAAATATATAGAAGATAGCTCAGAGTTTAGTATTAAAGTGCCATCACAATTTATTTATCAACAAATTATGGGAAATCAGATTAACGCATCTACAGAAGGTAATAACAGCCCAATCATTATTGATAGTCATAATATAAGTATTGCATTTGGGGAGATCAAAGCGGAAATTGAGAATAAATTTAGCATTGATAAACAGGAAATTGTTTTTTTGCTTGATCAACTAAATAATGAGCTGAACACAGGGAAAGATCCAGAGAAAGTTAAAAGTATATTTGACCAGTTAAAGCAAAAAGCAGCATGGGTAAACGAAAAAATTATCAGCCATCCTGTATTAGCCCAGATTTTAGCACAACTCTTTGCGAAATACTTAGGTATAGCCTAATTAAAACTTAAGTATTTCGAGTTAAAGGAAGTAATTTATGAAGCAAATGTTGATTATAAGTTTCACTTGAGCGAATGTTGACTTTGAGTGATTTTACTGGTGATAAAGGATTTTTGAATATAACATCTTGTTCTGGATATGCTACTTTCAGTATAGTATGTGGCGTATGATGGCGTTTCAAAATGATAACTGGTGATAATTTAATAATTGATGCTGGATTTTTAGCAAAAAAATAACTTGTACTCAAATGATAAATAAAAAAGACCTCTTCGAATTCGTAAACCGAGCTGCAAAGGCGACGTATGCCGGCGGTGGCAAATACGAGGAACACCCGGAACGACCCGGATTTTTTGAGCTTGTTTATAACAAAGAAGCACCATGGTACTACCGCGACAGTTACAGCGGACATGCCCGATCGGGCGGACAGGAAATTGTTCGCTTAAACAATACACCGGTTTGGTGGTCTGGTTATGGTG
>CAYOMO010000091.1:0-5917 GCA_964405065.1 uncultured Gammaproteobacteria bacterium
AGTAGGTCCATTTGCTTGTTTTGTTTTGACATTAAATTCATCAATTACAAAATCGTGAAATCCACCCGTATTTTTAAAAGTAATTTTGACGGTATCGCCTTTATTAACGGTGATAGTTGCAGGAAGGAATTTAAAATTACTTCCTTCTACAGTGATAACTTTAACAGTCCCTTCAGCTTGCATCATACTTGAGTCTGAAGCCATCATTCCATGGTCTGAAGGAGATATCGAAGCAGCCGGAGCCATCGATTGAGTCATCATCGATTCATTCATTTCCCCATTTTTGTTTTGATTTTGAAAATAAAAATAAGCTCCTCCACCCAAAAGAAGTACTAAGACCAATGCAACAATAATTTTTGAATTATCCATCGAAGTGCTGTTACCTTAACAAATTTAAAACCTATCTGTAAAGTGCTTAATAGAAATAAAGCAGCTTCCTTTTTTATAGTAGTATGGTATAATTTTTTGATGCAAAATACGAACACCGAAGGCTTTACTCCTGATGACTGTGCTGTCGCTAAAACTTTAAAAATTATTGGTAGCAAATGGACGATGTTGATCTTGCACAATTTATTTGAAGGTAAAAAAAGATTTGGTGAGCTTCAAAGAGCTCTAGGCACTGTCAGCCCAAAAACCCTTTCACAAAGACTTCAAGAGCTGGAAAAGGATGGCATTATCACTCGAACTGTATTTACTGAAATTCCGCTTCATGTGGAATACAACCTGACACAAAAAGGGCTTACTTTAAAAAAAATCTTCAAAGACCTAGCCGACTGGGGCGAGAAGAATTAAGAAATTGCAACCAAGTCCAATCTCTCAGATCTAATCTTCAAATTCAGCCTCTCACTTCCAACATCTAACTTCTCATCTAAGTTTGCTTTAAGCCTGAGTTTGCAGTACAATTGCGCCCATGGAAGAGTATATCCTAGAAACTCTTTACCCCTTATACTTCAGACAAACAGAAGCAGCTCAACTTGGCCAAGAGATCAAAAACCGTCATTCTGTCATTTTAATTGGCATGAAACGGGTTGGTATCTCCAACTTCCTCCGTTTTTTTATCTATCAGCAAAAAATCCAGGAAACTTTTATCCAAGACAAAAAAAAGCATCTTTTTATTGCAGTTGATCTAAACGATATGGTTGAGAGAGAGATATTTCCTTTTTGGATCCTGACTTTCAAACGAATTGTCGATGCAGTAGATGGCTCCAATATGCCTTCAGAAACAAAAAAAGAAATTCAAGATTTATTTTTAAATAGTATTCAAATCAACGATCAATTTATGATGATTGAGAATATTCGTAAAACTCTGGGTAAAATCATTGAACTAGGATTTTTACCCACTATTTTCCTTATTCGTTTCGACCGAATGCAGCAAGTGGCAACCGAAAATTTTTTTGCTAACTTAAAAGGACTTCAAGATTCGATGAATCCTCATCTATCTTTTGTTATCACCTGTTTTAGGCCCCTAGAAGATCTAATACCCAAACTAAAAAAAACTTTTCTATCATCTTTTACCAAACCGATGTTTTTAAAACCAGCCTCCGAAGCCGATCAGGAAGTACTTTTGGATACATATCAGGTTCGCTATGGATTAAAACTATCTGCCAGTCAAAAAAAACAACTCTTTGAACAGGTTGGTGGACATACACGTTTTTTACAACTAGCTCTTATTATATTGAATGAAAACCGAAACGAACCTTTTGAAAAAGTTCTAGCAAAAATAAATTTAGATGAACGAATTGTTTTGCAATCGGAAGAATTATGGGAAAGTCTCACCGCAGAAGAGCAACAACTGCTAAAAAAAATAATTGAATCCGCAAACTTGCCTAAAGAGACACCAAATCATCGGTATCTTATCGAGACTGGCTTTATTGTCAAAAAAGCCAAAAGTTTACAAATATTTACCAGTTTCCTTGAAGATTATATTAAAAATCATACATTACCCCAAAATGTGGTTGATAACGGTATTGAATTTACCAAAAAAGAATTAGCTCTTTTCTCTTTTTTACAAAAAAATCTCAATCAAGTCTGTGAGAGAGACGCCATAATTGAAGCGGTCTGGACCGATGAGGAAGAGGCCTTGGAAGTATCCGACTGGGCAATGGATCGCCTGGTAGCTCGTGTTAGAGCCAAACTAAAAAAACAAAAATCGGATTTCGAAATCCTGACTATCCGCACTAGAGGATATAAATTAATAACTGGATAACTATTTAAAATTTAAAACTGCTGTGGTTGGGGGTTACCCGTTGGGTCATCCTCTCCGCCACCGGCTCGGATCGCGCTTAACGTCTACAGCTCAGTAACTCAACTGGTACTAGCGAGTAAGTAACCGAATTTCTCTTTGAATTACAGGATTGGAAACCCTAACCATTTTCGCTAATGCTCGAGGCACTTCCGAAGAAGTTAAATACGTTGGATCCATAGGAGGCAAAAGATCTGGATCATCCACCGGTGGTACTACTCTAGCTAACACGCGATTAACAGTTGAGCGTTGGATACTGCGAAAAAAAGGTCTATTCGTTAGAGACAAATATGCCTTATTACGTTCATCACCCACCAATCCCAAAACATGATCGGCAATAATTCCCTCAACCAGGAGCGAATAATCATTTACTGTGAAACCATGTTTGTCTGGTCGCAAGTGAGGTCCTACATTAAGAATTTTGTCTTTGGTTACGGCCATGGATGAGATTATATTATTTTTTTAACGGATTGCAAGAGTTAATATTGCTGTGGTTGGGGGTTACCCGTTGGGTCATCCTCTCCGCCACCGGCTCCGCCGTTTAAGAATTCATTGGCATTTCGTACCAATACTTCACGAGGTTTACTGCCTTCACCAGCACCAATCACACCAGCCACTTCCAGTTCATCGATGATACGGGCAGCTCTAGCATAGCCCACTTTCAAACGACGTTGTAGTAAAGATGCTGAAGCTCGATCATACTGACAAACTGTTTTGACTGCTTCATCAAAAAGTGGATCTTTGTCTGCATCATCACCATCCATACCGCCAATTGCTTTCCCTTTGACAGTTACTTTTTGATTAACGATCTCATCAGCATAATTTGGATCAACACCCTGACTCTTCAAATAACTAACCAAATCCCTGATCTCCTGATCTGTCACATAGACACCCTGAATACGCATCGGTTTAGAAGCATCTGGTGGCATATAAAGCATATCTCCCCGACCAAGTAATTTCTCAGCTCCTGGTCCATCAATAATAACTCGTGAATCGATCATCGATGACACATTAAAGGCAATTCGACACGGGATATTGGCTTTCATAAGTCCGGTTATAACATCTACCGACGGACGCTGTGTGGCGATAACCAAATGAATACCCACTGCACGAGCTAACTGCGCAAGACGAGTAATCGCATCCTCCACTTCAACCGGCGCAAACATCATCAAATCTGCCAACTCATCAATGAAAATCACAATATAAGGCAAAGCCTGAAAACCAGACATCTCATTGTACGACTGGATATTGCGGACACCTACTTGTTGGAAAAGCTTATACCGTCTATCCATCTCAGCAGTCGCCCATTTTAAAGCAGATAAAATCTTTTCCGGTTCAACAATAACCGGTGTCAAAAGATGTGGAATATCGTTGTAATTGGCCATTTCAACACGTTTTGGATCGATCAAAATCAACTTTAATTCATCCGGCGAATTTCTAAAAAGTAATGAAGTTAATAATGCATGCATCAGCACAGATTTACCAGAACCTGTAGTACCCGCTATCAACATATGTGGCATTCGATCGATATCAACAATAATTGGATTGGATCCAGTATCTTTACCTAAAGTAACAGCCAGCTTGGATTTGTGTTTTTTCATCTCATCGGATGACACAACAGTCTTTAACATCACAACCTCTAAAGAAGCATTTGGCACTTCAATTCCAACTAAAGATTTTCCTGGAATTGGAGCCTCAATACGAACAGTTCCGGTCCTAGTAGCCAAAGACAAAGCAATATCATGTTGCAAGTTGGCGATCTTAGTAATTTTCGTACCAGCGGCAATATCTAAAGCATATTGAGTCACCGCCGGACCACCATTTACCTCAGCTACTCGCGCCTGTATACCAAAAGATTCCAACATTCGTTCAATGATGGATGCATTCTTTTTTACATCACCTCGATCTGCCGGAGCTCCACCTTTATCAGACAATAGTGATAACGGTGGATATCGCCAAACTTTACTTTGTCCGGCTACATTTTGAACCAAAGTCTCGGCTAAAATAGCCTCTTTAGGCACCGCCTTAGGAGCAACTTTAGGTGCCACAGTCTCATCTATACCACGTAATTTGATCTCACCTACTCTTGGGATAAACTGATTGGCTTTACCCAAAACACCGACTCCTTTACCAGCAACTGAACCAACCGATTTGGTAATGCCAAAAAGTGCTCCAAAAAAACCAACTATCTGGTCAAAGGATGCCTGCAACATCACCACTATCCCAATTCCCAACACACCGACTAAAATCAATGCACTAAACGGAGCACTTAAAATCTCCACCAACTGACTCCAGATAAATATCCCCAACAATCCACCCACTTTTTCGCTAACTGCTCCTAATAAACCCATCAAAGCAACCATAATAGTTATCAAACCAACTAATACATTCATTTGACCAATCTTCCATTTCACTTTGTGAAGGACCAATCCAGACAAAGCTAGTACTACAGGAGTCAACACAGCAGTTGTTCCCAGGTTGGTAAACAGATAATTTCTCCAGAAAGATAAAAATGAAGTCGGCGCTGCAAATGAAGCGATTGTCACCAGTGCCAAGAAAAATGATCCAAATGTAGAAATCGCTAAAGCGGTCTTTGGTTTAAGTTTTAACTTTGGCAGTGAATAGATTGATTTACGTCTAGCCATAGGAATTAATCTTACTGCAATTTTCCTCTCCTGTCATCAGAATATCAATTATGCCAGGAGCTTATCCTGAATGAAATGAAGGATCTCTCGCGTATGCGAGGACTAATCCTGAAACAAGTTCAGAGATTCTTCGCTCCACTCAGAAAAAAAATTACTCTTTGAAAAGTTGAATAAATACGGTAGCGGGCAGCTAACATAGGATATACTTAGTATACCACACTGACTATGGGTTTAATGTTAGTATTTTATGCCTAAAATGGTCTAGGGGACGATGGCCAGTATTTTAAAAGTATCAAACAACTGCTCATTGTTTTGATAGTGAATCACCTGCATCCCAGCTTGAGCAGCCGCTGTCAGGTTGAGCATCGAATCATCAATAAACACGATCTCTTCGATATCAGCTCCGATCTCACGGGCGATCTGTTCATAAGCAGCTGGATCTTTTTTATCCAGATTCATCCGAGTTCCGGAAAAAATCCGCTTAAATACACTTAGTTCTTCTTTTAACTCAGGAGCCTCTTGAATCGTCTCACTGGTAAAAAGAAAAAGTTCGTAGTCATCCTGCAGCTTGTAGATAAAATCCATCAGCTCTTCATTCAACTGGTAATGCTCAAAAAAATCAAACTCCCCCTGCTCCATCAGCTCACGATATTTCCCGTTGAGAGACTCAACCGGATCAGAACCTTTGGGAAATAATAAAACTCGGGAGAAATCGAAAAGTAAGGCTTTTACCATTGACTGATTATATCACGATGCTATAATCCGAATAAAATGCGAATGGATGAGGTTAAATTGTTATATTGCTGAATTGTTAAATTGTTGGATATGGAGAAAAAGTTTTTACAATTAAATGATATTAGATGTTACAAGAGAGCTCTGACACTTTCTAATTTTGTCTGGAAAATTATGATCACTTTAGGGTGGTTTGAAAAGAAAACGGTTGGTAGTCAATTTGTAACAGCAGTTGATTCAATCTCAGCAAATATTGCTGAGGGCTTCGGGCGTTATGGGAAAAAAGACAAATGCAAAT
>CAYOMO010000092.1:0-5874 GCA_964405065.1 uncultured Gammaproteobacteria bacterium
GAATGGGGAACAGTATTTAGCCGAAAGGTACAAATCAGAACTCCCAAAAGCTTCCATTGGTAAAAGCTGTATACGTTTTAAAAAAACTGCGGATATTGATCTGGAAATACTCAAAGAAATAATCAAAAAAAGTGCCTCCTTACCACCGATGGGTGCAATATAAAAACCCCAATACTTATAATATAGTTTCAGCCGCATATTTAGGGTATAGTAGAATTAATGCCTAAATTAAAGCGAAAACATTTGGTTAAACATGTCCCGAAAAAAATCCTTTGGCAGATGCGGATTTTTGCGACGGTCTTTGCTGTGATGTTTGGAGTGGTTTTGTATGATATTTGGATTGGAGTAATTGGATTTTTATTAGCCTGTCTGGCACTTGGTATCGGAATATTTGTCGGGATGGTTTCATCTCGGATGTCTCATTTGTCCTGGGATAAAGATAGTGCCAAAATAGTTTCCCGTTTTGATGCTTTAGGAATTCTTATATTGATATGCTATATTTTACTTTCAGTTTTTCGAAACCGGATTGTCGGCATTTTCATTCATGGTCCGGCTCTCGGGGCTGTTAGTTTTTCACTGATTGGTGCCACTATGTTGGGAAGGGTCATTGGGATGCGCAACAGCATCCATGGTATCCTAAGAGATGAAGGAATTACCGAATAATGAATTTTAATATTGAGACAGATATTCAGATCTTTGCCGACTTTTTTAAAAAAAGACCTGAAGTTTTGCCCGATCAGTTAAAACAAAATCTCCAGCAGTATTATCTGCCTTATGTCCAAAAGCTGATTGAAATTAAAAAAAAGAAGGGTTCAGATGAAGGGATTATTATCGGTGTCTCCGCTATACAAGGAGCCGGTAAAACAACTCAGGGTGAAATACTGGAAATCCTGCTTAAACATTTTGGTTACTCTTCAGTCTCACGATCGATCGATGATCACTATATTACCCATCAGCAACTTTGTGCTCTAAGAGGTCAGGATCCCCGGTTTATCAGGCGGGGAGTTACCCACGATATCCCATTGGCTATTTTGGATTTAAGCGAATTACAGAAAATGCATACCCAGCCGATCATTGTTTCCGGCTATGATAAAAGTGCGCACCATGGAGATGGTGATCGTTTCCGTTGGGTCAATTTGGATCCTGGAGTTCAAGTGACAGCCACAATCAGTTCAGAAACAGTGACCATTGATCAGACAGAACAGCAGAGCCTGGTTATTAAACTGACTAGTTTGACCTACAACCAAATTGAGATATTAATGTCAGAAAAAATGGGTTCCTATGTGCCGGTAATCGAGCCTTTATTACCTGCGACCTTGGTTCAATTTCTGAAAAATCATCAGGATAAACAGCTTACTATCGATCTGGCTGACAAAGACCAAGTTAGATTTAGAAATGAAACTGAGATAGTTGTCGAAAGAAAATCACTGCCCAATGGCTGGCGGGTGATAGAGCGAAAGCCAGATTTTATTTTTTATGATGGCTGGATGTTGGGAGCTAGAAAAGTTGACGATGAATCAGTTTTTAGCTCAGGATTACCCGCCTTGGAAAAGCCAGCAGACCAGGAGTTTGCCAAAATGGTTAATAAAAAACTGGAAAATTATTATCCCCTGTGGCAGATGTTTGAATTTTTAAATGTTTTATATGTCAAAAATTATCAGATGAGTCTGAAATGGCGAGACCAGGCAGAGGAGGCTTTACGAGCCAAAGGCGGGGGAATGACCCATGACCAGATCGTCGAATTTGTCCATTATTTTTGGCGCAGCGTCCATCCTGGGATTCATATTAAAAATCTGGCCCACGATGCTGAACATACCAATCAGGTTGTCATCATCAATGATGATCATTCGATTGGTGAGCTATATACCCCGAGTAGTCTACCTTTGGTTTAAAAGTTGGCAAGACTAAAGAGTTACGCTATAATCCCAACTTATGGATTTACTCGATATCCCTTTTAAGGTTGCTATTTCATTTGCTTTGGGTGCAGTTGTTGGATTGGAGCGGGAGATCAATGAACAAAAAGATCTCAAAGGGGATAATAAAGGCCCACATGCAGTATTGGGTCTCCGGACTTTTTCATTGATCGGTGGACTTGGCGCTCTAACCGGGTTTCTGTTTTTTTCACAGCCGATCTTTGCTGGACTTTTGGCATTTGCTGTTTTTACCTTATTGGCCATTTTTTATGTTTTTGATAGCTATTTCACCAAAGATATTGGGGTCACAACAGAGGTATCATTTTTATACACCTATGTTTTAGGATTTCTAATAGCAACCAATGTAGTGCCGGTACAGTTGGTTATAGCGATAACAGTTGTCTTAGTTCTTTTGATGTCAAGAAAAGAAGATATCAAAAATTTTGTCGGAACTATCAAAAAAACTGAAATCAACGCTTTAGTCAGTTTTGCTATTTTGGCATTTGTCATTTTACCCTTTTTACCAAACACGACCTATGCTTTATCCGATTTTAAAGGTATAGAAGATTTCCTCAAAAATATTGGCTGGGGTGATTATGTGTTAGCCGATCTGGAACTAATAAATCCTTTTAAACTCTGGTTGATTGTCGTACTTATCACCGGTGTTGATTTGTTGGGATATGTATTAGAAAGAACGATTGGAAAAAGCAAAGGCTGGCTGGTGGCGTCATTAGTCGGAGGGTTTGTCTCCTCAACAGCCACTACTATTTCTATTGCTCAGGAAAGTAAAACAACCAAAAAAATAAATCCTCTGATTGCGGGAGCAATTTTAGCCACTTTGGTGAGTTTTATACCGGTAGTTTTATTGCTAGCGTCGTTAAATATTGGTCTACTGGTTGGTTTTTTCCCGGTATTAATATCAGTCTCACTGACAGCTTTATTACTTGGCATATTTTTCTTAAAAAAAGATAGTTCTGGCAATAAACAGTTGGTTGATGCTGAAAAAATAGAGGAGTCACATTCGATATTTTCTCTCAGCTCAGCGCTCCGTTTTATGGGAATTTATCTTCTGATCAATGTTTCATCCAAAATAGCAATTGAGTTTTTTGGCAGTAGTGGTTTTTTAATCACTTCAGCTATCGGATCACTGACAGGTATAGATGCTGTAGTGATTAATACCTCCCAACTGGCAGGCTCCAGAATTGATCTAAGTCTGGGTGTCTGGGCGCTGGTAATGGCAAATGCTGTCAATTTGCTAGCCAAATCGGTCTATTCCTTCCTACAGGGAAGTCGGGAATTTGCCTTTAAGTATTTTATTAGTATGGTCGCTATTATTGGAACCAGCCTGTTTGCCGCAGTGATTTTCTAAATTTTGACAAAAAATATAAACTCTGTATACTACCCGTGTATGGGAAATAAAGTCATCATTGGTGTTTTAGTTGTGATTACCCTGATCCTGGCCGGAGCTGGTGTGACCTGGTTTAAAAATAGTACAGCTCCAAAATCCAATACTAATGCTTCTACTGAATCTATGAGTACTCCTGAAGCTCAAGCTTCCGTATCTTCCGATACCCGGGTGGCTTTGAAAGATCTTTTTTCATCTTCCAAAAGCCAGCAATGCACTTTTTCTGATTCCTCTTCGGGCTCCTCAGGGACTGTTTATATGAGCAATGGGAAAATGCGGGGAGATTTTACTACTACATCTTCGGGGCAGACAATGCTCTCTCATATGATCGTTGAAAATAATACTAGCTATGTCTGGACTGATGCTTCAGACCAAGGAGTCAAGTTATCATATGAAAAAGCCACTCAACTGACCTCTGCTACAGCCTCAGCTCAGGCCGGTAGTGCCACCATGCCGATCAGTCTGGATCAGAAAGTCAGTTATCAGTGCAGTGCCTGGTCGGTCGATCCTTCACTTCTGACTTTGCCGACGACTGTTAAATTTAATGATTTCTCCAGTTTGATCCCGCAAATCAAAGCCAGTGGAAATGCCTCTGGTGCCGCAGCTGTAGATACTAAAAGTGCAGCCTGTCAGGCTTGTGATCAGCTTTCTGGTTCACCCCGCGAACAGTGCCGCAAAGCACTATCCTGTTAGAATTAAAAAGTGATAAGTGATAAAAGATTAACGATCCACGATAAACGATTTACCAACAACCATATGTAATCCTTCGACTCGCGATGCTCGCTCAGGAAAGTATTTATTGCTATACTTATTGGCATGCTTCACAAGTTAAAACCATTTACTTCGCTTAGATTTTCGGGTTTTCGGCTGTATTACTCAGGGACTGTTTTATCCGAAATTGGTTCACAAATGCAGATGGTGGCTATCAACTGGCAAATCTATGAGATGACTGGTTCAGCCTGGTCTTTGGGGCTGATTGGACTAGCCGGTTTTTTAGGAGTTATCATTTTTGCATTACCGGCCGGGCTCTTGGCAGATAAACATGACCGAAAAAAGATTCTGATGATCTCACAAATTATTCCCTGTATTTTTGCGTTTATTTTGGCTCTGGCGACACTGACCAATACGGCAACTCCCTGGCTGATCTATACAATGGTATTTCTGACATTTGCCGCCCGGACATTTCAGGGCCCGGCCAGACAAGCGATTATTCCGCAACTAGTACCACAGGACTATCTGGTCAACGCTTTTTCACTGCAAACTATCAGCCGCCAGCTTTCTTTGATTATTGGTCCAGCGATCGCCGGCTTTATGATCCAGTTTTTTAATGTCAGCAGTATATATTTACTCAACGGATTTTCTTTTGGGATTTATATCGCCACACTTTGGCCACTAAAAATTAAAATGCACCAGATGGCAGGCGAGATCTCCTATTCTTTCAAATCGATGTGGGATGGGATTCATTTTGTCTGGAGCAGTCCAATACTTTTTTATACCATGCTGCTGGATTTTATCGCCAATTTTTTCTCATCGGCGACCACACTTTTACCGATATTTGCCAAAGATATCTTTGCCATCGGGCCGCAGGGACTCGGTATTTTATATGCCGCACCGGCGATCGGTTCAGTGATTGCCGGACTGATAATGGCCTCTTTAGGTAATATCCGTCATCAGGGGAAGATTATTTTGGCGGCAGTCGTTTTGTACGGTGCAGCCACCGCCTTTTTTGGACTGACCAATTCATTTTATCTGGCGATCATTTTACTCAGCCTGGTGGGTGTCGGCGATATGATTTCCACAGTGCTTAGGAACACTATCCGTAACATCTTAACACCGGACCATATCCGGGGTCGGATGCTGGCTGTGAATACGCTGTTTATTCAGGGAGGTCCAATGATTGGTGAGACTGAGGCCGGAATCGTAGCCCAATTTTTGGGAGCGCCTTTTGCGGTATTTTCCGGTGGGGTGGCCACAGTCATCGCTACTTTATATATCTGGTGGAAAGTTCCCCAGCTGCGCAATTATCACAACCATACGCTAGATCAGGTCTTCAAAAAGTGACAAGTAGCCAAAGTGTAGTGATAAGTAATTTCCAGTAACATCCTTGACTCTAGACTCTTGCCATTTGAAACAATCCCCGTTGACTTCAAAAACTGATTGGTTATAATTCATCCATGCCTAGAAGTGATCGAGAAAGATCCCACATACGCCGTGATAGCCAGCTTTCACGAGGTTTTCGACTAAGGGAGAAAAGAAGAACAGAATGGGAATCCGAACGAAAAAAACGCAGATCAATTAGTAGTGAAGTCACTCAGCCATCAGTGATGCAAAGCAGGCTAGATAACATTGCATCGATAGTTGGACTTGTCGGCATAATTGGTGGATTATCATTAGTAGCTTTGGACAACCAAACCGGCTGGATTGCAATAGCGACTGGAGCGGTTATGGAAGCAGCTGCTATATCTCAAATGTTAAACTCAGAAGTAGCTTCTTATAGGAATCAAAGATTTAGATCTTCAAGAATAGCATTGACAGATTACTCCTCTAGCAGAAATC
>CAYOMO010000093.1:0-5858 GCA_964405065.1 uncultured Gammaproteobacteria bacterium
TCAGGTATGAACAGACTTATTAATTATCGTCCCAGAGTGGTTTCTCATCGCTGTGTCAGAGTGGTCAGAAAGATCAAAGGCAGTGGCTCATTGAGTGTTGCTAAAAACCAAGAGGTATCTCCTCACGATGTGTTGGGAAATTCACTTATTCAGCCCGGTTTTACCGTCATCAATCTTGCCAAAGAGCTTCAAACATCCCCAGATCAAGCATTAAAATGCCTCAAAAAAACAGTCGGTGTGCCCATTTATAAAGGTGAGCTTTTGGCAATTAAAAAAGGGCTTTTTAAAAGTCGGACTGTCTTGTCCCCGACTGATTGTATGATCGAGAAAATAAATCAATCAACCGGGGAAGTAACACTGAAAATGTTGCCGAAGCAAACTCCACTAATGTCTGGTGTCTTTGGAATTGTGGATGAGATAAATCAGTTAACAGGTGAAGTTCATATTAAAACTATGGCAACTCAGATTATTGGTTTGTATGGATCAGGGCGAGAAAGAGGTGGCTTTTTACGATTTTTAGGATCAAAATCAGATCTGTTGGATGCTAAGCAGTTATTGCCAGAATATAAAGGAGACATCCTAGTAGCTGGCGGTCTGGTTTTTGATAAAGCGCTTAAAAAAGCCATGGAGTATCAGATTGATGGATTAATAAGTGGTGGATTAAACAAGGATGATTATCAGGCCATGACAGGTTCTGTCTATGAGAAAAAACAGTCGCATACAGATATCGGTCTGACTGTGGTATCAACCGAAGGTTTTGGCCCAATGAGCATGGGTGCAGATATCTATCAAACTTTGGAAAAGTTTGCTGGAAAGTTTATCTTTATTGATGGATTCAATCACCATGTAACTCTGCCAGAAGCATCAGCGGATGCCATAATACAGGCTCGAAAAGTAGCTCTCCCGCCTGTGGCGGGGACCTATTCACTACTGCCAGAGAATCAAATAATTAATGCTTTACCTGGGCAGAAAGTTCGAATTGTCTGGCCACCATTTGCCGCCAGCCAAGGCATCATTCGATCGATAGATGGAAGCCCATCTGTTGTATCTTCTGGTGTCTCTGTTATTTGTGCTCTGGTGGAATTACCAAATAAAAAACTGAAAGTTCCTTTATCTAGTTTGGAGGCGATTGATTAATCTCTTGATCCATTTTCTACTACCTGGTAAAGTTAATCAGTTATGAAATTCAGGTTTTTGGAAAAGATAAATGGTATTACTATCCTGATTGCTACGTTGACCTTTTTGGTTGGCTGGCAGCTAGGGGGGTATCAGCTAAAATTATCTCCAACAAATAATATTCCACAGGTAAATTTTATCAACCAGACTGTTCCAGCTGATAAATCCACAGTCGATTTTAAGCTTTTTTGGGATACCTGGAATTTAGTATCTCAAGAGTATGTTGATAAAAAAGCCATCGATCCACAAAAAATGTTTTATGGAGCTATCCAGGGGATGGTCGCGGCAGTAGGTGATCCATATACTGTATTTTTACCCCCAGAACAGCAAAAGGCTACTGAAGAAGAGCTTGGTGGCAGTTTTGATGGAGTTGGTATGCAGCTTGGGTTTAATAAAGATAAAAGATTGGTAGTCCAGGCTCCATTGAAAGATACTCCAGCATTTAAAGCTGGCGTCCAGGCTGGAGATATTATTGTCAAAATTGGAGATAAAGATGCTAGCAATATATCAATCCCAGATGCCGTAAATCTGATCCGAGGGCCAAAAGGGACAGAAATATCCTTGGAGATTTATCATGAAGGTGATGACAAAACAAAAAATGTGACCCTAAAAAGAGATACTATTGTTGTAAAAAGTGTTGAATTTGCTGCCAAGACAACTCCAGCTGGTAAAAGAGTGGCCTACATTCAACTAACCCGTTTTGGAGAAAGAACCTTTGATGAATGGAGCGAAGCTGTTTCAGATGCCCTAGCTACAGCCCCGCAAGCTGTAATTTTGGATGTTCGAAATAATCCTGGCGGCTATCTGGATGGAGCTGTTTATATTGGATCTGAATTTATTGGCTCTGGAGATATCGTACTCTGGGAAAATGCCAAGGGGGAGAGAAATGGTCTTAAAGTCAATCGCCAAGGTAAACTGTTACAACTGCCACTGATTGTCTTGATCAATAAAGGCTCGGCTTCAGCATCAGAAATTGTAGCTGGAGCGATCCAAGATACCAAAAGAGGCAGACTGGTAGGGGATCAGTCTTTTGGAAAAGGCACCATTCAAGATACCAAAGATCTGCCTGGTGGGACTGGCATCCATATAACTACTGCTAAATGGCTGACTCCGCTGGGGCGTTGGATTCACAATACCGGACTGACCCCTGATATCAAAATTGTTCCAACTGATGAAGAGCTAAAAGATCTAAGCAAAGATGTCCAGCTGGAAAAAGCTCTGGAAGAGCTGGATAAATAGTATATAGCGTGGGACAATTTTGCTACCAGCTACCAGCTACCAGCTACCAGCTACCAGCTACCAGCTACCAGCTACCAAGTTATTCTCAGTTTTTTCTCAGAAATTTTGTGCTAAAATACATGCGTATGAGCGATAATCTCCGGAAAGTATTGGTTGTTTTAATCGTTGTCGGGCTTTTTGGTTTTATATTTTATGAACTAACCAGATCAGGCAAACTACCAGTCTCATTTTCACCACAGTCTCTGACTCAAAATAGTGAGACTAGGACAGTAGTAACTGAAGAAAGTGCCGTGATTGATACTGTTGAGAAAACATCACCTTCGGTGGTCGCAATCGGTGTAACCCAGCGGATTTTTAACCCTTTTAATCCCAATCTGCTTCCACGTAATCAACAAAACACCATAGGTACCGGCTTTGTCGTAAATGCTGAAAAAGGCGTTATTGTGACCAATCGTCATGTGGTAGCTGATACCACTTTGAAATATTCAGTTGTCACAAAAGATGGGAAAAAGCTGGATATTGAGAAGATTTACCGTGACCCTAATTTTGATCTGGCGCTGGTGCAAGTCAACCAAACAGATACCGATCTCAAAGCTCTGGAGTTGGGTGATTCCTCAAAATTAAAATCCGGCCAAACTTTGATAGCGATTGGTAATGCCTTAGGTCGTTTTGATAATACTGTCACTACCGGAGTTGTTTCTGGTCTGGGTCGAAGTATTAGCGCTGGGGATCCTTTCTCTACCGAAACCGAGCTTTTAGACAATCTAATTCAGACTGATGCTGCTATCAATCCAGGCAACTCGGGTGGCCCTTTACTCAATTCAGCTGCTCAGGTTGTTGGCGTCAATGTTGCGACCACTGAAGGGGCACAAAATATCGGATTTGCTATTCCGATCAATTCAGTTAAATCGATAGTTGAAGAATTCATTCAAAATGGCAAGATCTCCAGAGCCTATCTAGGTGTTTCGTACCGTCTGATCACTCAAGATCTGGCCAAGCTCAATGATGTACCTCAAGGGGCTTATATTCAGCAGATTTTAGAAAATTCACCTGCTTCTAAAGCCGGTCTGCAGACTGCCGATATTATTACTAAAATAGATGGAAAGGGGATTGATTCGGAAACCAAATTATCAGAAATTATTCAAACCAAAAAGCCAGGGGATTCTGTATCAGTAGAAGTCTGGACAGATGGTAAAACCAGAACTATCTCGGTAACCCTGGAAGAATCACCCAACCAATAATTAAAACTGGATTACTATAAAACGATCTTTCTGGGCTAAATCTCTCAATACAACTGATTCGGCCTCTGGGAAATAACGTCTGGACTCAACTTTTGCAATATCTTTTTGTTCGTCATCGATCTCTCCAATGAAAAGAGTCGGCCGGATTTTTTGCTGTCGCATCTGGGAAAAAAGTTCTCGGTAGAGCTCAAATCCGTCGTACCCGCCATCCAATGCCATGCGAGGCTCAAAGTCTTTGACCATCGGATCAATATGCATCAATCTGGCTGTTGGGATATATGGCAAATTGGCAGTGATAATATCCGGAGACTGTTTAAAGTTTTTTAAGAGATGATTTTTGACAAAAAATATCTTTTTGTTAGAGTGATGAAATTCTGCATTTTTTTTAGCTACCGCCAAAGCTTTTTCGGAAGTATCAATAGCGATTAATTTAATATTTTTACTATTTTTGGCAATTGCCACCGGAATACAGCCAGATCCGGTACCAATATCTACCACTGTGTAAGGAGTATCTTTTTCAGGTAGTGTGACGGGAGCCTTAAAACCCGGCACATAGCTATTTCCAGTAGCTGATAATACAAAATCGACAATAAGTTCAGTTTCTGGACGGGGGATTAGTACATCTGGAGTCAACTTAATCTTTAGTTTGTAAAACTCAGCGTAGCCCTGTTGGTACTGTTTTGGCATTGATAGTTTCATAGTCATGTCATTGCGAGGAGGGACGACGAATCAATCCGAATCTCCTAGTCAACCTCGCTTCCTTTGACAAACAATATATTTTTCAATGCTTCTGTCTCGGGAAGCTTTGGCTTTGTAGGCTGTTACAAATCCAAATTTAGACTTCAGAGAATTAAAAAACGCCCCAAAATCTGATCCTTCAAAAACTTTCATCACCAAAGTCCCTTTAGGTCTTAAAAATTCATCCGCGACTTCAACCACCATTTGTGACAGCTGAACACTTTTGGCTTGATCCACGCCGGGAATTCCAGTAGTTGATGGGGCAATATCAGAAATAACCAGATCAAATTGGTCGATTTCCAAATCCTCGAGAGTCGATTTAAAAGTTGTCGTATCAGTAATATCTTGCTGAATGATCTCAACATTGGGAGCGACAGGTTGAATTTTTTGCAGATCAACCCCTACAACTCTCCCTCTTTCACCCACTTGAATAGCTACATACTGTAGCCAGGATCCTGGGAATGCTCCAACATCCAAAACTTTTTGTTGTGGCTTAAAAAGATGAAATTTTTTATCCAACTCTTCTAGTTTGTATACCGAACGTGCCCGGTATCCTTGATATTGAGCTCGTTTGGCAAAACGATCATTGGGGACATAAGCTTTTGGCATAAAATTAATTTTCAAAGACGAAGCCGCAAGCTTCGTTAATTTACGAATTCCCAATTTTCTAATTAAATCTCAACAAAAATTTACTAATTATAAATTTATGATGGTTGAAAATTGATAATTGAAAATTTGTAAATTACTCATCTCCTTCCTCAGAATTTGAAGTAAAACCCTGATCTGACTGAGCAGCTTCCTGTAATGCTGAAATAACCGGATCAATATTACCTTCTAAAATATCTTCTAGATTGTGCCAAGACTTACCAATTCGGTGATCAGTGATCCGATTCTGAGGGAAGTTGTAAGTCCTGATTTTTTCAGTTCTGTCACCTGTTCCAACCATTGATAGTCGGTTACTTCCAACAGCGGCTAGTTTTTCCGATTGCTCTTTTTCCCAAATTCTTGACCTTAATAAACTCATGGCATTTTCTCTATTTTGAAGCTGGGAGCGCTCTGTTTGACAGGTTACAACAATTCCAGTTGGCTTATGAACCAGTCTGACCGCGGTATTTACTTTATTAACATTTTGACCTCCAGCTCCACCTGATCTAAAAGCTTCAAAAGTGATGTCTGCGGGATTTATATAAACCTCAGAATCATAAATCTCTGGCATAACAGCCACAGTAGCAGTGGAGGTATGAATTCTACCTGAACTTTCAGTTTTAGGCACTCTTTGGACTCGATGTACTCCAGCTTCATATTTAAATTTTGAATAAACGCCTTTACCTTTGATTTGAATAGTAACTTGCTTGATTTGCCCCAAACCCCCTTCAGAGCGATCAATCTCTTCAAGATTCCATTTTTTGATTTCAGCATATCTTGAGTACATTCTGAGTAAATCTCCAGCAAAAAGTCCGGCTT
>CAYOMO010000094.1:0-5755 GCA_964405065.1 uncultured Gammaproteobacteria bacterium
ATTCTCTCTATGGATCAAACTCTGGGTATGATCTTTTAACAGATTGCTTTGGAGAATTTTCCGAAAAAATTTATGCAGTTGAAACTGGTCTTTCCAGTGAGCCAGCCATGAACTGGCGAATTCCAGAGTTGGATAATAAAGCCATTGTCTCTTTTTCAGATTTACATTCATTACCGAGGCTTGGTAGAGAGGTCACTTTGATCAACGGCAAAATAAGCTATGAAAATTTATCAAAAGCTTTCCAAAGTAATGACATAATTGGCTCAATTGAATTTTTCCCAGAAGAAGGGAAGTATCATTATTCAGGACATCGCAACTGCAATGTAGTGATGGATCCGGAACAACTAAAAGCCAATGGAGAGATCTGTCCGGTGTGTAAAAAGAAAATGACTATTGGCGTGATGCAAAGAGTCGAAGAACTCGCCAAAAGATCTGAAAAAGAGTTAGAACTTTATAAAGATAACGGTGTCTTAAAATCCAAAAAATTTCCAGAGAGACCCGGTTTTAGAATGCTGGTGCAATTGGAAGAAATATTAGCCGAAAGTCTAGGAGTTGCTGTAAAAACGGCTAAAGTGAAAACCGCTTATGAGAAATTGGTTACAGAGTTGGATAGTGAGTTAAAGATATTAACCAAAGTTCAGATCCCGTTGATAGAAATGGCTGCTGGAGAAAAGGTGGCTGAAGGCGTTAGGAGAGTAAGGGAAGGGCATTTGAAGATACAACCAGGCTATGATAATACCTATGGAATTGTTAAAATCTTTGATGAAAAAGAAGTTACAAAAATGATTGAAGATCAGGGAGGATTATTTTGATGAGTATTGAAGAAATAATTGAACAACCCCATCAAGCAATAAAAGCAGTTCTAAAAAAATGTGAAAAACAGATTGAAAATAGTCGATGGCATGTTAATCAACCTTTGAATGATCATCTGCTTAAAACAAAAGAAGAATTTAAAAAAATAATTAACTCACTTGGAAAGAAATATTCAGTTTATTTAAACCAACAGATTGATCAAAATACAAAAAAAGATCTATTAATCTTAGTTAGTTTACTTCATGATATTGGTAAAGATGTAAAAGGGATTAGAAGCGAAACAAATGAAGTTTATGACCCTTTTAACAACGGTCTTCTTTTAAAAAAAACTTTTTATAGCGGGCACGAAAAAGCTGGTGGTAGGGCAGTTAGGCCTATTTTAGAAGAGATTGGATTGACCAGCAAAGAAATTGATTATGTTAGCCAGTGTATAACCGATCATGACTATATCCATCAAGCAGTTGAGTCAGTATACAAAGGTGAAGACAAAGAAGATGCTGTTAAAAAAGTCAAAAATATGGTGGGAGAACTATATCCAGAGCTACTTTTACAGACCTTGGCCGATTTAAGAGGTGGGATGTTAGATCTAATTGATAAAAAAGAGTATGATTTTAGAGAAAAATTGTTACTTGATCTGATTCAAGAACAAGAACAATCCGGATTTTAGAATGATCTTTAAATTATTGATTTTGAACATTTATAGTTGAGAATTTAGAGATTTAGAATTTTTACGTATATGGCACATATTAATGAATTAGTGGATTTTACTGTTGGAGCATTTATTGTTTTTAACAACAATGTTTTACTAGTAGATCATATTAAGTTAAAAAGATGGCTGCCAGTGGGCGGGCACATCGATCCAGGTGAAGATCCAGATCAAGCATTGTTTCGAGAGATAGAAGAGGAGTCTGGGTTGAAAGCAAATGACATTGAAGTATTGGCAGAGAAAGTTACGGGTGTAGATCAAAAAGGAACGAAGTTTTTATATCGTCCTGAATATGTCGATATTCATGACATTGGTGAAACACATAAGCACGTCGGAAATATGTATTTTGTCAGATCAAAAACCGATCGCTTAAAATTAGCCGAATTAGAACATAGTGGAATTCGTTGGTTTTCTAAAGCAGATTTAGAAGATCCAAAATATCTTATCACTAATGCGGTAAAATTTTACGCCACCAAAGCTTTGGAGAAAGCAGCCAATGAAAATTAAACCAAACCAAGTTATATTATTTGATATTGATAAAACTTTACACAATAATGAAGAGTTTAAAAAATTATACAAAGCCAAAGCTTTTGAATACTTAAAAATTGATGAAAAAGACTGGGAAGCTGCCAGGAAAGATTACGACAATAGTTTGCCGGAAAGACGTTTTTCTCATGCTGGAAAAATGCTCGTTCATATTGCTAAATATTTAAATGTGGATATCCAAAAACTGCGCAAAGCCCATTTTGATCCAAAAAATTACCAAGCAGCTCTTTTTTCAGAAGTCAAAGAAGTTCTAGAGAAGTTAAAACAAACGCATACATTAGGTTTATTTACAGAAGGCTATAAAGAGCATCAGTTTAGAAAAATCAAAAAAGGTGGCTTGCTAGATTTTTTCGATCCCTCCTATCACTATATTTTATTTAATAAACGAACCAAAAATGTGATAAATAAATTACCCGAAAATGCAGTTATTATTGATGATAATCCCGAAGTAATCGAAGTACTACTAAAACGGCCAGATCTCCATGTCATTTGGCTCAACAGAGCTGACCAAGAAAAACACCCAAAAGCTTTTACAATTCATTCTTTGAAAGAATTATTATTGCTTGTCTAGTGTATAATCTTGGTATGTTTCTAATCGTTGGCCTTGGTAACCCTGGTGAAAAATACACTAACACTCGACACAATTTAGGTTTTGAAGCCCTGGACTATTTTGCTCATAAAAGAGCGTTTGGAGAATTCACTTTAGATAAGAAATTCAAAGCTGAAATGATTCAAACTGGCGATATTATTTTAGCCAAACCACAGACATATATGAATTTATCCGGGATGTCTGTTGCAAAGATCACTAATTTTTACAAAATCCCCCCACAAAATGTGGTCATCATTCACGATGAGCTAGATATTGTATTGGGTCATATGAAAATCCGGATTGGCGGTTCAGCTGCAGGGCATCACGGGGTTGAGTCAATTATTGAATATTTAAAATCTGATCAATTTGTCCGTTTTCGTCTAGGTATTGGCAATCAAAAATCTTTTTCCGGTGAGCGCAAACAGATCGATTTTCAGGCGGAAAAATTTGTAATCGATTATTTTGTGCCAGGAGAGACATCGGCTAAAAAGGCCTTATTAAAAAAATGTGCTCAAGCTCTCGATGTGTGGCTGCAAGAAGGATTAGAAAAAGCCCAAAATCAGTTTAACGAACGTGGTTTTTAGAAATGTAGTTCTCGACTTCGCTCGAACAATACTATATTATATCCTTCAATCTCATGAATGAAAAAAGATTAATAATTATTATTGTAACTATTTGTTTAGCCATCCTGGGATACTGGGTTTATAGTGAATCTAAACCAAAACCAGGTATTCAGCTTGCTGATGAAGGGAGAGAACACGTGCAGATCGGTACGGAAGTTCAGTATGGGACAAATCCACCGACCTCTGGCAATCATTATGCTCAATGGACGAAATGGGGTGTCTACGATACTCCTAAAGATGACCGCAATCTAGTCCACTCTTTAGAACACGGTTATGTCATTATGCATTATAACTGTGATGTTCAATCAACTGGATTTAATCTGATTCCACCTGCATTCGCTCAGACAAGCGGTAGACCAATGGAAATGGCAACTGAGTCGGCTGAACAAATAGCCTCGGCTGCGGCAACTCTATCTGACAATTTTAAATCTGATCAGTGTAAGCAGCTGGTTAACAACCTAACAGATGTATATAACGCTAAAGGCCAGGTCAGACTTTTAGTGGTACCAAGACCAAAATTAGATAGCATGATCGCGCTGACAGCCTGGCGACATATGGAAAAAATGAATTCTTTTGATAAAAGTAAAATCGAAGAGTTTATTAAAGGACATATCAATCAAGGTCCTGAAAAAACCATGGAATAAGAATTGGCAATTTTCAAATTTTTAAACACCATTGAAAACTCTTTGAAAATTAATCTTCCTACTGTTCAGTGTTAACTGATACCTGTACACTAAAAACATGCTCCATCTGTCTTTGCTTCATAAAAGGCAATTTAAATCTCTAGGTGCATTTTATCTGCATGCAATCATCCGGTATTTTGCAGTTTCAATGTTTCAGATATTTAACGGTATTTATATACTCGAAATAGCCAGAAATCATGGTTTTGAATATCATCAAGCTCTGAGCGTGGTGGCATTTATATTGTGTCTGGTATATATATTTGATGCTTTATCTATTGGTCCAACTGTCTGGTTGATTGCTAAAAAGGGACTAAAATTTACTATTTTTTGGGGAAGTATATCACTAGTCCTATTTTATATTATTTTGTCTTTAGGTAAGTATGATTTTATTTTTTTACCAATAGCAACTATTTTTGGAGGGATGGCGATTGGTCTTTATTGGACAGCCTATCATGTCTACTTTAGTCATCTAAGTGATGATAAAAAACAAGGAGCGGAACTTTCAATAAGTGCTGTCTTGCAAGCCATTGCTTCTATCGGCGGGCCGGCTTTTGGTAGTTTGATCATCAGCTACTGGGGCTTTGAATATTTATTTGTCTTTCTTGCCCTCCTAGTAATGTTTGCTGTAATTCCATTGCGGTATTTACCACGGCAGGAAAACCAAATAGAAATTCATCTTTTAAAAACTGTTATGACTTTGTCCCCTCGACGAGAATGGAAAAGTTTTGTCGCTATGGGAGCAGATAGTATCGCCGATTTAGTATCGGTCATCTTTTTGCCGATATTTATTTTGACAGTGATGTCTGGGATTATTGGAGTTGGATTTATTGGCTCTTTAGTGGCTTTTTTTGCTATGGCAGTAACATTTTTAATCGGTATGGCGATAGATAAATTTGGGCCTAAAAGAGTCACCCGAATATTTGCTCCTTTAGATGCTATCGCCTGGGTTTTAACTACTTTAATATATGCACCAGTGCATGTTTATATCATGTCTGCAATTTATGCCATTACTCGTTCAGGCATAGTAGTATCACTAGATGCGACCATTTATGGCCGAGCCCGGCATGAAGATCTAGTCGCTTATATTTTTCAAAGAGAAATAGGTATGTCTGCACCTCGGGCAGCATTTTTGTTTATTTTGGGAATATTGTTTTGGTTCAAACTTCCACTTATCATGGTGTTTATATTCGCGGCTTTGATCACTCTTTTAACTACAATCTATCCTTACCAGACAGCTGCTGATAAACAAAAAATTATCATTCCTGACAAAATTACTTCGGATTAGTTTGTTTTTGTCTTCTTATTGTTTATTTTCTGTAAAAATACGGTCAAGAAACTGCTGAGCTTAAATTTTATGATTGTTTGCATATCCCATATGGCAAGCCCAGAAACTTTAAAACAAATAACAACTATCTACCGCGATGGAGAGGTCATTAATGGTTGTACTGATTTTGCTAAAGTAGCCAGTCAAATCCAACAACAGACCGGTTTTTCTCGTCCAGAAGAAATAGTTTACGAGGCAAGAAGAATCAGTCGACCTGATCATTTGTTCCCTAGAGCTATAGCCACAGTACAACATCTTTTATCTAGAGGAGACCACGTTACGATCTGGACTCAGGGACATCCAGAAAATCAATTTTACAAAATTGCTGGCAGTGGTATTGGCAGTGTCAGACGAGTAATGGCAAATGATGATCGAAAACGTTTTTCTGTGACTGCAGCTATGGATAAAGTTGAAAACATAGCTCAAACAATCAATGGATTGGTTCAAAAAGGAGTTGACCAAGTTGTGGTG
>CAYOMO010000095.1:0-5612 GCA_964405065.1 uncultured Gammaproteobacteria bacterium
ATGCCAGGCCCTTATGCAGTTCAAGATTTTTTTCACGATAATTCTTCACCCGATAACTCAGAGTCTTAATAGTGTCTTCAGCTCTTGTCGGATAAACCATAACCCGATTAGACCACCCAAAAACATGGCGATCAAAATAGTTATTAGGTGAGGCAGGGGAGAGATTATTAATATTCCCCACATGATGGCTGCTACCAGTATCGATCCCAATCCAACTCTGATCACAGTCTGTGAAGGATGCAGGAAATCCAAACTTGAGCGGCGCATCAAATACAGCAAAATTCCTACCTCAAGGGTGATAGTGAGCGAGTCTGCTAAGGCCAATCCAGCAGCATTTAATGGATTAACTAAAATCACCGCTAATCCTAAAAAGACGATCATTCGAATACAAGTGGCCACCAAGGGCGTATGAGCATTTTTCTGAGCATAGTAAGCTCTGGTGACTACTTCCAGTAGACATTGTCCGACCAATCCGACCAGATATGCCCGGGTTGTCCAGACCAGGAGACTTATCTCAGACGGATTAAAACCAAAGACCGGTTCAATCAGATATTCCAGACTAATTGATAAAATTACGGCGGTGAAGACTGTCAGTCCCAATATTATATTGATAGTATTGTTCATCAAACGGACAAACTGATCTTTTTTATCTGCAGCTATCAGGGACGAGAGAGTAGGAAGCAGGGCAGTAGCGATAGCCGTGCCAATCAGAGTTTCCGGCACCTGCATAATAAAATAAGCGTAGGTTAAAGCTGTGACAGATCCTTCAGCTAGTCTGGATGCTAGATTGTCTCTGGATAAAAAAATGATCTGAATAAATAAAACTGTTAGTATCCTCGGACCCATCAGTCGCAGTGTTTGTCTGACACCAGGCTCTTTCAGATCAAAAGAGGCAGACCATTTAAAATGATATTTGATGAGTCCGGGGATTTGGATTCCTAAATGCAAGATAGCCCCGATGATCACTCCATAGACCAGTCCGTAAACACCAAAAAATGGCACCAGAAAAACAGAGCCAAAAATAATCCCAGCATTGTATAAAATAGGCGCAATCGCCGGCAGTAAAAAATGTTTATGCGATTGCAGCCCAGCCATTACCAGCCCGCTAAGTGAAAATATCAGGGTAGCTATTAGATTGAGTCGCATCAGGTCGGTGGCCAAAAGCTGTTGGACAGGTGAAAAGCCAGGTGCGATGCCAAAAGGAGAGATGATCAACTGGTGGGCAAAGAGCGCCACTACCAGTGACAATCCGGCTGTCACTAAAAAGACCAGATTGGCCACAATTGAAAAAAGACGCCAGGAATGATGATAGCCTTTCTTTTCTAAATAATCAGACAAAACTGGAATAAATGCGACTGCCAGTGCTCCGCCGGATATCAATGAAAAAAGCAGATCAGGCAGATTGTTGGCGACATTGAAAGCGTCCATCTCCGGAGAAAAACCAAATTGTTTGGCGATCAGTCCCTGGCGCAGCAGCGCTACCAGTTTATTAATACCAAAAAAAAATGTTAGCAGGAGTGAGGCTTTAAAAAGCTTGGACACTTCATCATTATACAGAAGACAGAGGACAGAAGACAGAATCGGAACACTGATGACAGACGACTGATAGCAAAAAGTCTGGGGATAATTTATACTGCAAAAAGCATGTCTGATCTTACGCCTGCTCCGGAAGTGCCTCCGCCACCCTCAAAAGCTATATCTCCTGCCAACAAAGGCCGGGTTATGACCGGTTTTTTAGTCAGTATATTCCTGATCATCTTTGGGAGTATTATCGCTGTTTATTTATCCCGGGTCGAGCCGCCTCAGGGTGGGGTGCATACCAGGGCGTTGCTTGATCCACCGGCCTCACCTCAGCTTTCACCAAGCCCTTTTCCTTTCCAGGAAATGACTATTCCATCTTTGCGCGAGCGAAAATTTGACAGTCAGCTGGGAGAAAGACAGCGAATTTCCGGCAATGGTAGTTATACTTCCTATCTGAGTAGCTATGATTCAGATGGACTGAAAATCAATGGTTTATTGACAATCCCAGATGGTCAGATGCCAACAGGAGGGTGGCCTGCCATCGTTTTTATTCATGGCTATATTCCACCGACCCAGTATCAAACGACCACCAGATATCTAGATCATGTAGCAGCTTTGGCCAGAAGCGGTTTTGTGGTTTTTAAGATCGATTTGCGAGGACACGGAAAGTCAGAAGGGGAGCCGGGTGGGGGGTATTTTGGAGTAGATTATGTGGTGGATGCTTTGAATGCTCGGGCTGCTTTACAAGGAGCAGATTTTGTAAATAAAGATAAAATTGGTTTTTGGGGTCATAGTATGGCCGGTAATATTGTATTACGATCGATGGCCGCCCGGCCGGAAATTCCGGCTGGTGTCATCTGGGCAGGAGCTGTGTATACCTATACTGATATGCAGGAATATGGTATCCGTGACAACAGCTACACCCCTTTACCATCAGATACACCCAGGCAGCAAAACCGGGCCAGATTAAGAGAGTTATATGGCAATCCGTCCAAAGACAGCTGGTTTTGGCAACTGGTCGCCCCAGCCAATTATTTAAAAGATATTAAAGGCGCTTTGCAGATCGATCATGCCATCAACGATGATGTCGTTACTATCGAATACAGCCGCAATTTAGCCAAGTTGGCAGAGGAGGCCAAGATGAATTTTGAGCTAAATGAATTCACCTCCGGAGGGCACAATATCACCGGATCCAGCTTCAACGCCGCCATGCAAAACACCATCAACTTTTTCAATAAATACTTGAAGTAATAGGCCGTCATTGCGAGGAGTGTAACGACGAAGCAATCCGAATCGTATTTGTCATCTCGACCGAAGCGATAGCGGAGTGGAGAGATCCCTTTACCTAGGGGAGGATTCCTCTACGTTGGTCGGAATGACAACCATTTGTCATATTGAGTGAAACGAAATATCTCTCACAGATGTGAGATACATTTAAATATAATGAATCTGAAACAAGTTCAGAGATCCTTCACTACGTTCAGGATAAGCCTAGTGCTTTTGTTGAGCGGAGCGAAACATCTCTCGCGAATGCGAGGACAAGTCCTGAAACTAGTTCAGCATGACAGAGTGAGTATAGCGCAGTTTTAGCAATAAGCTAGTCTCATCAAGAGTTTTATTGAAGAAACTTTGGCAGTAATGGTTCTTTATCTGATGCTAAATTGTATTTTCTGAGTAGGACTCCTAGTTCTGGTACAGCAAAAGTATACAAATCTTTTAGATGGCCACCTTTATCAACATAGTCTTTAACAGCAAAGTAACCCATCAGATAATAAGCATCTTTTTCATATCCACCTGGCAAAGAGGTATCCGGCATACCCCGTTTTACCCGGTAAGTCATTACAAAAGCCAGCTGTGGAGTCATAAAATTGAGCAGATAGGTATAAATTGCCCGAAAGCTCAGTTCCAGTTTGCTGACAGCCTGCAGCCTTTGCAGATAGGTGTTCATGGCAGATTTGGTGATCTTTTTTTGGCTGATCTCATTGTAAACAGCCAGCCCTTCCGAGTACAAAATAGACCTGTCAAAAGGCGCCAGTCGATGTAGC
This sequence comes from uncultured Gammaproteobacteria bacterium, assembly GCA_964405065.1. Lineage (GTDB taxonomy): Bacteria > Patescibacteriota > Microgenomatia > Daviesbacterales > UBA10151 > CAZWRN01. The sequence goes on from CAYOMO010000095.1 coordinate 3,567, forward strand.
GGATTTTTCATCTGGAGCAAACTTTTGCGTCGGATAATATGGCTTTCTATCTCATGGGTGACTAGCCTTTCGACATTGTTTTTATACCGCCTGATCCCGCTTCCCACCACTAGCTTTTTACTGCCGACCCGGACAGTAAAAGGATTAAAATCATCTAAAACTACCTCGACATCAAAATAATAATCATCAACTACTTTACTAAAATATTTCTGAATTGTCGGAGCATCCAGCAGCTTATCACCAGTTTTGGTATTAAATTCGACCTCAGGCACCAGATCCAGGTATTGTTTAAATACCTCTGGTGTCAGGCCAAACAACCGGCTACTAAAAGCCGCAAAGTTTTTAGTGCCAATTGAGTGAATAGTTTTAAGCTGATTTTGCATCTGGACGATAGTACTCTCATAAAAAGAGCGCAAATCTTCGGGCAATCCCAGCTGATTGAGCTCCTCCAAAAGTACTGACAGATCTTCCTCACTGATATCGATCTCTTTTTTTTGGTATTCAAATTGGGGATTATAACTTGGAGAAGCCATAAACTGATTTCTTTCTGAAATCAAATTTTTAGGGGTTAAGACTCGGGTTTCCAAAGCCAGTTGTGACTGAATGCGTAAACATTTTTTAACAAATACTTTAAGTGCCAAGATTGTAGATTGATCCATTGCCATTTACTATAACATATTAGATCAAGTATTATAGGCAGAATATGGTTAAGATTGGGTGAGATAAATATCTTATAGTTGTGAAATAATGGATTTAATATTATAATCTTGATTATGTCGAAAAAAACACCTGAAATTGTTTCTAGTCTAAAAAGTTTTGGAAAAATTGCTAAATGGTTTGTATCTCCTGAAGTTACAAATTTTACCGATCGAGAACGTAATCGTTTAATCGCTATTAGCCCAGTTTTGGGTGGACTTACTGGTGCTATTATTTGGGCAGGATCATCTACAATAAAAATTGCTTCTTTAGGGATGGATTTGGCAAGTTCTTTTGTTTCAGGTCAGGAGATCACCACCACAATCCCGGTGGTAGATACTGTTGTCTCAAGGCCATTGGAAACAGTCGTCTTCTCAGCTGTGGCTGGAATTGGAGTATCAAGTTATTATGCCCTGGCTATTCGCAACAACCCCCCTCGCGATCCGGATATGTGGCATCAAGATATCTGGAATTTACCAAAAGACCCTTCCTGATTATTTAGGTACAAAGCTGGTAAATATCTGGGAGCAGTAGGTGCCTGAGCAGGCAACGCAACTGTATTTAGCCGCACTTTCGATGGCTTTTCTGTGAATATCATCCCGCAGCCAGAAATCAAAATTTTTCTCGATAGTGTCATAGGCGGCGATATTTTCAGTTGCCCAGTAAGGCAGGTTTAAAGCTTTAAAGCCTTTGTGCATCGGACCTTCTTTAAAGACTTCGTCATAGACTTGAGGGGCTCGAGAAGCGACCATCTGGCAGACTCGCTCCTCTTTTTCTAAAGCTGGTAATCCCAGCTTCGAACGATGTTCATTGACCATCGCAAACAGCTTTTCAGCCCCGTCTGTCAGCTTGGCCACAATAGTTTTAGGCGTAATTTCCTCTTTCTTCTCTTCCTCCTGTTTCTTGCTGATAGCGGATGGCTGATCGCTGACTACCTGTTTTTGGCTGATAGCTGATGGCTGATTGCTGGTAGCTTGGGGTTTGCTGTTATTTACTAACTGATCTTTGACAGATTTTTTCTTGCTGAAGGCTGACGGCTGATCGCCGACAGCTTTATTGGGTTTTTCGACAGTCACCACTGGAGCCGCCGTAGCCTCCTTTTCTATTTCAAATGTCACTTCCGGGGACGTTACTGTCACCAGTGTCTCTGATGGGATAAATACCGCCTCAGGAGATGCCACAGCTGGGGGTTCAACATTATAATTTTCAGACACCATATTAAAAGATTCGACTGTAGGTTGTTTGAGATCGGGTGATGAAGGGGGTGTTGAAGGGGAGGGAGCCAAGACGGAAGAAACCGTCATCCCAATGCCTACTATCATGCTATAGATACCTCTACTCAAGGTCTCA
>CAYOMO010000096.1:0-5571 GCA_964405065.1 uncultured Gammaproteobacteria bacterium
TGAATCACACTACGATCTACAAATCCATTTTCAGGTAAAAGCTGTGACGAATAATGTGGCAAATTGGTAATCAAATTTCCTGTCTGAATAGCAACTGGTGTAATAACAAAAGAGATCAATAATGTGACAATTGATAAAACTAATATATATACCAAAGCAATAGCTAAAGATTTCGGTACCCGCCACTTCTCCAACTTATCGACAATAGGCGAAATAGCTGACATAAAAATGATCGCTACAAAAACTAGCATGATCACATCTTTAATCAAAAATAAAATCCAGAGCAGGGCAAAAAAAGCAGTAGTAAAAAGAATTGTTTTATAGGAAATATCAATTGATCGATTCAAAATAAGTCCTCCAATATACAAATTCCAAGATACAAAATAGAAATTAGCTATTAAAGGATAGCTGATAGACAAAGAAGTTAGAAACTAGTTGTTAAACTTCCAACTTCATAATCCAGCTTCTACTATCAAACATCCAACTTCTTTTGAAAAACTTGTATCTTTTTATTTGATAATTATTTAGGTATTGTACCAATCTTGAACCAACTTTTCCACTTTAGCAACATAATTTTTTTCATTGATATCAATCCAAAAAATCTGTTTATCTCTTTTAAACCAAGTCATTTGTCTTTTAGCATATTGCTTTATTTTTTGTTGGAGAATAAATACGAATTCATCCTTTGTCGAAATAACTCCTTCAAAAAAATCTGCCATTACCGAATACTCCAATCCCAGTTCACGCATTCGCTCATATGTTAAACCCTCAGTGATTAACTTTTTTGTTTCTTCCAGCATTCCTTGTTCGATTCTTTTAACAACTCGTTTTTCAATCCTTTTATCAAGAATTTTTTTATCTGCTGTTAAACCAATTTTTAAAATCTGATGGTTTTTGCTCAACCCTTCCTTTTTATCCTTAGGTTGAGGGTGTTTATTAAGATACTCCAATATTTCAATTTTTCTGATCAATCTTCTCGGATTATTTCTTTCTGAATTATTTAAATTGTAATAATACTCTTCATCTATTTTTTTTAATTTTTCTTGTAGGACAAAAATACTTTGATTTTCTAAACTATTTCTCAATATTTGATCTACAGGTATTTCATCACTATTTATTCCATCCAACAAACTATCTAAATAAAATCCAGTCCCTCCGACAATAACAGGTAATTTATATTGCTGAGTTATTATTTGTACTACCCGAGTCGCATCTTTAATATAATCTGACACTGAATACTGTGTTTTAAACGAAACCTTATCATATAGCCAGATTTTAATATTATCTATTTTCCAGTATCCTTCATGTTTTGAAACTATTTGATTTTGATTGGCCTCTTTACCTGTACCAAGATCTAAATTTTTATAAACCTGACGCGAGTCACAGGCAATAATTTCACCAGAATATTTTTTAGCAATTAAAAGTCCAACATCAGTTTTTCCTGTTGCTGTTGGACCGACAATGCAGACGATCTTTTTATTGGAGTTTGTATAAGCGATACCCATCTTGGCTGTAAATCAATTGATGATGATCATCAAAATATTGCTGATTCTGATTGTAAGAAACATTTGGAAACAAAACTACGTATTTCGCACGATATTTATTTAATTCTGATTGATTGATATTGCCCGATAAAGTATTGGTTATCAATTGCTGCCTTAAAGAATAATTTAATCCATATGTCCAAAGCCAAGGACTAAAACCCATTACTACTTTTCTCCCAGCTAATGAAACAATCGGGTTATCAAATTTATCGGCTGAAATAAATACAGCATCTGAATCCGTATTATTTTTAACAAACTCAGCAAACTGAATCGCTTCATTTCCATAAATGGGATAAGACACACCCGACCCAGAAAGTATTCTCCAGATATCCAACCCTCCTGAAAATGTCATTAGAAAAATAGCTGCAAATACAACCATCTTTTGCCACCATCCTTTTTTAAAAAACTGATAGAAAAAAACAGCTGATAAAATAGCTGCAAAAAAATACCAATATATAAATAATTTAATATTGTCAAAATCCCAAGGCTGAAAAATCATTAAACTAGGTAATATAAACCAAGTCAAACTAATAATTCCTAGCTGCCAAATAATAGAGTTTTTTCTAATAAAATAAAAAGCCGCAGGTAACACCAATAATACTATTCCAAAATTCTTAAAATAAAATCTCAATACGCTTTCATCATGCGACATCCAACCTATTTGCCAAGAAAAAAGTGACCAAACATTCCCAGACTGTGATAGAAAAAACCGACTCAACAAATATGCCACAACCAACCCATTTAATCCAATCAAAAAAAGTACCAATCGATCATTTTTTTTCTCTTTAAATATAAAAAACAAAAAATATAAAACAAACGGAGCCAAAGCCACTAAACTATGAGTATGAATAAGTGGAATAAGTGCCAAAAGAATAATTGTTAAAATATATCTTTTTGTTTCAAATTGTTTTTTTAAAGATACCAACAAAGTTAGAATTAAAAGAGCCACCCCAAAACCAAACAAAAAACTTCGCTGAGGGATCAACATCGCCAAGTTTACATTGATCCACCAATACCCTAGTTCTTTAATTGCCGTAAAGTCTTGGGGCAAAGTCATTAGAAGATCGAAAATATTTTTACCAGATTTATTTAATATCTCAAACAAATATAAAAAACCAAAACCACCATTGAATAAAAAAAGGGCCAAAGACAAAAGAGCCACTTTTTTACTCTGCGTCAGATCAATAATAAAAAATGCCATTAAAACAATCAGCAAAGAAAATAAAAATCCACCTGTAAAAGCCATCGACTGCGTATAAGATAACCCTACAGGTTGGATAAATATCGCTGTTAAAAAATCGACCATAAAAGGGTATGAAATAGGCGAACCCGAAAAGTTAGGATTTTGAGGAGGGAAATTGTTTCCAAAAACAAAACTAGAGATAATACCCAAATGCAGGGATATATCACCATAGGCATGAACAGGCTGAACATAATAAGTCTCATTTTTAAAACTAAGCATTCCTGCCACTAAATAACTAAACAATCCGACAAACAAAACTAAACCAATACCAAATAACTGCCAAGAGCGCTGAGAGTAACGATGTTGCAAAGAATACCAATCTTCTAAAATCAAATTTACAAAACTTCTTCTCCAGGTGATTAATGCGCTAGAGTTTAAAACAATTAAAGTGAGTGCTAAAGTTCCTCCAGACATTCCCCAAAAAAATCCAATTGCAAAAAAGACATAAACAAAAGCGATTATTCCCAACAAAAATGCCGCGGCCAGTCTTTGTTCAAGCATCATCTTAAACTGGAAAAAATAGCTTAAGATAATACCTATCAACCCAATATTGATAGTCAATAAAAAAGCCGTTATCATACCGCCAATGGTACTACACTTATCATTTAAGTTGTAGCGTGTATATAATGAAACAATGAAACATTTTCTCACCTCTTTACGTCAATTTTTACTCGGTAAAAAACATCGTATCCTGGTTTTAATTTTGATTTTATCCACCTTCCTACACCTTTTTAGACTTGATTTTCCCAATGCCTATGTTTTTGATGAGGTTTATCACGGATTTACTGCCAAAGAATATCTAAAAGGTAATATCGAAGCCTGGGAATGGTGGACTACTCCTCCCCCTGGCGTAGCATATGAATGGACTCATCCCCCACTAGCAAAAGAGATAATGACGGTATCCATGTTTTTAGTGGGATCAACCGATCCATGGGCCTGGCGACTCCCTGGAGCATTACTCGGGATTTTTTGTACCTATCTGATGTACCTGCTGGGAAAGAAGTTATTTGATAATGAACTAATCGCCAATCTCTCGGCTTTTCTTTTTTCCATTGAAGGACTGATATTGGTCCAAAGCCGCACAGGTATGAATGACATCTATGTCGTAACCGGTATTTTGCTCACTGTTTTGATGCTACTTCGTAAAAAATATTTTTGGGCGAGTGTCTTTGTTGGATTAGCCTTAAGCAGTAAATGGACTGGATTATATTTAATCGGTATCAGTGTAATTTATCTGTTTTTTACCAAAGCCTGGAAAAAAAGCTACCTATTTATATTGGTCCCATTGGTTATTTATCTGATTTGTTATATTCCCTTTTTCTGGCAAGAGCACACCTTGAGCCAGTTTATTGATTTTAATTCACTATTTAAATGCCAACTTATTAAGTTGGAAAATCCGTGCCCTTATACCTATGGACTACAAAATCAGATGCTTTCTTATCACACCAATCTAGTTGCCACGCATGATTATTCTTCTAAAGCCTGGACCTGGCCACTCAATCTTTATCCTGTTTGGTATTATGTCCAGTATTTCCCTAGCGGATACACTGCTAATATTTTTGCTTCCGGCAACCCACTGCTTTTTTGGTTTGGATTTGGTTCAGTTTTTGTTGTGGTATGGGATTATTTTAAAACTCGTAATAAAGCCTTATTTATCATTCTACTTGGCTTTTTTGGCTTTTGGTTGCCATGGTTTACATCGCCTCGAATTATGTTTTTATATCATTTCTCACCTTCAGTGCCTTTTTTATGTCTCGCCCTAGCTTACCAACTAGCCGAACTATATCATCAACCAAAACAACGCCCGATATTTTATTTAATATTAGGTCTGACTATTGCTAGTTTTATTTTTGTCTATCCGATGTTAACCGGCATACCATTACCCAAAAATCTAATGTTATCTTTTTTTGATATCAATCTGACAAAAAATCCTTTTAAATAATTCGTCCAAAAAAATAAGTCTGAATAAATGAAGTGTAAATATTATTTAACGAGTCTTTTTATTGTTTTACCTGCAGTAAATGAAGGAAGCTTTTTACCAGGAATTTGAATAGTAGCCCCAGTCTGAGGATTGCGCCCGCGCCGAGCAGCTCGAGATCTTAAAAGAAAAGTTCCAAAACCAGTAATAACTGTTTTTTCACCTCGGACAAAATTGTCATTAATTAAAGAAAAAACTGCATTGACTGCATCAGCTGCAGCTTTTTTTGTTAAATGAGATTTTTTGGCTACTTTTTCAATTAGTTGATTTTTTGTCATGACTTTTTTACTCTCTCAGCGTTGTACAAATATAACCCATCACTTATTTTTTGTAAAGTCTTGACAGGCTGTGCTATTGGTAAATTAAGCAGATTGATATTCCTCTGCTGCATTATCCGCAGCTTGACGTAAACTATCTGCCGCTGCACTTCTTTCTCGCTCAGCATCTTGTAACTGAGTTTTAAGCTCCTCAACCCGCTCACTCTGATATTGTAAATTTTCTTTAGCACTATCTACTTCATCCATTTTTATCACCCCCACTTGCCATGAGTATAAATATTAAGAAAATTAGCTGAACAAAAAAATAGTAATAAAAATGCAAGAAGTCTAAGAACCAGATGTTAGGAATGATTCAGTAGCTCGAATCTCACGAACAGCAGTGATTTTAACCGCACCAGGAACCATGACCTGTTTTTGAATTTCCACACCTATATCATGAACCAGTTTTGGTAGCTCTTCATCAGATACTTTTTCAGGAACTACAATGATGCGAACTTCTCTTCCAGCTTGAACCGCAAATACTCGATC
>CAYOMO010000097.1:0-5410 GCA_964405065.1 uncultured Gammaproteobacteria bacterium
AGGGCAGTTTAGAAATTATGGGTTTTTCGAAATCTGGCTTGTCATCTGGTCGTCCGACTGAAGGTGATTTCAGACATGTATTTTCCCGTACAGGCGAAGAGATTGAGTTTGCGTCCGGTGTGTTTACAGCCGGACCAATCAATGAATTAAATTTTTTGTCGAGTCTTGAAATGATGAAAGCACAAGATCTGATGAATAGATTAAAATATGGTATTGATTTAGATCCTCAGACTATCGAAAATCATCTTAATTTAGCCGAATCTTGCAAAGAGGCCGCTCAGACTCTAGAAGAAAATTCAGTTCCTTATGCAAAATATTATGATTTTGATGGTAATCATCCGGATATTGAAGCTATAAAAGAGGCATATGCCTATTTTTTTATTCACAGTAAAAAAGGTCTAGAGTCCACTATTGATCCATCTTTAGCTCACAATCAGGCTGACTGGTATCAGACTATCAGAAGACTTCAGGAAGAACGTATTTTAAAATTACCTCCTGAAGCCATTGTGAACAAAGAAGCTGTAGGTAAAAAAAGATTTTTTAAGGGCTGCTTGCCAAACATTACACAAGGTATAGGAATAGCAGCAGTAGCCTTGATGTTTACCGAGTGCAACCCTTTTTTGAATAATGATGAACCAAAACCGGCAGCTTCACCATCTCCTTTGGTAGCTGAGAAGCCGGCTGGAGTACCTGTTGTCGGAATAATAAACGGTGTACCAACTGTTGAGATCAGACAGGCACCTGGTGCTGATCCTACACCTATTTTTGGGCCTCAGCCAGAAGCACAAACCAGTATTCCACCCACTGAAGCCGCCACAGCTGATCCAGAATGCGTATCAGATATGGAGTTGGTAATTATCGAAATTAAACAAGAGGGAGACGCAGATGCCAATCGTATCTATCGCTATCCAAATCGAGTCAACCCAACCGGTGATAGTGCTAAAGGGTTGTTTAATAAAGAGCTGGTTAATACCTATGTCAAAGCAAATCCATACTCAGATGCCACAATTCGTTATAACCTTCGAAATCAACGAAATGAGGGAAGAGATGTCCAGGCTTCAGATCCAGACCTGTTAGTTTTACTGGATGAAGCCAGGCTTTTCTATGGGCAGAATGTCGGGGATGCCGCATTTTTAGCCTGGGTTGATTCGATCAGACGCAACAATCCACCTGGAACACTAAGAGGTGACCTACTCAATGCACCCGAATTCAGAGCCCAGTCTCCAGAATCCATTATCAATCGACTTCAGGCATATTCTCAGCCTTAATAACCCTTTTTAGCCTCAGTATGGTATGATTGGAGTATGTTTCACGATAAAATTTCCACAGATTTACAAAAAGCAGTAGTTGATTTAGGGTTTGTTTACCCGAGTGATGCACTTTTATCTATTTCAGAAAATGTACTCTTTGGAGATTTTTCTTCGAATATCGCGTTGCAGCTATCTAAACAAAAACACCAAGAAAACTATCAAAATCCCCGCGAGATTGCTAATGCCATCCTTGAAAAGCTCGGACATCCGGGATATTTAGAGCGAATTGAGATCGCGGGGCCTGGTTTTATCAATTTTTATCTGAAAGATCACTCTCTGGCCCAGCTGATCACAGCCAATATCTCTCCTGAAGCCACCGATGACTATGCTACCAGGTATTTGGTCGAATTTGGCCATTTAAATACTCACAAAGAGTTTCATATAGGTCATTTACGGACACTATCAATTGGCGAGTCTTTATCTAGAATCCTGGCTTTCCAAGGGCATCCAGTGTTTAAAGTTGATTATGGCTCAGACATTGGTCCACCGGTGGCAAAAGCGCTGTGGGGAGTACTACATAAAAAAAGCGAATATGAAGCAGCCAAAAAGAATCCGTCTTTAAAAGAAAAAGCTCAGTTTTTAGGACAGGCATATGCCTATGCTCACTCTCAATACGAAGCAGATCCCCAAATCAAAGCTGAAATAGACCAGCTAAATACCAAAATATATCAGCACGATCCGGAGATCGTGCCTTTGTGGGAAGAGACCAAAGAATGGAGTTTGCTGTATTTTGAATCAGTTTATCTAAAACTAGGTACTGAATTTGATGCCCGAATCAATGAGTCCGAGGTCTCTGACCGAGGTAAAGAGATCGTTTTAGCCAATCTGGACAGTGTGTTTATCAAAGATGACGGAGCTATTATTTTTCCTGGCAAGCAGTATGGCTTAAACAATCAGGTGTATATCAACTCTCAGGGGCATCCGACCTACGAAGGTAAAGAGTTGGGATTAACCCAAAAAGAAGAAGAGATTTTTCCTTTTGATGTCTCACTGCATGTGGTGGATTCCCAACAAACTGACTTCTTCAAAGGGGTAAACAAAGCTTTAGAACTGATCGAAAAAAGAGATAAATCAAAGAAAAAACACATTCCATATGGTTTTGTTAGCCTTAGTACTGGGCGAATGTCTTCTCGAAAGGGCAATATTATTAGTGCTGAAGATCTGATATCACAGGTTTCAGCCGAGATCGAGAAAAATTTTAGTACTAAATTACCAGTCGAAAGTATAGAGAAAATAGCTGTGGCTGCGATTAAATTTTTCTACCTCAAGTACACTTTAAATTCGGATATTGTCTACGATGTTGAAAAGTCGGTGGCACTCCATGGAGATACTGGCCCTTATGTCCTGTATGTCTATGCCAGAATCAATTCTTTACTGAATCGCGCAAAAGCAGGTGAGCTTGAAAAAGAGTCGTCTGAGCAAAAGGATGAGGAAATCGCGCAATCCTTCGACTCACCTTCGCTCACTCAGGATAAAGATGAGCCGTCAGCCGTCAGCCGTCAGCCATCAGCCGAAAACGGTGCTGGGGTAGCAGAAAGCGGACAGCTGAAAGCTGACAGCCTTGAAGTTGCAGAACGGGAGCTACTAAGGCAGATGGAGTATTTTACTCCCATGGTGGAAATGACTGCAAAAGAGCTGCAACCCAGCCAGATTACCGTCTATTTGATCGCGTTAGCCAAAGCTTTCAATCAGTTTTATGAAAGTTGTCCGATCTTTGGCGGTAGTAAGACCGAATTTAGACTAGCTTTAGCCAAAGCTGCTGGGGAACGGATCAAAATGGGTCTGTATTTACTCGGTATTGAAACTGTTGAGAAGATGTAAGATATAATTTCTAAGTACTTTAATTTCTAATGCCTAAACAAATCCAAATAATAGAGTACTCAAAGGATATTAAGATTTTTAGAAATTAGAAATTAGAAATTAGAAATTTATCTCATGTTATTCCGTTCTAGTCATCACAAAAAAGCCAACAATCCTATTTTAGGTGTCTTTAGGTTGTTTTTAAGTTTAATCATCATGGTGGTACTTGGTCTTGGTTTATTGCAGGCCTACAAAGCTTTTTCTGGCTACGACCCAATCTCACTTTCACCACAACAATCTTTAAAAAGCTTACTTACCTCTGAGGGAGCTTACAATTTCATCGTGGGACTGCTGACATTTGATCCAAAAGACAGTCTTAATTCAGCTAAATCAGTTTTACAAAATGGGGGGCAACCAACCAACACTCCGGAAAATCCACCCTCAAATGCGGCAATTTTATATTCTTTTGCAGTTATGGCTGATTCACATCTGGATTATCAAAATTTGGCCAGGGCTCTTGCACAGGCAAAAGCTGAGGGGACACAATTTGTAGTAGGTATTGGTGATCTATCAGATGTTGGGACAATCGATGAATTAACCAAAACCAAAGCGGTTTATGCAGCAGCAGATTTGCCATATTACATTACTCCCGGTGACCATGATATGTGGGATAGTCGTAATCAAAAAAAGGATGCTTCACAAAATTTTATGGACGTATTTGGGGCTCCGTATCAATCTTTTACTTATAAAAATACCAGATTTATTTTGATCAATAATGCGGATAATTATTTGGGTATAGATAGTACTCAACTTGCTTGGATTGAAGATGAATTAAAAAATATCGACCAGACTGCTACTGAACAAATCTTTGTCGTGGCTGATATCCCGCTTTTCCATCCTTCATCTGATCACGTCATGGGAAAAACTGAGCCCAAACTCAAAGCTCAAGCCGACCATCTAATGAGCATATTTGCTCGGGCTGGCGTTAAACAGATCTTTTCAGCTGATACACATATGTATTCCAGCTATAAAGATCCAACCAACAATCTACCGATGATTACTGTGGGGGCTGTGACCTCCGATCGAAACCCTCAGATCCCACGTTTCCTGATGGTTGACGTCAGAGAGGATGGCAGTTACAATACGAGACAGGTTGAGATTCAGTAATTGAATTTCGAATGAAGAATTATGAATTACGAAAGTAGAGACCCACTTTTCTTAATTCAAATTTCATAATTCATAATTAATTTATGGCTAAATCCTTAGTACTACTAAAACCAGACGCAGTTAAACGCAATCTCATTGGGGAGATTATCAAACGATTTGAAGACAAAGATCTCAAAGTTATCGCTATGGGGCTGATGACTGCTGATAAAGATCTCCTCACCAAGCATTACAACCTAGATAATTATGATTATGTGCTTACCCTTGGACATGTAGACGTTTCAAATATGTCTGAAGCAGAGAAAAAAGAGCGATATGAAAAAAATCTTGGTATTTTAGGCGCTGTTCAAGACTATGTAGCATCAGGACCTATTGTAAAAATGGTACTTGAAGGTGGTGATGATGCAGTGGCTTTGATTCGTCAAATTGTTGGAAAAACAGACCCTTCTAAGGCCGATAAAGGAACTATTCGGGGTGACTTTGGTGAAGATTCCTTTGAAGCAGCTGACAAAGAAGGCCGCAGTGTTTACAATCTGATCCATGCTTCTGGTAACGATGAAGAAGCAGCTGTTGAGATCAAACTCTGGTTTCCAGAATTAGCTTAGTACATCCTTCAAAATGCTACCCTAGAATCGTAGAATGGTTTATAAATCATAAATCTTTCTGATCTATCCGATCTATCTGATCTCATCCCATCTATCTGAACTTTCTGATCTATCTGATCTCATCCGATCTATCCGATCTCATCCGATTTATCTGACCCATCCGGTCCACTTGACGCTTAGCGGCAAACACTATACGCTAAAAATAGCATGTTTAAACATCCTTTTATCATCGGTTTTTTCTTTTTAGGATTGATCGGGATATTAATCACTACTCAACAGATCCAACTTCCGCAAATTTTTTTACCTAAAGCCAATGTTTTGGGCGTGACTATTAGTATTTTACCCGCGAATACCAGTCTAGAAGTTGGGCAGGAGACTAGCTTTGATATCAATTTAAACCCAGCAGATGAGTCAGTTTCAGCCGTCGAGCTCAATTTAAACTTTGATCAGACAGTCATTGAAGTAACAGACATTAAGCCGACTCAGGAATTACCTCAGCTTTTAGGACTGGATCTGTCCAAACCTGGCCGG
>CAYOMO010000098.1:0-5402 GCA_964405065.1 uncultured Gammaproteobacteria bacterium
GGAGAGAGGACCGTAGCTCCCTCAGCATAGCGGTTTCGAATCGGTGCTACTGTGGACATAAAGGCGATTACAGCATTTGGCTTGGCTTTATGAAGTGTTCTGACCGCTTTGTCCAAAGCTTCATCTTGTTTTTTCAATCCTTCTTCAAGAGGAAATTGGGATAATGGATTATTTCCAAAAGACTCTATGATAATGAGATCAAATTCTCTATTTAAGATTGATTGATATTGTTTTCCTGAGTAAAAAGATTCTTTCTCAATCCGGTCCTGGAGTGATAAAACATTAGTTGATCCAAATCCCAAGTTAAAAATACCAAAAACTTTGCCTTTTGGTGTGCAAAATTCATCACAATAATGAGCTTTTAGATATTCACGAAACTTGGTTGGGTTTTCGCCAAGAAAATCAGTCATAGAATCTCCAACCAAGATGATGGTGTAGGCATCAGATGGTTTAACCGTTCTGGGAAGGTTGGTAGGGAAAGGTTCTGGTTTAGCCGGATCGGCATTTTGAGAAGTAGAATAATTCATCGAACGAACTAAATAAATCGGATAAGCAAAAGTTTTTTCCAAAAAAGGCTGTGGATTTAATTTAAGTATATACATTAGAGTAGCCAGTAAGAGGATAACTAATGCACTGAGTGAGATAACCAATATTTTTGTCATGTTCATGTCTGGATTTTTTGAGCCTAGCAGATATAATACCATGTAGATGGATCCGAAGTTAGCAGAATTTTTGAAAACAGTTGATAAAAATGGTTTTACCAATCAACCATTTATTAAAAAGGTGGAAAAGCCTTGGGGTTATGAATTGATTTTTACTCCAGATAATTTACCTTACACAGGCAAAATAATGCATATTGAAGCTGGGAAAAGGCTTAGTTTGCAAATCCATGATACTAAACAAGAATCATATTGGCTTTCCACAGGTGAATGTAATTTGGTGATCGAAAATACAAAAGGTGAGATGGAGATCATTAAGATGGAAAAAGGGGTGGGATATACGATGATGATTGGTCAAAAACATCGGCATCAGGCAGTTACAGACTGCGATGTATTTGAAGTTTCAACACCTGAAAATGGTAATACATATCGTCTTGAAGATGATTATGCTCGCCCGACTGAAACTGAAGAGTTGCGAAAAGATCCAAATCGAGGTTGGCAAGGATAATTATTTAAACAGTAGGCGAGGGGTTATTTTTTTGTAACTTTGATACTTTTCTCCAAAATGTTTTTCAAGTAGAGGTTCCTCACTTTCAATTGATTTGTTGAAATACCAATAAATAAGTCCAACTGTGATGATCAGATAACTATTTAAAGCTAAAAAGAATCCAAATGCTGAAAGTATTAGTCCTGCATATATTGGATTGCGGGAATATTTAAATGGTCCCAATATGTGGAGTTTGGTTTGTTTTCCGAAATCGTGTCCTTCATTGGCTGGTTTCCAATATTTACCCATATATATTCTTGCCCAAGCAGCAAAAGAGGATCCTCCGATAGCTAAAATAATTCCTACTATCGATACGGGAATCTCAAAATTGGTAAAGAGATAAAAATCTTTGAAATAAAGAATAAACGCTAATATTCCAGCACCCATGGTAATTGTTCCTGTAATTAGATGAATTGGTACTTTGATCCATTCAAACCGCTCTTTAAATGAACGAGGATCCGTCATTGACCAAATGATTCTTTGAATAATAAAGGTAGCAATTAAAATAACTGAGACTAATTCTTTCATACTTTATATAGCCAAAACTCTCCTCCTATTTTATCATTTTTTGTTTTGCGAAGAATTTTTTTGTATGGTTTCCAGTTTTGGAAGTGAAAGGCCTGAGTGATCACTATCGAATTTTTTTTAAGCTCGTTTTTTAATTTTATTTCCAATTTATTGACTCCTTGTGGCAATAAATAGATGAAGACCATATCAGCTGGAAAATATGCTCGGTCAAAAAGATTGCCATGAAAAAAATGTGCATTTGGAAGTTTTTGTCGCCAGGCTTGATAACGGGAATACCATACTCTCAGCCAAGACTGTTCAACCCCATAACTTTCTGCACCCATATTGGCTGCCTCGATGACCAATCTACCGTCACCTGATCCTAGTTCGTAAAAAGTCGCCCCTTTTTTTAAACCAGCGGATTTTAGTATGTCAGAAATTTTTTCTTGGGCTGTTGTCACAAAAGGTGCATCTGTACCTGCAAACCAAGATAAACCGAGTAGCGAGATACTTATTAGTGCTAAAGCGATGAAAATTGTTTGATCCATGGATTTATGAGCCAAGTAGTTTTAGTAAAAAGAATTTTAAACTAGAAAACTTATCTATAGATGTAAACGCCCAGTATAAGGGATCGTTAATAACTAGGTCATAAGTTCCTAAGTATTCGACAAGTTTGCCTCCATAGCCGGATTTAAATCGATGGAATCCGATCCAAGAGTCTTTTGGATCTGGATTTGGTCCCAAAGCTCCCCACATGTCAAAACTTTTCATACCGATGGATTTTCCATACTTAATGACTTCCCAAGCTAGTAAATTGTTGGCCATCACTTCTTTATGTTCAACAGAAGAACCTCCATAAGGATAGTAAAGTACCTCCTTAAAGGTGTAGATCATCCAAGCTGAGAGCGGTTTTTTTTGGTAGTATGCAATGGCAACTTTGGCCATTCCAGCCTCTCGAAGTGTTTCCCAAGCTAATTGATGATATTTACTATTATGACTATGAAAACCTTGCCTGATTGTGGTGTCAAAATGGAGCTTAAGAAAAGTTTTAAAAGCTTTATCAGTATCACTTATTTCAATAGAAACATTCTTTTTTTCGGCTAAGCGGATGTTATATCTTGTTTTTGAATGCATATTTTTGAGTAATTCTTCTTCTGTGGGTGTTAAATCTAAGACAAAGTTAAATTTGGTAAAAAGAGGTTTGGGAGATGGTTGAAATTTGGGGTGAACTGAATAAGGCGCCAGAGGTATTTCAATATTTGGTTCAAGTTTAATGAAGGCGCATTGGTTTTCTTCGCCAATTTGTTTTAAAGCTTGGGCTAGATCTTTTTCGGGTAAGGGTCCTTTTGGTAGATATCCAACTTGCTTGGAAGTAAAAGGGATTTTATGGAGAGTAAGTTGAAATGCAGTAGTGAGCTTATTATCTGTATAGAGACCGTACCTCAAAAGAGGTAGGCCCAATTTACGACGAAATTCACCCCATTCCCAAGACTGAATAACATGAGTTACAGCTTGGTTGTAATCAGTCTTTTGGGAGTCATTAATTTGGCGAAGATCCATGCTGTTATTGTAACAACCTTCATATAACGAGTAAATGAAGAACGTTTCATTTTGATACGCAAAAAGTAGAGGGTAAAGGATGAAGCGTAAAAAAGATATAGAATTTCAAATTAAAAATCCCTCATAAAGTCTCATAGTAGATTTTTCAAGGTTACTATGCTATACTATTTTGATCATGGATGCCGAAAGAAAAAGTTTAGTTGCAACAGCATTAGTAGGATTAGTTGTTTTAGCTATAATTATTGGATCAATTTATTATTTAATTCAATTTATCCGAAATCGAAACACAACCAATGTTGCTAACAATCAAGTAACTGCAAGTGCATCACCAATTGCATCAGGACAAGTTGCTGTAGACGTCAATCAGGGTAATACTCAACCAGTTTCAGGAGATTTTAAATCTTATAATGCTGGTGATTTTCAGATGGCCTATCCAAAAAATTGGGGAGTACTGACTTGTAGTAATTCTTCAAATATCGAACTTGATCCAACTAATGGCCAAGATAATCTTAAAGTTGCTTGTTCAACAGCCACTAAACCTGTAACTATCATTAAAGATGCGACAGGTTGCACTAATGGAGAAATGATTGATTTAGGAACATTTAAAGTTTCGAGAACTAAAGCTACAGAAGGTGACTATACTAGATATGAATGGTGTACAAAAACTGTTCCAGCTTTATATATTACTCACCGAGTATCAAATGATGGTTCACCAGCCACAAGCAAAGAAGATTTTTCAAAACAAGTTGAAGATATGATTGCTAAACTTTCTTTCGTCCGCGGTTCTTAATTTCTACCATGTCACTTCCTGAAGGATCTTTTTCTCGAGAACTTAAAGAACAAACAACCCGTGGGTTAATGACTGATTTACATATTTATGCTCCTTTACAGCCATCAGTTTTTGTACGGGAGCGCCTTCCTAGCGGTGCTCTGGCTTACTTAGCTGGTGAATATAATTTTAATTGGACGACTTTTTGGCATGGAGGAGAAATTCAATTGGAAATTAATCGTTTAGGTGGTAAGGCTTCTATTGCAGATCAAGATATTTATGGCACTATTGGCACTTTAAATGAGGTTGATATTTATTACGAGCAATATTTTAAATATTTGCCTCCTCGAGTAGCTATGATAGATGATAAACCTCCATCTGAAGAAATGATCCGACTGTTTCTTGCAACAGCAGTTGGCAATAAAGGATTACAACTTGAAGAGGTAAAGAGTTTTATGGATGATTTTGTGAAACGCAGATCATTGGTAGGTAGAACCACACTTGGTTTGAGAAAGCTATTCCTAGGAAAATAAATTTATTTATTCTTCGAACGAATTACCCGGGATTTAATGTGAGAAGATTCCGATAATACTTTCTATATGGTATTTTCTCCAGCTACGCTAAGGCTACGATGGATTAAGTCGAGAAAGCACTCGAAAAAAAATTGTCAGACTATTCTGGAGCTTTATCCATTAGGTAGATATCAACATATCTAGCAGACCAGCCGGCTGTTCTGGCGTCATCAAATCCTAAATCGATAATATTGCCTTTGATAGCTCCACCGGTGTCGCCTGCAACTGCTTTACCGTATCCAGGAACATAGACATTGGAACGCATTTTGATGACTGATGGATCGACAGCGATCACCCCTTTGCCTGCTTTCATGCCGATAGCGGTAGTTTCATTACAACCAGGGCAGCGAGAGTCATAGTGGGTTGCATAGACACGCATTTTTTTCCAGTAGCGGATTTCGCCTTCGGGTGTTTGGAGGGTTTTCCAAACTATTTTAGTGCCACGGCCGATAATTTCGGGGGTTGGCTTTTCAATTTCAGTTTTGACTGTGACCCGGTCAAATTCTTTGCCATCATAATAGGTGATTTTAATGGTTTTAATTTTTTTGCCGTTTTTACCTTCTTGAAGAACTGTCTCAGTGCCAGCTTCTGTTTCTGGATCATCTTTGTATTCTTTTTCATATTCTATCTTGGCGGATTCAGTGGCGTATTTTTCTTCAAATTTGGTTTCTGTTTTGACTGGTTGGGATATTTCCAGTGTTTCTTTAGGATCTAAATTGGGGGAATCAAAAGTTCCGCTTTCAGCGGCAAAGGCAGTCATATTGAGAGTCAGCAGAGAACTCACGGTT
>CAYOMO010000099.1:0-5247 GCA_964405065.1 uncultured Gammaproteobacteria bacterium
AAGTTTTGGGTCATAACCCATATTCATATGGTCATGGGAGCCTTGCATAGGCTCATCCATTACTAACTCGTAACCTTTCTTTTTTACAGCAGAAGCCATTGCCTGCTCAGAAGTGTTTTCTTCATAATGTACTGTGGCTTGATTTGTGGCAAGATTGACTGTTGCTTCCGAAACACCATCAACTTTCTTTAAAGTTCGCTCTATTACTCTTACACAGGATGCACAATGCATTCCCTTAACATCGTACGTTTTCTTTATATCAGACATAATAAATTAACTCTTTTTTTTAAAAACCTGCATTATTTCTTCAATTGACTTGTCAGCATTGCCTTCTTTGATTGCATCAGAAACGCAACCTTTAAGGTGATTTTCTAAGAGAAGATTTCCTGTTTCTTTGAGTCCAGATTCAACCGCCTGCATTTGATGCATAACATCTATACAATATGCGTCTTCCTCCATCATTTTGATAACCTTATCAAGGTGTCCTCTTGCAATTTTTAAGCGGTGAGTAATTCTTTCGTGTGTGTCTTTTGGTCTATACGCCATATATCCCCCTATGAGGGATATATTATAATATAACATTTGTTTCGTCAATAGAAAAAATGAATTAATTTCTCCCAAAATGCGCTACAATATATTTATGAGTGGAAGTCATGAATCACCAGAAAATCTTGACGGGAAGCTAAAGCTAGGTCTCATTTTGAATACTGGATTTACAATTATAGAATTTGTTGCAGGTATTCTATCAGGAAGTCTTGCCCTTATCTCTGATGCTGGACATAATCTTACGGATTCTCTAACTCTGCTTATTTCTTTCCTTGCGAATAAAATTGCAAAAAGAAAAGCGAATTCAGACCATACTTATGGGTATGGGAGAGCGACAATTCTTGCTGCCTTAATAAATGGTTTTATTCTTTTTCTTTTAGCCTTGTATATTTTCTATGAAGCTTATCAGAGATTTTTAACCCCACATACAGTTGAAGGTGGTGTAGTAGCTGTCGTTGCATTTATTGGACTTTGTATCAACCTTGGCATTGCCCTTTTGTTCAGAAGTGAAAAGAAAGATCTAAATATTAGGAGTGCTTATATCAATATGCTTTTTGACGCTCTAGCTTCTGTAGGAGCTCTGATTGCTGGCGTGCTTATCCTCATCACAGGAATGTCAATCTTTGACTCTATAATTAGTGTCGTAATTGGAGTATTTCTCCTAAGAGGAAGTTGGAGTGTGGTAAGAGATGCAGTGCATGTCTTACTTGAGGGAGCACCTGAGGGTTTAGATATGAGTAAAGTAAAACAAACAATACTTGATACTCAGAATGTAAAAAATGCTGATGATTTACATGCATGGGCTATTTCTTCTCGTGATGCAGCATTAAGCTGTCACATAACAATTGAGAAATGTTCTTTAGAAGAAAGTATAAAAGTTGTCAAACAGATTAAAGAAAAGTTAAAAAATGAATATCATATAGAACACGCTACTATAGAGACTGAGCTCATTGACTGTCCACCAGAGCACAGATAGTAAATATCCATTAGACTTAAAACGCTTTATTTCCTATAATTTTTATTAAATCATCCTCTCTCTCATAACCTTTAAGTCTCCCAGTCAAAATTCCTAACCTATACTGAACACCGTCACTCATCAGTCTCCAACTTGTATCTTCCAGAGCGGTCTTAATTAGTTTTTTCAAAGTGTTCTGACTATCGTAATCTTTTCTGTTCTCATTTGCCTCGTTTACAGAAAAATCAATAACCACATATTGTCCCATCTCTGGTTTACCAAACTTTAGGTCTTTATACCCTTCTTTTCCAATGGCAACTTCAATTAGCTTTCCGAGCTGCATAACAGTAAGCTTTTTAAGTTGTCTTGTTTTCTGAATTAAAGGATCATTGTCTTTTTTCTCGTTCTCCTTCATTTCATCAACAAAGCGAGATATTTGATCATAACTATGGAGCATCTCTTCTCCTACTTTTTCATCTATACAGAATTCTTTCCTGTATTCTGTAAGAAGTTTCGTTTCCCTAGATTCTCTTGCCTCTCGCTCTTTCTTAGATTTGTTAAAGTCATAAATGTCCTTATTTTTATAACCGCAGTTAGGACAAGCGGCTATTGTTGTTAAAATGCCTTTAACATTTTTAGCTTTCTCGTTAAGTATGGAGTTGCACTTAGGACACTTTGGATTTTCGTGATGCCATTCTGATCCATCTTCATAAAGAGCTTGTCTTTTTTTGCATTTGACACATTCAAACATGAATAAAACCTGACTACCTGGTTCATAAGAATCCAACAAATCTTTGGAGGTAATTTTTGTTGGAGAAAAACATTCTTTGCAAAGTACGCCATCTGGCGCAATTGCGTTATCAAACTTTTCCTGCTCTTTACTATCCTTGTCTATCCATTTTTGAATAGTCTCTTTCTTGCGCTTATATCGTTGGGCTTTTATAACATTAACGGTATAGCTTGCAATTTTATGAACCTCTTTATTGAATTCTTCCTCTGTAAATTTCTTCAGCTCTTCGTCATTTCTTTTCTTCTCAAAACCATCTCGTATGTTCCAATACCAATCCAAGCATTCCTCAATTGTGTGAAGATCATAACGATCAACATAAAACTGGTCAGCTTGAAGATACTTAAACATGGTTTAGCCACTCCTTCATCTTTTCAAAATACTGAGGATTTCGAGCAACTAATTTTTCAAAAACAGACTTTGCTTTCTCAGTGATTGGAAGCTTTGCAAGTATATCAATAACAAGGTCTAAATCGTTAGCAATAATTGCCCCTTCTGGATAATCAGCTAAATAATCGACCCACTCTAAAAATTCTGCATCACCTTTCTCGTCTGCGATTTTTACAAGGATCTTGCCGTTGTAATGAAATGGCCACCAGTGCATTTCGTAAAGATTATCTTTTGTGATTTTACCCTGCAAATATGGCCTTTCTACAGTTAAACATTTCTTCCAAAGCTCAAAACATTCTTCAAACTTTTTCTCATAATTTTCCTCAATGAAATAATAGATATTTGTCATAACTTCATGCTCATAAGAATCAGCGAGGACAAGAAGATATTTATAGGAAATTGCAAAACACTTTTCAAAATCTACCCCCTGTTCTTTTGGTAAGTGCCAAAATGCCCAAGCAAGCCCTGCTTTAACTTCACCTGATGAATCGGTTAAGATTTTAATAAGCAAATCCTTAAAGTAAGTATCATCAAAATCTTTTAACTCTGCTATTCTTTCTTTGCTATAAACGTATTTCAGTCTCTCCTCATCTATTGCACTTGCTCTAAACTCCGCAAAGAAAATGAACAGACTTCTGGCTTCTTCAATAATTTTGTCATTCTTAGTTTCCAAGAAAGTATTCAATATTTCCTTTGCCTCCTCAGTGGTAACACTTCTAACGTTATAAAAAAGTCTCAAAATTCCCATCATTATTTGTTCAACTCCCCAGTTCTCTTTATTTCGCAACATTGCATAAGCGATTCGTTCAATTTCATTTGCAACTTTAATACTGATGAATCTTTCCGTGGAATTAGTTGGTAAGACAGTATGCCTTACGGTCATCAACTGTTCTAAAGGGATACAGGAGTAAGCCCTTACATAATAGTTTTCATCTTTAGTTAGTTTTTCTACTAATGGAATAATCTCTGGTATATAATCACGACCTGGCAATATGGCTATACTTTGTAATATCCATGCAACTGATGCTCTAACTGTGGTAATTTCATTTACATCCTTACCTTTTTTAACCTGCTCATGGAGATTGTGTTTCCCCTCTGGATCATCAGGATCGTTTTCTAAAGTCGGATCTGGATCATCAATAAAGAATCTGGCAATTTTTATTGCACCTTCATACCTTCCCCCTTTTGCTAATTTGTCCCCATAACGAACAACGGATAACCGTGATTGGAGATCAGGTATTTTTGCTATAAAAAGTTTGATATCATCTTTGCAGTCAGTAATCCAAGATGAAACTATTTCCTCGTAAACTCTTGCAATTAAATTATTATTATTTTCAATGTCGTTAATACTGCTTGTAATTACAATTTGCTGATTATGAGTAAGTGAATCTCGATCCCATATTTCCTGAATAATTGCCTTTCCTTCTTCAAAGTCCTCAACCAAAACCTGTGATAAAACTTTAGCTGTTTGCCATACGTCCCACTCTCCCTGCTTATTTATGAAGTAGTCACTATTGAGGAACTTTCTTAAAATGGCTATGCCCCTGCTCTTCGTCTTTGGATTCGCAAGTAGACCTGGAACATTTGAAGTAATATTTCCTTCCAGAACTCCTCGAAACTTATTATACTCAGGGTTCTTGCCCCATGCCTCCAAAGCAGTTAATGCAGCCTCATGTCCTTTATTTGCTAGTTCACTGACAATTTTTTCTACATGATCATTAGCAGGTATTCCTTTATATGGTTCATAATCGAGTTGTAGTTTTACAAGTTCCCATTTTTGATCATCAGAAAACGCATCTCCACCTACTTGCTTGTAAATCAGCTCTGTCTTATGTGGAATTCCTTTACGCATTTCTACAAAATCTTTGATTATTGCGAGGGCTTCCTTTTTATATTTCGGATCTAAATAAGCACTGACAACTACGGGAATAGATGCTCTATTTAGATAGTCAGGCTTCTCTAACGAAACTAAGTCTTCTTTTGTAGTAATTATTTTTTCTGTTATAAACTTCCATGCTTCATCAGGATTAACTAAATAATACTGAAGTAATATCGGCTGCAAGATGTGAGTAATAAAATGCCTATCAGTATTGGTAAAGCCCATGTGTTCCCATCCTTCGTAAATGGACTGCCTACCAAAACGTTTATAAAACTTTTCGTACTGCTTTGATAATAATTCTGATAGAGATAAAATTCTGGACTCAATATCAGCTTCTACATGTAATTTAAGAATTTTAAAAATATCATCAGGAGTGTGATGCCAAAACTGACCGTCATCGCTTACTAAATCAAAAAAGCTAAAAATAAAAGCGACAATTTCATTCTTAACTCCTTCATCAGTAATCTCATAAAGCTTTTTTAAAGCCTCCGTTGTTTGTTCTTGTTCCCACTCCTTACGGTCTGATTTTTTGAGAAAGAAAACCTCTTTGGTATTAATCTCGATTAAGCTTTTTAGTATTTCAAATATTTGCTTGTCGTACTTGCGTGTCTGGACAAGAATGGCTGAACAGATCTTCACAATGTCCACAACAATAAACTCTTGCCTATAAAAACTTAATAACCTTTCAAT